>CABWZU010000061.1:0-2088 GCA_902510115.1 uncultured Gammaproteobacteria bacterium | reverse complement strand
GTACTCAGCTGGACACAAAACAACTTTGTAGCCTTGTCTTGCTAGGCTAAACCCAGATTCTAGATTCTGCCAAGAAAATAATAACTTATCTGCCTTTTCATCATGGTGTTGCCCATCCTCAGCCTCTTGCCAAGCTGCGGTTTTTTTATTATTGTATTCAACTCGCTTTGAAAGTTTATTAATAAACCAGGATGCTACATCTTTACTATTTTTGAGATTATGTTTAGTTTTAAGGGCATCAATTTTAGGAGATTTGCTCCATGCCTCAGGTGCAATCTCATCAGCCCCCAAATGAATATATTCACCTGGAAATACTCTGCAGAGATCATCAATTACGTTTTCTACAATTGCAGAGGTATCTGGCATTGCAGGGTTTAATGTGTTTTCAGAGTACCCCTGGACTGAAACTTCAAAACTCTGATCTTCTGGATCACGCATACTTGGATAGAGTTTAACTAGAGACATATTATGTCCTGGTAAATCAAACTCAGGCATTACCTCTATATAGTTATTTGATGATCTATCGATAATTCTCTTAATCTCTGCCAAGCTATAAGAACACCCAGACGGTCCTGGTCCAGAGCCAAATACAGGCGGCACTAGCTGACCTTCCCCCCTTACAGAAGTTGAGCTAGCAATATCATACTCATCATCTAATTTAAATCGGAATGCTTCATCATCTGTTCCATGCCAATGAAACTTGTTGAGCTTAAATAGGCTCATTAAATCCAAAAGCTTCAATATACTCTCTACAGAATAAAAGTGCCTAACCGTATCTAAGTGCTGACCCCTCCAACGAAAACGTGGCTTATCAACTATTGTTCCACATGGGACTAATTGATTATAAGTCTGTGCCAGCTGCATTAGAGAGATAAGGCCATAATAAAGACCAGTTTCATCACCCGCTGAAATTTCAACGACATCACTTGTGATGGTAATTTGATATGAGGATTCTTCAAGAGAATCAAGGTGTTTAAACTTTATTGAGGTGTTTGCTTCTTTGTTCTCATAATTTATTTTTTCAGGAAATAAATTAAGATTTAAGCGATGTCCAAGCTGACTAGCAGACTCATATGCACTTTGAATTATTGGGTTGTCATCAAAGTAAACATTAATTGGTGGACATAAGTTGCATACTCCTGCATTCGGAGTCCATGAATTAGGGTGTGGCACCAATCGCAGTAATTCATAATTTAATTTATCTCCCGAAATATGGGGAATTGGTGCCACGGAGGAGATTCTTTCTAAGTCTAGATCAATAACATTTAAATTGAGTATTTTCTCATTGTCTGTTTTTATGAAACAGCCTTGAGGAGACCATCTATGATTCATCGGCTTATGTCTAGATTCTTCATAAGCAAAACTAAAGTCCCATTCTTCGCCAGGCTTTAAAACAAAACCCTTATTTGGTTTCAACTCAGCATATCCACCAGAACTCGTATGTAAAACGCAGTTTTCAATTACCTTGACAGGCGCAAGCACGCTAAAGCAAAACCTAAAACTTTCAATTGATTCATGCGAATTATTAATGAGCTTTGAACAGAAAAAATTCTCTGAATCAATTGATGTTTTAATTACAAAATCTGTTGTACTCATCCTTAGTTCTCAGTTCTCAATACCTAAATTAGACTATTTATCAGTATTCATAAGTAAATAGTTTATTTAAAATTGGTCATATAATGGTATTATATAACAGGTATTTATTAAAAAACAAATTAAATATTCAAAAAAAATAAATTCTTGATTTTTTATGGCTATAAAACTCGATTTAAAAGCGCTAGAACGGATATTGTGGCTTTAATATATATTGTTTTGATTTATTATTATTGAATTTTAATATTTTTATAAAGATTGACTACCTAAAAATAATGAGGTTATAATAATACCAATTAAATACCAATTTTAAATAATTTAAATTTTTAAACCTAAGAGATTATGACTACTACTGACAATTTGATTGATTTTTTAAAGCCATCAAGTGATAGTTCTGAATCTTTATATAAACAATTATCTCGCTCACTTAATAATGCCATTCAAGAGGGACTCTTAAGTCCTGGTGATGCGCTCATTCCAGAGAGAGATCTGGCT
>CABWZU010000060.1:0-2140 GCA_902510115.1 uncultured Gammaproteobacteria bacterium | reverse complement strand
CATAGAGCATAAGAGCGCTACTAGTTTGACATTCTCTTATGGAAGAGCACTGCAACAATCGTGTTTACAAGCCTGGAAAGGAGAGAATATTGCAGCCGGTCAGCAAGCTTTATTGGCAAGATGTCAAGCTAATTCAGAAGCCTCAACAGGAGACTACGTTGCAGGCTCTCAGCCTTCATCTCAAGAGACTTTATTTGAGGCGGGTTATAAGTATTAATATTGCTTAGAACTCTATCGATGACTAAATTTATCAAGTCTTAGCCTTAAGGCGTATAATTGAGGGTCCGATTTATCGGGCCCTTTTTTATTGAGATTTGTATTGAGAATGAAACAAAGTAAATATTATCCAGTCATTGTTGTTGGAGGCGGTCATGCTGGGACTGAGGCTGCACTTGCTTCAGCGAGAATGGGCGTAGATACGTTGTTGATCACTCACAATATAGAGACTATTGGTCAGATGAGTTGTAATCCAGCTATTGGTGGAATAGGCAAAGGACATCTTGTAAAAGAGATTGATGCCATGGGCGGTTCAATGGCGCATGCAATCGATTTATCAGGTATTCAGTTTAGAACTCTAAATGCATCAAAAGGACCAGCAGTTAGGGCCACTAGAGCTCAAGCAGACAGACTACTTTATAAAGCCCGCATCAGGGAGATAGTTGAAAATCAAGAAAATTTAACAATCTTTCAGCAACCAGTCGATGATTTAATTCTTGAAAATAATCGAGTGAAAGGTGTAATCACTCAAATGGGACTTGAGTTTTTTGCAGATAAAGTGATTCTTACCTCAGGTACATTTTTAGGCGGAATAATTCATATTGGTCAACAAAACTATCAAGGCGGCAGGGCAGGAGATGCCCCTGCTAATATCTTATCTAAGAGATTAAGATCCTATGATTTGGGAGTTGGGAGGCTTAAAACAGGAACTCCACCAAGACTCGATGGAAGAACCATTAATTTTAATGTTCTTCAAAAACAAGAGGGCGATAATCCATTACCTAGTTTTTCTTTTTTAGGCAAAGTAACCGATCATCCTGAACAGATACCTTGTTTTATTACCCATACAAACTCAAAAACCCACGAATTCATTAGTAATGGGTTGAAAGACTCACCCCTTTTTAGTGGCAAAATTGAAGGTGTTGGTCCAAGATATTGCCCATCAATAGAGGATAAAGTTGTTAGGTTTGCTGAACGGGATTCTCATCAAATATTTGTTGAGCCTGAGGGTTTAACTACTCACGAAGTTTATCCAAATGG
The DNA here is from genome assembly GCA_902510115.1 of uncultured Gammaproteobacteria bacterium. Lineage (GTDB taxonomy): Bacteria > Pseudomonadota > Gammaproteobacteria > PS1 > Pseudothioglobaceae > Pseudothioglobus. The sequence goes on along the minus strand of CABWZU010000060.1, from coordinate 883 downwards.
CATCTCGACTTCATTGCCCTACGAGGTTCAAGAAGAGTTTGTGAACTCAATTAAGGGTTTTGAAAATGCCAAGATAATCCGCCCTGGATACGCAATTGAATACGATTTTTTTGATCCAAGGGGTTTAAAACAGACATTAGAAGTCAAGAAAATATCTGGTTTATTCTTTGCAGGACAAATTAATGGAACAACGGGATATGAAGAGGCCGCAGCCCAAGGATTGCTTGCAGGAATAAACGCTGCTCTCCAGGTTCAAGAAAAGAATGCATGGATTCCTAAGAGAGATGAGTCCTATATTGGAGTCATGGTTGATGACTTAACGACCAAAGGAGCAACAGAGCCATATAGAATGTTTACCTCAAGGGCAGAATACAGACTATTGCTTAGAGAAGACAATGCAGATGAGAGATTAACGCCCCAGGCTAGAGATTTAGGGCTTATCGATGACCTTCGCTGGCAGGCTTTTAATGGGAAGTATGAGCAAGTAGCCAATGAAAAGAAACGGTTAAAGTCTTTTTGGATTCAATCTGATGACAGTCAAGCAGAAGAGGTTCTGGGAATAAAATTAAATCATGAATATAGTCTTGAAGCTTTGCTTAAAAGACCAAATATCAACTACAAATTGCTAAGCAAGATTGAAAAGGCTAAGCCATTTTTAGAGGATAAATTGATTATTGAGCAAGTGGAGAACCAAATTAAGTACGAGGGCTATATTAAAAGACAGTTAGACGAAATTGAAAAATATCGTAAAAATGAAAATACAAAGCTCTCTTCAAATATTGACTATAACGAAATTAAAGCACTATCAAATGAAGTGAGACAAAAGCTGAATCAGTTTAAGCCCGAAACAATAGGCCAGGCAAGCAGAATTCAAGGCGTAACT
>CABWZU010000059.1:0-2226 GCA_902510115.1 uncultured Gammaproteobacteria bacterium | reverse complement strand
TATTAGAATTAAATTAAAGGCATTTGATCATCGTTTAATCGATAAATCAGCCGTAGAGATTGTAGAGACAGCTAAGCGTACAGGCGCTAGTGTAAGGGGTCCTATCCCTTTGCCTACAAAGAAAGAACGCTTTACAGTGTTGACCTCTCCGCATGTAAATAAAGATGCTAGAGATCAATATGAGTTAAAAACTTATGTTAGGTTGATGGATGTTATTAGTCCAACTGATAAAACGGTAGATGCATTAATGAAGTTAGATCTTGCTGCCGGTGTAGATGTAAAAATCCAACTTAACTAAATAGAACAGAAAGGATTAAGAAAATGGCAATTGCATTAGTAGGACAAAACATTGGAATAATTTCATTCCCAATTGTCTGTATACGAATGCCTTCCTTAATTTCGTCATCAGACAGAGTACCTTCCTCAAGATATTTTTCCATTAATTCTTCGTTTGCTTCAGCAGCAGACTCAATCATGAATTCACGCTTTTCATCAGCAAGCCCCTGAAGCTCTGTAGGAATATCCTTGACTTCATAAGTTGCACCTTGATCCGCCTCATTCCAGAATATTGCTTTCATTCTAATAAGGTCTACAACGCCCTCAAAAGCATCCTCTGCACCAATAGCAATTTGCATAGGTACAGGATTCGCTCCTAGTCGCGACTTAACTTGATCAACAACTCTTAGGAAATCTGCTCCAGCTCTGTCCATCTTATTAACAAAACCGATTCTTGGAACATTGTACTTATTAGCTTGTCTCCACACTGTCTCTGACTGAGGTTCTACACCTCCAACAGCACAAAAAACGGCGCAAGCGCCGTCTAATACTTTAAGGGATCTCTCAACTTCAATCGTGAAGTCAACGTGTCCTGGGGTGTCAATAATATTGACACGGTGATCTTCGAACTGACCGTCCATGCCCTTCCAAAAACAAGTTGTAGCAGCCGAAGTAATCGTAATACCTCTCTCCTGCTCTTGCTCCATCCAGTCCATTGTTGCACTACCATCATGCACTTCACCAATCTTGTGAGTACGGCCTGTATATAGAAGGATACGTTCAGTTGTTGTTGTTTTACCAGCATCAATATGTGCCATGATTCCGACGTTACGATAACGATTAATGGGTGTGGTTCTAGCCATGATTCAGTCCTTAAATTACCAGCGGAAATGAGCGAAAGCTTTGTTTGCTTCAGCCATTCTGTGAGTGTCTTCTTTCTTTTTGAATGCAGTACCGCGATTCTGGACTGCATCAAGTACCTCTCCTGCCAATCTAAGCTTCATTCCTTTCTCACCACGCTTTCTAGAAGCTTCAATAATCCAACGCATTGCTAGAGCGATCTTGCGATCTGACCTAACCTCAACTGGAACTTGGTAAGTTGAGCCACCAACTCGACGAGACTTAATTTCTACTTGAGGACCTATATTATCTAGAGCTTTCTTAAAAGTTTCAATTGGCTCAGCATTACCTTTAGATTCAATAGTATCCAATGCATCATAAACGATCTTTTCTGCAACGGATTTCTTACCATCAAGCATTAGAATGTTTACAAATTTAGCTAGTACGAGATCGCCGTACTTAGGATCAGGTAATATTTGTCTTTTCGGTGCGGCTCTTCTTCTCATATTAGTATTCTCTTTTAATTATTTTTTAGGTTTTTTCGTGCCGTATTTAGAACGGCCTTGCATTCTTCCATCAACACCAGTTGTATCTAGAGCGCCACGAACCGTGTGGTAACGAACACCTGGCAAATCCTTTACACGACCACCACGTATTAAAATCACTGAGTGCTCTTGTAAGTTATGACCCTCACCACCTATATAAGTAGTCACTTCTGCAGAATTCGTTAGCCTTACACGGGCTACTTTTCTAAGTGCAGAGTTTGGCTTCTTAGGCGTTGTAGTATATACACGAGTGCAAACACCACGTTTTTGCGGGCAACTATCTAAAGCTGGAACACCAGTTTTAACAATCTTCTTACTTCTTGGCTTTCTTACCAATTGGTTAATCGTTGACATGTAGTAATACTCCAATATATTTAATTCTTCGCCCACTTTGGGGTGAATAAAGCCGGCAATTATACTTTGGTGGTATCTACGATGTCAATGAATATTGGTCTTTTTTTCGATACTTTCAAAAAAAGATAAACAGGCCGAGTGGACCATTTTGAAGACTTCATCAAATTTCCCTTTATAATAGGGATCAGGAACGCTTCCTCCTGGGTAATCT
>CABWZU010000058.1:0-2353 GCA_902510115.1 uncultured Gammaproteobacteria bacterium | reverse complement strand
TTCCATTTTCAGTTAGAAAGTCTTGGAATGAATACTGGTTAATTGATCCTTTGGATGGAACTCGAGACTTTATAGACGGATCTCCAGACTTTTGTATCAGCGTTGCGCTAATTAAAAAAAACTATCCAACTTTTGGATTAATTTATTCTCCTTTTAATAAAGTGCACTACTATAGATTAGCTCGGGAATCTTCAATTAAAGTTATAAATAGAGAAGCAGTTAAAATTGTTACATCAAAACCTAAAAGATGGGAAAAAATAGTCATTGGAAGATATTCAAATAATAATAAGGGACTTAAAGAGCATCTAAAACTAAAAACAAATTTTGAAACTTTTAAACTTGGAAGTGCACTTAAGTTTTGCCTTATCGCAGAAGGAATCTACCATTATTACCCAAAATTTGGGCGCTGCTCTGAATGGGATACTGCAGCAGGTGTATTTATACTTGAAGGTGCTGGTGGAAAAGTGGTTGATCTTGACAATAAAGCATTGAAATATAATTTAACTAAAGATATTATTAGTCCTTCATTTAGAGCTCTTGCCTAGGATAAAAATCTTAAAGAAAGATCTATTGACCTAATATCTTTAGTAATAGAGCCAATCGAAATATAGTCTACGCCTGTTTGGGCGTAGTCTACAATGTTGGCTTCAGTAATTCCTCCAGACGCCTCAATAGGATATAAACCTCTTGAAATCTTAACCGCCTCTATGAGCTCTTTGATTGAAAAGTTATCACATAAAATACGAGTAATATCTTTCATTGAGAGAGCAGATTGAAGTTCTTCAAGGGACTCAACTTCAACAATAACAGGAGTTTTAGGAAATTTTCTAACAGCATTTTTGATTGAATCTTCAAGAGAGTCAATTGCTAAAATATGGTTCTCCTTTAACATAATGCAATCATATAAGCCCATCCTATGATTAAGGCCACCACCGCACTTAACAGCATACTTTTGAGCCTTTCTAAGTCCAGGGATTGTTTTTCTTGTGTCAAGTAATTTTGTTTTTGTGCCACTAATTAATTGAACTAATTCAGCAGTTTTAGTAGAAGTAGAACTCAGGATTTGTAAAAAATTTAACGCGACTCTCTCAGCAGTAACAATTGCTTTTGCATGGCCACTAATTCGACATAAAATTTCACCAGAGCTAACAATTGAACCGTCTCTGACATTCCAATTAATTTGGGTTTTGGGATCAATTGAGTTAAAACAAAGATTCACAAATTCAATACCGCATATAACTGCGTCTTCTCTACAAACTATCTCGGCATCAATCAACTTGTTTTCTAGTAAAGCTGAAGTTACATCTTCTCCTCCAACATCTTCTGAGATAGCTAATTCAACAATTTGTAAAGCTTCACTATTCATTTATAAAATCAATAACTGCTTTAGCAGATTGTGAACTGGAATCTTGATTTAACAAACTATGGATCTTTGCTAACTCATTAACAAGCTGAGTGTTATCAGACTCTAATAATGTCATTGCATGTTCAGAAATATTTTGACCATTCGCATCATCTTGTATTAATTCTGGAACAATCTTTCCGCCTAAGATTTTATTAGGAAGTGATATTTCATTAGTGTGAAGCAAGCGGCTTGCAATCTGATAGCTCAAAAAAGAAAGTTTATAGACAACTACCATTGGAACCGCTAATAATCCAACCTCAAGAGCTGCAGTTCCTGATGCGACAAGCACTAGATCTGAATTACTAATTTTTTTGTGCGCATCTCCGACAGATAGAGCAATATCTAGTCCTTTAATTCTTTCATTAACCCAGTTTAATTGATGATCATTTGCAAGAGATATATTAAAAATGAGAGTGTCATCTTTTGCTTTCATTAATTCAACTGCTTTCAATAATTCTGGCAACAGATACTTTATCTCAGATTCTCTTGAGCCGGGCAATAAGAGAACCATTTTATTTAGCTTAAAGTTTTTTCGGGGCTTCAAGATTTCAGCTAAAGGGTGTCCAACAAACACTGCTTTTTGACTATGTTCTCTGTAAAAATCGACTTCAAAAGGAAACAAACATAGAATTAAGTCTGTGGATTGTTTGATTTTTTTTATTCTTTTAGATCGCCAGGCCCAAACTGAAGGACTAATAAAATGAATTGTCTTAATACCTTTATTTTTGAATATTCGCTCCAATTTAAAATTAAAGTCTGGAGAATCAACACCTATAAAAATATCGGGCTTATTTTCAAGATAGTGCTTTGACATTCGTTTTCTTAGTTTTAAGATGGATGGTAACTTTCTTAAAACTTCACTAAGGCCCATTACATTGACTTCACTCATACTCCAAAGCCTATTACAACCAGCTTCTAACATTTTTTCTCCAGCCAAACCATCAATCT
>CABWZU010000057.1:0-2480 GCA_902510115.1 uncultured Gammaproteobacteria bacterium | reverse complement strand
TTGTTCTTATTGGGATGGGTAAATCGGGCCATGTTGCTAAAAAAATCTCGTCTACGATGGCATCAACTGGAACTCCCTCTTTCTTCTTACATCCAGGTGAAGCTGGTCACGGCGATCTTGGAATGGTAACTAGGGATGATGTTGCTATCATGATTTCCTATTCCGGTGAAGCTGATGAAATTCTGGCCCTGCTTCCAGGCATCAAAAGAATGAATGTGCCCATCATAAGCTTGACAGGTAATGTTAAATCTTCTATCGCAAAGTCAAGTGATTTTCATTTGGATGTTAGTGTTGACAAAGAAGCCTGCCCTAATAATTTAGCACCAACATCGAGCACTACAGCAGCTTTAGCAATGGGTGATGCAATCGCTGTCTCACTTATCAATGCAAACAATTTCACACCAGAAGACTTTGCTATGTCACATCCTTCTGGCTCACTTGGGAGAAGACTACTTACGCTTGTCTCAAGCATCATGCAATCAGGAGAAGATATTCCGATAGTTCTCAAAGATACACTTCTCATTGACAGCCTCTTAGTCATGAGTGAAAAAGGTCTTGGAATGGTGCTCGTTACTGAAAATGGAAAGCTAGCAGGCATCTTTACTGATGGAGATTTGAGAAGGACTCTTGAATCCAATACGGAATTTCAAAAGCTAACCATCGAAGATGTTATGACCAAAGATTGTAAATCTATTGAGCCTCAAGAGCCTGCATCAATGGCAATGCAAATGATGGAAAAATACAGTCTTAACTCAATGCCAGTTGTTGACTCAAATAATAATATTGTTGGCGCTTTCAATATGAATACCCTGATTCAGGCAAAATTATTTTAAAAAATTAGTCATTGATAGGTTGGACTTCTAATGGATATTAAACTCATCCTAAATAACATTGTAAAAACAGATTTAACTCTAAGTGTTTCTGGATTATCACTCAATACTAAAACTCTAAAAAAAGGTGATGTATTTGTTGCTCTACAGGGTGAAAAAACTCACGGTATAGAGTTTATTGAAAATGCTATTGAAAAGGGCTGCGTTGCAGTTTTAATTGATGGAAAGGAATTTAATTGTAATGTCCCTACGATAAGAATAGATAACCTTCGAAATTACCTTTCAATGCTTGCGCAAAACTTCTATACCAAAGTAAACAATGTAGATCTTATTGCAGTCACTGGAACAAATGGCAAGACTTCTGTGAGTCATTATATATCTCAGCTTCTCGATTTCTTGGAGACAGATAATGGTGTCATCGGGACGCTTGGAATGAGTAAAACCGAAAACAAAAGCATCAACACAACCCCTGATATCTTCTCGATCTATAGTACTCTTGAAGAATACTCGAGTAATAAAGTCAATATAGCGGTGATTGAAGCTTCCTCACATGCCCTTATGCAAGGTCGTCTAGAGGGGCTCTCATTTAGCCAAGGTATCTTTACAAATTTAACTCAAGACCATCTAGATTATCACCAGACAATGGATAATTATCGAGAGGCTAAAGGCAAGCTTTTTCAGGATAACTTTTCAAAAAAAGCCATTATTAATAGAGATGATGAGAATCACCAATACTTTCTAGATACCTCTTCCGACAAAGAGCCAATAACCTTTGGAATTGATGATCTAGAATTTTATAAAAATAGTGAGAATGGTTTTATTTGTCAGCTAAATGATTATGTTTTTGAATTGCCATTGGTTGGTGAATTCAATCTGTCCAATGCTATCGCTGCATACAATAGTGTCAAGTGTATAGGCTTCAATGACGATCAAATTATTCCTTATCTAGCAAAGCTCTCTCCACCTCCAGGCAGAATGCAGCAACTTGCAAACAGTAATATTTGGATAGACTATGCCCATACTCCAGATGCACTTGATAACGCTCTATCTACCCTGAAGAAGCACTATCCTGAATTTAATATTAGAGTTATTTTTGGCTGCGGTGGTGACAGAGATAAAGGCAAAAGACAGATGATGGGAAAAATTGCAAGCGAGAGAGCTGATAGCATTATTTTGACTAATGATAATCCAAGGAGTGAAGACCCTCAGGCCATCATTGATGATATTCTCGCGGGAACAAAAGTTGAAAATGACGTTCAGATCATTTTAGATCGGGGTGATGCGATCCGATCAGCCATTCAGAGTCTTGGAGAAGAAGAGGCGTTACTTATTGCAGGTAAAGGACATGAAACAACTCAAGTCATTGGCTCCAAGTCTCATCCATTTAGTGATATTGAGGTAGCGTTAGATGCTCTCAAGTGATATTCAAACAATTGCCAAAGTTGTAGGTGGTCAATCCACTAGCAGTGAAATCAAAATGTTTACTGGTGTTTGCACCGATACTAGGTCAGAAATCAATGGAAAGCTTTTTATTGCACTTGAGGGACCAAATTTTGATGCTCATAGTTTTACAAAACAAGCTGAAGATTTGGGTGCTAGCGCAATAATAGCCCATAAAAAAATTGACTCATGCATACCTGTGATTCAGGT
>CABWZU010000056.1:0-2496 GCA_902510115.1 uncultured Gammaproteobacteria bacterium | reverse complement strand
AGGCTTCCCTTTACCATGGTTTCAAGATACTCAAGATCTTCTATTAGATCTTCTTTAATGCTTTCATCTTCAATTCCCTCTACCCTCAGTCTTGCTCTAGTTAAGGGAGTTCTTAAATCATGAGAGATAGCAGCAAAAGAGCGCTCTCTATCAGCTATAAACTTTTTAATACGCCTTGCCATTGAGTTGAAGGCTCGAATTGTTGCAATAATCTCTTTAGAGCCCTTTTCTTCAAGCTGTCTAGGAAATCTCCCCTTTCCTAATAAGTCTGCTTGTTTTGCTAATAATTGAAGAGGAGAGACCAGCCAACGTACAAATAGGAATGTTATAAGAAGCATTGTTATTGAAACAAGAATCGAGGTAAAGATACGCTCACCATTAATCCAATCAAAACTCAGTAAAAGCTCTCCTTTTGGAATGATTGATGCTAAATACATCCAATCATTTTGATTTGTTAACCTGAATTGAATAATTGCTACAGGGCTATCAGCACTTGGAACACTCAAACCCAGACTTTTCCATATTGGAGAGAGTGAGGCTAATACTTGATTATTTGTAAGCCCCTCACTCGGAGCATTAGGAATCATTGTTTTAGTATCATTAAACTTTACAAACCTTATATTGAGATCGTCAACTTTTCCAATTTGAGAATTTAAGGAATTCTCCAAATTCTCACGAAATAGTATCGAAAACTCAGAGTTTGCTATTTGAGATAAGTCAACATACTGATTGTTTGATGTCACAAAAAATTCAGCTCCAAAATCTAAAAAAGTACCTCCATTTTGACGAAGCTGACTAAGAGTTTCCTCACGATATTGGCTCGGTAATTTTTCAAAAAATCCTACTGCCTGTGCAATATGAGACCCTAATTCTTTTGATATATTTGTAACGCGTGCCTTTTCAGATGATTTTAATTGCTCGACCCAAAGCCATGTTCCTAATACTTGAGCTACAAGAATACCAATAAAAAGAACTGAGGTCATTCTGCCGATGACAGTTTTGGGCGCTAAAAAGCTAAAAATAGTTTGAGTAGATTTCAATTTTTTAACAGGAGAACGTATCCCTTTCCTCGTACACTCTGAATAATTTCACCCTCGAAATGATCACTCAACTTATGGCGAAGGCGACTAACAATAGTATCAATAGAACGATCTAGTGGATCCACTCTTCTACCATGTAAAAGTACACCAATTTCATCTCTACTTAGAACCACTCCTATTTGCTTGTGAAAGACCGAAAGTAGATCAAACTCTGTTGCAGTTAAATCGAGCTGATTACCAGCTATAAATGCGCACCTTGCTGCATAATTCATTACTATATTGTTGTCTACATTTTCTTCTTTAACTTCTGCCCTTCTTAGAAGTGCTTTAATTCTTGCAAGAAGCTCCCTTGGGTTAAAAGGTTTACCCATATAGTCATCCGACCCAAGCTCAAGCCCCAGTATGCGATCTAAATCATCACTTGCAGCGGTAAGCATAATAATTGGTATATTTGAATTCTGACGAATCCTTCTGCATACTTCCAGACCATCTATTCCTGGTAAACCAATATCTAAAATAACCAGACTAAATTTTGTCTCATTCGCCTCTAAAAAAGACTCTCCATCATTAAAAGCGTCAACCTCAAAACCATTCTTTGTAAGATATTGATCCAATAATTTACGTATTTCTGGATCATCGTCAATGATTGCGAGTTGTTTCATTTTTAAATATTAATTATTAAAAAGAATTTATTATAGACAATGATGATATTTATGCAATTTTGAAAAAAATGACCTCAGAGAGGTCATTTTAATTTGTCTCTATATAAAAGTATTATCCTAAAAAATATTCATCTATTTGCGTCATAACCTTTGTTGATGAAACATCCGCGCCACCTGCCTCTCTAATTTCAACAATATCAGGTCGCTCACCAAAAGATTTTACAAACGATGGGTCTTTTGCTTCAGCCAATACATAGACAGCTGTCTCATCTGGGTTTGCTCCAGCCCAAATCATCTTTGCACCTTGTTCATTCATTTGAGGCTCTAGACCTTTTGCCATTTCTGACCAAGTTTTCCAGCCCTTAGAAATATTAATTGTCACCAACATACGTACCATTTAACTTCTCCCTGCTATTAAAAATAATTTTATTGACGAAAAAAAACGCTTACCTAGGCCATTCCCCAAATAAACGTCTTTGTTATATCTTAAAACCAACGTTGGATTTAAGTTTGAATTCATTATATATCACTTATCATTTTAAAAATATTTTTAAATCTTAAATAATTAATAACTCCCCCCAGCTAGTTGTATACCTATTCGATTTAAAGTCAGCCCTTGGAAGCCATTTATTATTACCCAATTCACTGGCGTATTTGATTGACTCATTAAACTTACTATTTACATTTCTGATCGTATTAGATTTTTTGTGCTCTATTATCTGAGACGGACTATTTTGATTCATTGAAAAGAGATCTTGTTGCTGATAATTTTTGGCTAGATTTCCAAGCACTAA
>CABWZU010000055.1:0-2517 GCA_902510115.1 uncultured Gammaproteobacteria bacterium | reverse complement strand
TGGTCTCAAGAACTGGATACTCTGGTGAGCTTGGTTATGAAGTGTTTGCTCATCCTAATGATTGTGAAGCAGTTTGGAGTGCAATTACAGAGGCTGGTGAAGAGTTTGAAATTTGCCCTCTAGGCCTAAATGCGCTTGATATGCTGAGAATTGAAGCGGGATTAATCTTTGCTGGATATGAGTTCTGTGACCAGACAGATCCATTTGAAGCGGGCATTTCATTTACCGTTCCTCTTAAAACTAAAGAGGATGATTTTTCTGGAAAAGAAGCTTTAATTCTTCGCAAGAATTCTCCACAAAGAGTTTTGGTTGGGTTAGAATTAGATGTTAACGAAGTTGCGCTCCATGGAGATGGGGTGTATATTGGAAAACAACAGATAGGAATCATTACAAGTGCAACGCGTTCACCGATACTCAAAAAGAACATTGCGCTTTGTAGAATTTCAGTTTCAGAATCCGAGATTGGTACTGAAGTTGAGGTAGGAAAATTAGATGGACATCAAAAACGCTTACCTGCAAAGGTAGTAAGATTTCCATTTTATGATCCTGAGAAGACTCGAGTTAGAATGTAGTTTTCTTAGGGGGAGAGACAATCTTAGAAACTAATTGATTTCTAAGAATGTTAGTGTGGTTTATAGCAGAATTTGCTATGGAGCCATTTTTTTGTTAAATGTTTATTAAATATTTAATGTAACAAAATAAAGGAGAAGTAAATGAATAAGTTTACAAGTAAAGTAGCTGCAGCTGCTTTAACGTTGTCTTTAGCTTCTGTTTCAGGTCAAGCTGTTGCAGACTCTTCAAAGCCAATCGTTATACCAATTCACAACTGGTCAAGCCAAGTGGTTATGTCCTACGTGATTGGTGGTATTTTTGAGTCTATGGGTAACAACGTATCTTACGTTCCTGCTGACTCTTCAGGTGTATATGAATCGATTCGTCTTGGAGACGTTACTATATCTCACGAAGTTTGGGAAGGAGCCTTTGGCAACGCTTACTATACAGCCATGGAGAAGGGCGGTCTAATAGAAGCTGGTACCCATTCTGCCTTGACTATTGAAGATATGGGCGTTCCTAACTTCGTAATAGAGCAAAATCTATGTCCTGGACTTCCAAATTGGGAAGCTCTTAAAGGTTGTGGATCAGTTTTTGCCACTGCCGATTCTGGTGGTAAAGGTGTTTTCTTAGACGGTCCTTGGCACGTTGATGCTGCAACCGGAAAGAATCTATTTGAAGACCGTATTGGAGCTCTTGGTTTAGATGATGAATACACTTATAAACAAACTGGTAGTGCAGACGCCCTTTGGGCCGCTATTGATGCTGCAGAAGCTGCTGGTGAAGGGATAATTATATTTAACTGGACACCTAACTTTACGGATAGTGATGGTTTTTACTTCATAGAGTTTCCTCCATACTTCTATGGTTGCCGTGAAACAGAAGGTGGCGACGGGGCCTGTGGTTCTCCTAGAGGCTGGTTGAAGAAAGCGGCGAACTATAAGTTCCCTAAGACTCATCCAATGGCGTATAAGGCATACACTAAGATAGACTTCACGACTGGCATGATCGGTCAGATGGCCGCTCTCGTTGATATTGATAAGATGTCTCATGAAGAAGCTGCAGCTAAGTGGCTTGGAGATAACGAGGATATTTGGCAGGCTTTCACCAAATAACCCTTTAATCTAGAGCGCTCTTTATTCAAATAGAATAAGGGGTGTTTGTCAAATACCCTTGCCCTCTTAATTTATAATAATGAGGGGGTAGGGGTATTTTTATATATACTTGAAGTGAGTTATTTGTTTCAAAGAATTTAGGAAGATATTATGTCTGATCAGCAACCTGTAATTAAATGCGATTCCGTTTATAAAATATTTGGCAAAGATGCCGAAAAAATGCTTCAAAATGCCAATGGCAAGGTTGTAGCTGAAGAATTTCAAAAAGCTGGCTGTGTGGTCGGTGTTAATAATGCTTCCTTCGAGGTTAAAAAGGGCGAGATGCTTGTGGTTATGGGTCTTTCAGGCTCGGGCAAGTCGACCTTGCTTCGTTGTATTTCAAGACTAACCGATGCCACTGCAGGGAATATTTATATTGAGGGTGAAGATTTAACCTCAATGAGCGATAAGGAGTTGATAGGACTTCGTCGCAACAAGATGGGCATGGTGTTTCAGAGTTTTGCATTATTACCCCATAAAACCGTATTAGAAAATATTGCCTTCCCATTGCAAGTGAAAGGCAATAGCACAAAAGACAGCATACAAAGAGCCAAAGAAATGGTTGACCTTGTTGGCTTAACTGGTCGTGAGAATTACTTTCCAAGAGAGTTATCTGGAGGTCAGCAGCAGCGCGTTGGTATTGCCAGGTCATTGGCTGTTGAGCCTGACATTTGGTTCTTAGATGAGCCCTTCTCAGCATTAGATCCGTTAATTCGTAAAGAGATGCAAGATGAGTTTCTAAGGCTTCAGGGTGTGCTAAATAAGACCATTCTGTTCGTTACTCATGACTTTGATGAAGCATTAAGGCTTG
>CABWZU010000054.1:0-2519 GCA_902510115.1 uncultured Gammaproteobacteria bacterium | reverse complement strand
TTTATAAAAATACTAGCGCCAATACTAATCGGCCAACTGGCACTAACAGTATTTATTTTTGAGAATATGCATTTGCTATTTTCTAGACCCTCATCATCAATACCGGTATGGATGGTAATGATAATATTCACCACTGTTCTTTTTGTTCTTGATGATTTCTCAAGGTATTTTTTGCATCGTTTAATGCACCGGGTTCCAATATTATGGAGATTTCATAAGGCCCATCATTCTGCTACTAATCTAACTCCATTGACGGTTCTTAGAACTCATCCAATTGAGGCAATTCTTTTTAGTCTTAGAGCGGTCATTGTTCACTCATTGTGCCTTGGAGTTTGTTTCTTTTTCTTTGCAGAGAGCGTGTCACTTATTGAAATTTTTGGCTCAAGTGTGTTTGTTGTTATATTTCATTCATTAGGGTCAAATTTAAGGCATTCACATGTCAATCTGAGTTATTGGAGTTGGCTAGAAAAGATACTAGTCTCACCCGCACAGCATCAATTGCACCATTCAATCAATCCAAAACATTACGACTGTAACTTTGGCGCGGTTCTTGCAATATGGGATAATATTGGCGGTAGCTGTATAGTGTCAGAAAAAAATCAAGACATCAAATTTGGACTTAAAGACCAGTCTGATAATGCACACAAACTTAAAAACTTAATTATTGGGTCTTAATATTATCTTCGAGAGTTAAATAAATCAGACAAACCTGCAGTTTGGTCATTAGATCTTGCAACCACCCCAAATTCATCAACCATTAGGTTTTGAACTTTAAGCATATGGACCATGTAACCGCCCCATGTCTCAGCATCACTCTGAACATACTCTCCATTTGAGTCTATTCCAGTAACTTGCGTGCTACCTAAAAGAAGAGGACTGTAACCAATCAAACGATTTAGCTTAACAGATGTTGCGCCCATATCTTTCCCAGCAACTTGAAGAGCTAAAGCAAAACCTTTAAGCTCACCCCAGTGTTTAGAATAGTTGCGCCATTCTTTGGATACGTCACCACCAGATTCAAGAATCGCTTCAATTTTCATCATGTCTTTATATGTTGAGCCTGCATACTTAAATACTGACTCAGCGATAACTTTTTCCCAGTTGGTTTTAATTGTTTGAGCATAACCTTTTAACTCATCACGCTCAGAGTCACTCAATGCGCGACCATCAACTGAAGTTATCAAGTCTCTTCCGTCCATATATGCCCCAACAATGTCATGAAGATATGTGGTCTTACCGCCCTTATCAAAAGAAGACGCATAGTAAGCATGACCGAAAGCCATTTCATTATAGAGATCGACTTTTCCATCATAGTTCCAATCTGCGACTGTCGCATCTTTCTGCTTAGCAATATTGTAGACATCTTGAGCTGAAATAGTTAAAGTATGAGCTGGTGCACCGAAGTAACCAAACGCTTCATCCCAAACATGCTCTTTACCTGTATAGGCAGCGCCATCTTTGTAAGGCTTATTGTTTGGTTTGTTATCAGCCTCAAGCTTTTCATCAAGATAATTGTCAACTGCTTGGTTATAGGTCACTGCTCCCATTAAGAACTTAGAAACTAGTTGAGTATAGTCCATAGCATGAGCTGCATCATAACCACCCTCAGATTCAGCAGCTTTTTCAAACATAAAAGCAACCACTTCAGGCCCAGTCATACTACCAACCCATCCAGGCACCAAACCTTTATATGTTTTTCCACTTAAGTTTTTATTAGATAGCTCTCCAATAGTAGATTGCTTGATAACAAAATCCCCTTTTGTGGCAGGAGCAATAATTGCTCTATTTGCATCATCACCTGAATAGTAACTCTGCATAGCACTTATATCGCCCTTTGAAATTAATTTTTTTAGTGAACTCTCAAGAGCATGTCTAGCCATCTGACCTTTATAAGATACAGATGTTGTTGCACTTCCAGAGTAATCTTTTAAAGTGATAGGAAAATCTGCATAAAGATTTGACCTTGCAAATGCAGATGATGAAATTAAAATTGCCGATCCAAGAACGACAGTTAGTGGAACCGCTTTGGCGGTCAATCGCTTATTAAACATTGCTTATTCCTTAAAAAAAGTTATAGTTAAGATGTGTATTATTGCAAATGATAATCAATATCATTTGCATATGATACATATTTTCATTTAATAAGCAACTGCTTTTTATTAATTATTCCTACTTTATCTGCAAATACTTCTGCTTCAGTTTCGTCATGAGTGACTAGGATTGATGTAACACCAGCATTTTTCAGAATCTCCCTGACTTGTTTGACAAGTTGATCTCTATTAGATTTATCTAAACTTGAAAATGGCTCATCAAGTAATAATAACTTTGGAGAGGTTGCAAGCGACCTAGCGAGTGAAACTCTTTGTTGTTCCCCTCCAGATAACTGATGAGGATATTTTTTTTCAATACCACTAAGACTGATCAAGTCTAAAAGGTTTTTTACTTTTTCTATCCTTTCTTTTTTAGAGAGTTGATTGATACCAAAACTGATGTTTTCAAAAACTGTCATGTGCGGAAAG
>CABWZU010000053.1:0-2647 GCA_902510115.1 uncultured Gammaproteobacteria bacterium | reverse complement strand
ACTGTCAGTAAACTTTTTTCATAATTCACGTTTTCAACAACTCCATTAAACTCATTAAAAGGACCATCAATGACAAGCACCTCTTCACCTGGCTGGAATGCAACCTTAGGCTTAGGCTTGTCTGCACCTTCCTGAACACGAGCAAAAATTCTATCAACCTCTCTCTGAGTTATTGGCGAAGGCTTACCTGAAGAACCACCTATAAACCCAATAACATTATTAGTGTTCTTTACTAACAACCAGCTCGGCTCAGTAAGCTCCATCTTTACCAACATATAACCCGGGAAAAACTTACGCTCCGTCTCTTTTTTCTTTCCACCCTTGAGCTCAACTACCTGCTCAGTAGGAATCAAAATTTCACCTACCAAATCCTCTAGGCCTTCTCTAGCCACAGCTTCTTCAATAGCTAACTTCACTTTAGCCTCATAGCCGCTTCTAGCGTGGATTACAAACCAATTTTTAGACATTAATATCCCTTACTCAAAAATGTTAAATTGCAGAAATTGACTGAACACCCCAAGTGAAGAATGCATCCACAATCCAAAGAAAAATTGCCACTATAACGACCGCAATCATGATGATTCCAGTTGTTTTAAAGGTTTCTTCTCTGGTTGGCCAAACGACTTTCCTAAGCTCAATGCGTGTTTCTTTTAAGAAGTGCTGAAACCTATCACCCTGGCTAGATTTAATAAAAACACCTCCAGCAACAACAAACCAAACAAGGGTTACTAAAACCTTTGTCAATGAATTGAAGTTGAGTGGATTAATGTAATATAAAGCTAGCGCAGCAACAACAATAACAACTGCCAGGATTGTCTTCCATTGATCAGAACTGCTCTTTAAATTGTCTATTTGTTTAGCCACATGTATCCTTTAATTTGGCAGGCAAGGAGGGACTCGAACCCCCAACCAATGGTTTTGGAGACCACTACTCTACCAATTGAGCCACTTGCCTATATATCAAATTCCAAAAAGTGATTGCCTTAATTAAAAGGCAACCACTCACTATAAATTATTCTTAATTCGTAATCTTCGAGACGACACCAGCACCAACTGTGCGTCCACCTTCTCTAATTGCAAATCTTAATCCTTCTTCCATTGCAATCGGAGCAAGAAGCTCAACTGTCATCTTCACGTTGTCACCTGGCATGACCATTTCAGTGCCTGATGGCAACTCAACTGCGCCGGTCACGTCTGTTGTTCTAAAGTAGAACTGTGGACGATAGTTGTTGAAGAATGGAGTATGACGTCCACCTTCCTCTTTACTTAAGATATAGACTTCAGCTTCAAACTTAGTGTGCGGAGTGATCGTGCCTTTCTTAGCGAGTACTTGACCACGCTCAACTTCTTCACGCTTGGTACCACGAAGAAGAACACCGACGTTATCACCTGCTTCACCTGAGTCAAGCAACTTTCTAAACATCTCAACGCCCGTACAAGTCGTCAACTGCGTATCTTTAATACCTACAATTTCGATTTCATCACCGACGTTGACAACACCACGCTCGATACGACCCGTTACAACCGTTCCACGACCTGAGATTGAGAACACGTCCTCAATTGGCATGAGGAATGTCTTATCGGTGTCACGCTCTGGCGTTGGGATATAAGTATCTAATGCATCAACCAACTTCATGATTGAAGGAACACCGATATCTGATGTGTCACCTTCGAGTGCTTTTAGTGCTGAACCAAAAACAACCGGCGTGTCATCACCTGGGAATTCATATTCTGTTAGAAGCTCACGGATCTCCATCTCGACAAGCTCAACGAGTTCTTCATCGTCAACCATGTCCGCTTTGTTCATATAAACAACGATGTATGGAACACCCACCTGACGAGACAATAGAATATGCTCACGTGTTTGAGCCATTGGACCATCCGTTGCAGCGATTACAATAATAGCGCCGTCCATCTGGGCAGCACCAGTAATCATGTTCTTTACATAGTCAGCGTGTCCCGGACAGTCAACGTGTGCGTAGTGACGAGCCTCTGACTCATACTCTACGTGTGCTGTTGAGATCGTGATACCACGCTCTCTTTCTTCAGGAGCATTATCAATATCAGCGTAATCCTTGAACTCACCGCCACGTGCTTCAGCCATCACCTTCGTTAGGGCTGCTGTTAAAGTCGTTTTACCATGGTCAACGTGACCAATCGTTCCCACATTCACATGTGGTTTGGTTCTTTCAAATTTTTCTTTTGCCATTTTTAATCCCCTGTATACATTCAAATTAAAGTGGAGCTCACCACCGGATTTGAACCGGCGACCTCTTCCTTACCAAGGAAGTGCTCTACCGACTGAGCTAGGTGAGCACGTTCCTAACCACATGGAGCGGGTGATGGGAATCGAACCCACCTCATTAGCTTGGAAGGCTAAGGTAATACCAATATACGACACCCGCAATTTCCTTTTTTTCTCTGGTGGAGGGAGTTGGATTCGAACCAACGTACTCAGAGAGAACGGATTTACAGTCCGTCGCCTTTAACCACTCGGCCACCCCTCCAAAAAAACAATCGGACATTATCCCATAACTATTTACTCATAGCAAGGATTAAATAAGCTAAAAATGAGGTTTAAAAACGTTTATTTGAGGCGTGATACACCGCTTTTAATCGCAGCATCATAAATTGCCTTTGGAATGAG
>CABWZU010000052.1:0-2839 GCA_902510115.1 uncultured Gammaproteobacteria bacterium | reverse complement strand
CATTATTTTTGTCCGCCCCAAAAGAAACCTCTGTTACAATCTTTAAAAATCCAATTGAAACATGGGAGCAGCAAGTTGACTTAGGTTTTGGGGCATGGTCTTCACAGGAGTTAGAGGTGCCTTATAAGAAGGCTATTCTTATGAGAATTAGTGAAAAGTTTGAGTAAATTTTTGAAGAAAATTAATGGATAAGAAAACAAGAGATAACTCAGCCATGATGAATGGCCTCTATTGGTGGGGCGTTCCTACTTTGTTTCGATGTCCACATCAGCCTGAAACTGACGGCTGTGATATTGCACTTGTTGGTGTTCCTCATAGTACTGGAAATGGAACAACACAGCGCGATCAGCATCTAGGCCCTCGTGCAGTTAGAAATATTTCAGCCCAGGGTAGACGTGGACACTTAAGGTTTGGAATCTCTCCATGGGAGATGTGTGAGATTCGAGATTTTGGCGATGTTCCGCTTCCTGAAGCTAATAATAATGAGCAGTGCATTGAGCGCATTACAGAGTTTTATGATGTCATTGCTGAGTCTGGCGTTCGACCTGTTTCCATTGGAGGAGATCACTCGATCACTGGGGGTATTTTGCAGGCAATTGCAGGCCCTAAGTCTAAACTCACTAATGGTGAAAAGGTAGTACTTGTTCATTTTGATGCTCATACTGATGCTTTTCATCAGCTTGATCATTTTCTGGGTGCAGTGAAATCAGCAGCTCACTGGGCGAGTTATTTGGTTAGAGATGGCTTTGTTAATGCTTCAAAAAGTATTCAGGTTGGTATCAGAGGCAATACCAGAACACTTGACTGGCTGGATTCCAGTTATGAGCTTGGCTATGAAATCATTACCAAGGATCAATATGATGAATATGGTGTTGAGAAATGCATTGAGATGATTCAAGAGCGGGTTGGTGATGCGCCAATCTATATTACATTTGATCTAGACTGTTTAGACGTTACCGTGGCCCCTGGAGTCTCGAATCTAGAGCCAGCCATTGAGGGGTTCAAGATGCCGGATGTTCTCTCCATGTTACAGGGACTTAGGGGAAAGAATGTTATTGGTGGTGATGTTGTGTGTCTTATGCCAACCGTTGACTCTCCAAATCAAATTACTGCTCATGTTGCAAATTCAATCATGTTCGAGATCGTTTGCTTGATAGCAGATAACTTAGGCAAAAAACCTTAATTCTTCGAGTTTTTTAGATGGATATCAAGCGCCTTTGTTGAAATCAAAGTTTCAAGTAAAGCAAACAATAAAGAACCTGAGAGCATCAAAAGTCCAAAGCCAAAAATGTAGTTACCAAGAATGTAGTACTCAAGATAGACTAAGATAATCGTCATCAGGTTGAAGATAAAGCTTACAACACCGAAGACCTGCATCCTTCTGATATAAATAACACGTTTTTCAAGGATCTTGATTTGCTCGTCTGCATGCGTGGTTTTAGATTCATTACTGCCTTTGGTAGTCATTGCTCGAATCAATACACTTAGCGAGTGAAGTCGATTCGTATAAGCAACAAATAATAATGAAATGGCTGGAAAGAGAAGTGCGGGAGTTGTAATATCCATAGACTTATATTTTAATAACTAGTCAGAATTTATTAAGTCTTTTTAAACCTTTTCTGAAATAAGGCCGCAACTCTGATTGGCTGGAACTGCAACTTTAATCTTCTTTGGTAAGCCTAAGTCAAGACTGTTGACATTGTTAATGAAATCTTTCTCGTCAAAAGATTCTTTGATCATTGAATTGAATTTCTTCTCTTCACCGATTGTGCTTACTGAGAGGCCATTATAGTCATGAGCTGGGTAGACTTCAGTGGTATCTGGCAGTTTAAATAGTTTCTGAATAGAATCATAAAGGGATTCAGCAGAACCCCCTTGGAAGTCACATCTTCCAGTGCTTCTAATAAAAAGGGCATCACCAGTTAATAGTTTGTTTTCTATGAGGTAAGACATACATCCAACAGTATGGCCGGGGGTTTCAATTGTTGTCATTTCATATTTTCCTACATTTAGGATATGACCCTCACTGACCATAATATCTGAGCAAGCTTCTGCATCAACATTTTCCATCCCAATTACTATTCTTGCATCTGGATAGTATTTTTTAAGTGGGCAGGCACTCGTGATATGATCAGCATGTATGTGAGTTTCAATAATGAATTTCAGGTCTAGATCCAGTTCTTTTAACAAAGCTGTATCCCTCTCAATCATAATATCTACTGCATCAACAATAGCCGCCTCTTTAGATACGCTATCGGCAATCAAATAGGTATAGGTGCAGCTCTCTCTTTCAAATAATTGTTTAAAGATTAGGCTCATATCTGAAGATTGTTTTAAAACTTAGAAAAATTATAACTCAATTTTTAACAGTTGTATTCTGACTTCATTTTTTCAGTTTGGATATAGTAGTCATATAGTTTGAGGTCTGCAGCAGCAAGCTTATCTAAAATGACAGTGACATTTTCATGATTTTGAAGGGCACTGCCAGGACAAAATGCAGATAGTGGGCCCTCAATGACTTTAGCCACTGCTTTGCTTTTATGTTTGCCGAGACCAATCACCAGAATCTTCTTGGCCTCCATTATCGTTCCAATACCCATGGTGATAGCAAGAGAGGGTTGTTTTTCATTCGCTTCAAAAAAACGTGCATTTTTTGAGAGCGTATTTTTCGTAAGCGTTTTAACTCTTGTTCTGGATTGCAAGCTTGAAGTAGGTTCATTAAAACCGATGTGCCCATTTGATCCAACTCCTAAAAGTTGAAGACCAATACCTCCCTGTTTTTTTATTTCATCTTCGAAGTTAGCGCATGCTAATTCAAAATTATCATCAAAACACTCAG
>CABWZU010000051.1:0-2941 GCA_902510115.1 uncultured Gammaproteobacteria bacterium | reverse complement strand
ATGGTATAGCAATTGATTTTCGTGAAATAAAGAAACAAACGAAGATGGTGATTAAAAGATTAGATCATCAATATTTGAATGAAATAAAGCCATTTGATGTTCTCAATCCAACTGCTGAAAATATAGCGAAGTATTTTTTTGATGAGGTTGGTTTGCTGATTAATAATGAGGATATCAAGGTTAAAGAAGTTATGATTTGGGAAACCCCCAGATCAGCTGTTACCTACTCAGATCAATAAAAAATATGAAAAATGCTTTCTGATGCAAATCTCGAATTACTTTTTACAAAAGCAAGAAGCCACAAAGCCTGGCTCAATAAAGAAGTAACAGATGATCAAATTGATCAAATCTATAATCTATTAAAATTCGCACCAACATCCGGCAATTGCTGTCCAGCTAGATTTACATTTATTAAAAGCAATGAAGCTAAAAAAAGATTAAAGCCAGTCCTAGATAAAGGAAATATTGATAAATCATTGAACGCTCCTTGTGTAGTCATTATTAGCTATGACACAGAGTTTTATGAGTCATTATCAATCCTTTCACCACACAATGATGCTAAGGCAGGCTTTATAGGAAAAGAAAAGAAAATTAAAAATACAGCTGAGTTTAATTCCTCTCTTCAAGGTGCATACTTCATTATGGCGTCTCGCTCAATTGGTTTGGACTGCTGCCCTATGCTTGGATTTAACAAAGAGAAGCTTAACCAGGAATTCTTCCCAGGAGGCAAATACAAGTCTCTATTTATTTGTAGTATCGGTTATGGTGATAGCTTAAAGCTCTATGATAGAGGTGCGAGGCTTGATTTTACTGAGGCTTGCAGCATCATTTGAGACTACCAATACTTTGGATAGCTTCGATCGTTAGATAAGTTGTTATATAACAATGCCACTATCACGATTAATATTGACCCTATAAGCGTGGTCATCCACAAGAACTCCCATTGCGAACCAAGTAAAAAAACGATGAAAGGATTTGAGCCAGCTGGTGGGTGAGGAACTCTGAGGTATTGCATTGCTGCAATAGCAATAGCCAATGCTAAAGCCATGCTCCACCAGTCTGGGCCCACTAAATGATAGAAAATAAGCCCAATGAAGGTAGTTACAAGGTGCCCTATAATGACATTTCTTGGTTGTGCAAATGGTGAATCAGGAAGCACAAATAAAACAAAAATTGATGCACCAAACGAACCCATAATAATGGGTTGATTTGAAATATATGCCAAATAACCAATGACGCATGCAGCAAGAAAAGCTCCTAAAGATATAAAGCCTAAATCTTTTAAGGATGGTCTCGGTGGAATTGATGCAGGTGAACCTTTAAGTTTAGTTAAATAAGACATTATTATTCATTCATGACTATAAGAGAAAAGTAGATTATATACTGGATCAAAGATCACACACTTCAAGAGTTCTTTGTTGCTTTATTGGTAAAGTATTTTTGTAGTAGCAATCCAGCACAGATGAGAATAATGCCAGTAACGGTTGAAATCAAAATCTTTTCACCCAAAACAAGGTACATAATAAATAGTGATAGAAATGGAGTAATAAACACCAGGCTGGCAACTCTTGAGACTGTTGTTGAAATTTTTAAGGCTGACTGCCATAACACTAAACTAACTCCCATTTCAAAAAGTCCAATATACATTGACCCTATTAATCCTTCTAATGATGGAATAACAAATGAATTGGTGAGCACAACGAATCCTAAAATAAATGGAAAGCTAAACAAAAAAATAAGAAATAAACTCACTAGGCTGTCATGAGAATTTTTTGTATTGAAAAGCCAAAATAAAGACCAGATTACGGTACTGATTAACATCAAAAAAACTCCAAATGGATTTTCAAATTGCATCGAGAAAATATCTCCATTTGTAGCAATTACAACCACCCCAAAATAACAAACAATAATCGATAGAAAGGATTTAAGATCTATCGTTTGCTTAAGAATGGGAATAGAGAGAATTACAAGCATTACTGGCCAGCTAAAATTAATCACCATCGCCTCTTGTGCTGGCAATGAATCATAACCCTTAAACAATATAATGTAGTAAAGACATGGATTCAAGAATCCAAGCAGTGCACATTTTAATAAATCATCTCTTGAAAAAATTTTGATTAAATTAAGTTTTCCTTGATATACAACTAGAATAAATAAAACACAAATAGAGAATAAAGTTGAATATAAAACCAATTGAATTGGCTCTAAATGCTCCAAAGAAAGCTTAAACGCACTAGCCACTGTGGACCAAAAAAAAATAGAAATTCCAGCAAAAAGATAGGCTTTAGTTTGATTATTTAGACTTGGAAACATTTGAAGATTTAGTTGACTTGATAGAGACAAAGTTGACAGCTAACGCCCTCTTTAATATTGTATTTTTTTGTTAGGAACTCGAGCTTACGCCAGGATTGATCTTTTTCAAGATCATTCATAATTTGTAAATAAGGTGATGCCTCCCACTCCTGTTTTCTGACAGTAAAACATATGTGCCCACCATGCTTGGTAATTCTAACCATCTCTCTTAAGGCTTCTGGACCCACGTGTCCACAGGTGAAAGTGCCAGCACAAATGACAGCGTCAAAGGAATTATTCTCGTAATCTAGTTTTTTTGTTAGATCCATTAATTTTAATGATTGATAAATATTTTTTTGATTAGCAATATTCAGCATCTCCTGAGAGAAATCGACCCCATCTATATTACGAAAATTATTTTTATATAGAACTTCGCCTACCAGACCCGTCCCACATCCGGCATCTAGCACGGTTGATTCAGTATTCCTAATGTAATTTAGGAGAAGATCTGATGTAATTAAATGCCCTACATAGCCAGCTAAATTAATCACATCACTCTCATAATCTGAAGCCCAATTCTTATAGATGCCCTCTAACTCATCTAAATCAGCAGCATGCAATGTGTCGTAGATAGTAGCGATCATGTTTT
>CABWZU010000050.1:0-2963 GCA_902510115.1 uncultured Gammaproteobacteria bacterium | reverse complement strand
TGATGCTGCAAAAGCTTTTGCAGCTGGAGCTAACTGCGTCATGCTAGGGTCCATGCTTGCAGGAACTGAAGAGTCGCCGGGTGAGGTCGAACTCTTCCAAGGAAGATCCTACAAGGCCTACCGCGGTATGGGCTCAATTGGGGCAATGGGTCAAGCACATGGCTCATCAGATCGATATTTCCAGGCAGAACTTGCAGCTGAAAAACTTGTCCCAGAGGGAATAGAAGGCAGAGTACCTTACAAGGGCTCCATTCGACCCATTATTCACCAAATGGTTGGTGGAATTAGATCATCAATGGGCTACACTGGCTGTAAAGATCTCGATGATATGAGAACGAAAGTTGAGTTTGTCCAAGTCACTTCAGCTGGTATGACTGAATCTCATGTCCATGATGTATCAATCACTAAAGAGGCGCCAAACTATCATCAATAGAGTCCAGTTAGATTATTACTAATTAATTCTAGATACGCAGTAAAAACCCATGACATTTTTCTTTGTCATGTAATCTTGCTTGGTGAATTCAAGTATTTCCCATACCTTTTTAGCCTCCAGCTCTTTGATGACCTTATCAAAGCCATAAGATTCGTAGACATCTTCGTTAACCGTGAAACAGACTAATCCCTCAGGTTTAATGACTCTAGTCAGCTCTTTTAATCGACTTGGACCAACATGCCCATGAGTAAATACGCCAACGCAAAGTGCAGCATCATAACTATTACTTTCAAAGGGTAGAGACTCATTCAAATTTCCAAGAAAGAGTGATCGATAACCCCTACTGATCGCTATATCAATCATCTCTTTTGAAATGTCTACTCCATCAAAACTTGTGTATCCGAGCTTACTCAGCTCTAGGCCAACTAGGCCAGTACCACAGCCTACATCAATAATTTTTTGATTTTTATCACTTAAATGTTGATGGAAAATTTGAACTGAGTTGGGCTGCGAAACTGTCCCAAGGACATCGTCATTATCTTGATCGTAAATTGAAGCCCATTTTTTATAAACATCCAAAAGCTCTTGATCATTCTCTCTGGCAGAAAGATCTAACTTGTCATAGAGCCCTAAACCTTTATTAGTGTCTTTCATAATTAATTCAGTTTACCAAAAAAAGTCATCCTAGCAGTCTCTGAGAGCTTAACATTTGGCTCAGAATTGTATGCTAAGACTGATAATATTCTAGTTCTATTTCCGATGGTCGGGGTGACGCGATGAATCGCATCCTTTCCCCTAAAAAGAACCAGCGAGCCATTTTCCATAGTGAGTTTTTTAGGTTGACATTGCCCATTCATCAAGTCTAAAACTTGATCATAGTTATTGTCATTATTTTTGGAATTTCTGAAATCTCTGATATATTCAAAACCTCCTCCTGCCTTAGGCTTCTGAATAAGCAAAGTGATTGCAAAAGATGAGTTATCAAAATGCCAACCAAGCTCCTGACCAGTCTTTGCAAAATGAATATTGATTGAAGATAAATTATCATCATATTTGTAGAGGCTTTCTTCATTGAGCACACTACAAAGGAATTCCTTAAAATCATCAGAATCATAAAGAGCTCTCAGGGCCGAGTCTTTCGGAACCTGATCATCAGTGATACAGCCTTTTGAGGAGATAACTGTTCTATTTCTTGGGTGACTCTTGGGGTAGTTATTGTCGTTAGGATCTAGGTAAACATTGTGTTCATTTACACAATAATAAGCCAATTTCTCTTGCTGCTTGGCCTCTTCAAGAATACTTCGAATGGAGTCTTTCAGAAGAAAGTTGTTGAGGACTAGAACGCCATCCCTATCAAGCATTGATTTACATTTAGTTCTATACTTGGGGGCATCAATAGGATGACTCTTAGTATTTAAAATTGAAGCAAGTTTATTGGTATTGTTATTCAAAGTACTAATTTAGACTATTTGTTTTAAATATAATTTTAAAGATAATTGTTCAGAATGAGTCTACATGTTAATAGATAATTAAACGGAATAAATAAATAGCAATTAAATGATTCATTTTGGTCAAGTATCTAGAGAAGAGTTCTTAGCACAGTATTGGCAAAAAAAGCCGTTACTCATTAAGAATGCGCTACCGAATTTTATCTCTCCTTTGTCTCCAGATGAGTTGGCTGGACTCTCCTGTGAGGAAGAGTTCGAATCAAGAGTGGTCAAAGGGTCAACACAAAGAAATGATTGGTCTCTTGAGAATGGCCCCTTTCAAGATGATTATTTTGAAAGCGCTCCTCAAAATGATTGGACGCTTCTTATTCAAGGCGTCGATAAACATATTCTTGAAGTCTACAAACTGATTGAAGAATTTGACTTTATTCCTAGATGGCGATTTGATGATGTAATGATTTCATTTGCAGCCAAAGGGGGGAGTGTTGGGCCTCACTTCGACCACTATGATGTCTTTTTACTTCAGGGCTGTGGAAGAAGGCAATGGCAAATCAGCTCAATTGATTGTACTCCAAATAACTATGTTAAAAATAGTCAGCTCAGAATAATGGAAAGCTTTCAGGAGGAGGATACATTTATTGCTGAGCAAGGTGATATTTTATATGTCCCACCAGGAATTGCGCACCACGGAATAAGTCTTGATAGTGAATGCACCACCCTTTCATTTGGCTACAGATCATATTCAGCAACTGAAATGATCGAGGCATTAGACTTAAAGCCTCATAAGCGTAACAACGACTATTATATTGACCCTAACTGGCTGATAGATATAGGCAATTCTGAAATTTCTAATTCAGCCATTAATCAAGCATTAGAACTTATAAATATTGATCAATTACCAGCTGAGTTCTTTGGGTGCTTTGTAACAAGACTGGACCCCTTTGATCAGCAAAAACTTAACGAAATGATGGCTTTTGAAGAGCCGATAGAAATTGAAGAGTCAGCCACATATGTTTTATCCCCGATATGTCGTATTGCCTACCAAATGATCGAAACTGAGCTTCATGTTTTTATTAACGGAG
>CABWZU010000049.1:0-3071 GCA_902510115.1 uncultured Gammaproteobacteria bacterium | reverse complement strand
TGGGGTGAAAGCACCCCTTTCGGTTCTAATTATATAGCGGCCCACGCCAAGGGAGTGCGTGCTGGTATTGATGAGATAGCTCCTAGCTTGTTGGGAAAAGATCCTAGGCACTTAGACCGAATCAATGAAGTAATGGATAATGCTTTAGTTGGACATAATCATGCAAAAACCCCACTCGATGTTGCCTGCTGGGATATTTTTGGAAAGTCTGTAGAGATGCCTGTGTGTGACCTCTTAGGTGGTAATACCAATGAGTCATTGCCCTTAATTTCTTCAATCCACGCTGGTGAACCTGACGACATGAGAGAGCGAGTGAAAAGACACCGTGATTTAGGGTATAGAGGACACTCAATTAAGCTTGGCGATGATCCTCACGATAATGCAAATAGAATTGAAGCCTGTTTAGCAGATCGAAAGAGTGGAGAGTATTTTATTGTAGATGCAAATGGAGGACTGACTGTTGAATCTGCACTAAGACTATTAAATATTCTTCCGAGTGGATTGGATTTTGCATTGGAGGCTCCATGTGCAACTTGGCGAGAAAACCTCTCTCTAAGAAGACGCACCTCTGTGCCAATAATTTGGGATGAGCTTGCCCTAAATGAAGAAGATATTCTTCAGATTGCCTCTGACGATGGTGCTGAAGGGATTGGTTTAAAAATCTCAAAAAATGGTGGTTTAACGAAGTGCCGAAGACAAAGAGATATTTGTCTTTCAGCTGGCTATACAATGAGTGTTCAAGATACAACCGGTTCTGATATAGCCTTTGCTGCTATTATTCACTTGGGTCAGACAATTCCAAAAAAATATCTTCGATGTGTTCTTGACTGTAGAGATATGGTTGCTGTGAAAACTGCAGATGGAGGATTTGAAGTTACTAACGGTTTCGTATCTGCACCAAAATCATTTGGATTAGGGATTACTCCTCGTCTTGATGTTTTGGGCCAACCTCTAATTAGTTATGGGTAAGTTAGCACTATATTTCTAGATACAGCTAGGAATTTTTGGTATGTAGATAGATCGTATTTCTTGATAGGCCAAGTTGACGAGCCGTTAAAGCAACATTGTAATTACAGTTTTGAAAGGTTGTTCTGATTTCAAGACAGAGACTCTCTTTTATAGTGTGGCCAGCGCATTGTTGGCAAAATTGCGTGCCTGTTTTTTTAGGGCCCAACACTCTAAAGATTTGATCTTCATTAATGATACCCTCAGGTGCATGAACTGCTAAAAGACGCAACTGCTGATCAAAACTATGAAAGTTATTTTCCCAGCTCATGGCTTGAAGTGAATCTATTGCACTCTTATTCAAAAAATGCTGTGGTGATATTTTTTTCATAAGACTTAGAGCCAGTTTATGAAAGTCTGTTCGCTTGTTAAGCTCTGGAAGTACAAGTTCAAATCCAAATAGTCTATCAGCTAGACTCCTAAGAGACTTGTTATCTGATAATGCACTTATAGGCATAGTTGAACTTGAGATTATTACCCATTTATTATTAGAATCTTGATCTCTATTATGAAGAAGATTATCAATCAGTGTATTGAGGCTTGAAGTAATCTCAGGAGAAGCACAATCTAGCTTGTCTAAAAACAATGTTCCTCCTGACTCTAATTTATAGGATGCACTTGAGGTGTCAATTATATTGTCTGGCGAAGACTGAATATTGGCTATGAAGTGCGCATTAATTGAATCTAACGAAACAGTTTCACAGTCAATCGTAATAAAAGCTTTTTGACGATGGGTTCGTTTATGAAGATCTTGGGCAACAATTTTTTTACCAGTACCATATTCACCTTGAATTATGACTGTAGAGCCTACCTGAATTGATTTAGTAGCTAGCTTCATATTATATTGAAGCGCCTCATCGTCAAAAATAAAGCCTGTATCATCAATTAAACTTGCAGCATGATTTTGAGAAACTGGTTCTATTGGCAGAAGAACCTGATCACTTTTAAGCATACTTGCATTAGAATGATTTGGTATTAGACGAGCAAAATAAACAGATTGGAGCCAATCTGTGATTTTTGTTTCGCCATTTTTTACAAGCCTATCTAAAATCAAAGAGTAATTTTCATGGAAAAGATCAGAAAAGTTAGACCCAATATGTGCATTCATACCAGCAAGAATCTCAATCGCCCTTCGATTAATTCCTAAGACTTTACCATCATGATTAAGTGCAATCATTCCTGCACTTTGAGTTGCAAGATACTCTTGGCGTGGATGCAGAAGAATGATAAAACTATCATTATTTTCTTCAATAAATAATCTATTTTCAATATTTGAAGCAGCTAAGTTTACAAGCACATTGGTATGATTTTGTCTTGCTGAAATTTCTGATGAAGCATCCAAAAGTCCGACTAATTCCTGATGGCTATTATAAATTGGGGCTGCGACGCATGAAACTTTAGCTTGCGCCGAAAAGTAATGCTCAAGTCCTGTTACCTTTGATGACTCACCAGTGTGTATTGAAAGTCCAAGTGCATTTGTTCCTCGCGCACTCTCAGACCAAACTGAGCCAGGGATTATCGATTTACCACAAATAGAATTTTTGAACTCAGTATCCATTATTTGATCGAGCACAACCCCTTCATTGTCAGCAAATGCTATCAGATAATTTGAACCTGCTATTTGTGAGCTTAGTAATTCAAGCTCAGGCCTTGCAAGCATATGGACTCTCTCCAGTTTTTCTCTGCGAAGATTAAGTTCTATATTTGATAGAACATTTTCATCTGGATTTGAGTTAGGATTCAGCCCCAGATTGATACACCTCTCCCAGCTATCAGCAATAGGCTTGGCTACTGCATCATGTGAGAAATGTCCAGTAAGTTCTAGATTTGACCGAGCTTGACTAAAAGAATCCATATTAAAAATAATTTTAAAGGTCTATACCAATAGATATATTACACTATAAGACTAAAAAGTTCACTTATTGAGCAACCAAAGTTCAAAATTTGAACACTTATAATTTAGTAATAATGGTTTTCGTTGTGTAAAAAGCTCTTTAGATTTTAAATTTTTTTTGGAGAATGCGCATTGAAAGCACAAGTACTACATAAATATGATGATGATTTAG
>CABWZU010000048.1:0-3115 GCA_902510115.1 uncultured Gammaproteobacteria bacterium | reverse complement strand
TTATTGTATAGGCTCGATTGATCTTAAACCTCTAAAAAGGGTTACAGAATCTGATATGAACCAATGCATGAAGCTCAACCTTTACTCAGCAATTGAGGCTATTCAAGGCTTTCAAGATGAGCTTAATAAGAGTAGCGGATCAATTGTGTTGTTCTCATCCGTAGCTGCACAAAAAGGCTTTACTAATCACACCATTATTGCATCTACTAAAGCTGCTGTTGAGGGATTAACAGTGACTCTTGCTGCAGAACTTGCTCCAACTATTCGAGTAAACTGCATTGCTCCGAGCCTCACTGACTCGAAAATATCTCAGTCAATGCTTAAAAGTGAGGTCGTAGCAGAAGCATTAGCAAAAGCGCACCCACTCAAAAGGCTGGGCGAAGGAAAAGACTCGGCTTCAATTGCAAAGTTTCTTCTGAGCGAGGAGAGCTCTTGGATTACAGGACAAATAATTGGCGTAGACGGTGGCCGCTCCAGATTGTCTTAATCCAGAACATAGCAATTAGAATCAATATTAATTTGTTACCGTCAAATAGATTCTAGGTGCGCCCGAAGCAATTATATTTAAACTATTATCGTTGTCAGAGCTAAATTCAAGACTATTGGCAGCAGTTGCTTTAACACTCATAGCAAAAGTGGAATTTTCTGTCACTACATAAGGCGTACTTAGGTCTGTTGTCCAAGCAATTTTTGCAGCATTTCCACAGGTCGTTGCAAACGCATCTGCAGTTGTCAGCAAGTTAACTGTCGGTATTCCGCGAGTAGATCCAGTACCCTCAATCTCAAAAGTGGATTTATCACCGTTCTCAGCTAAATTAGAACTACAGTTTGCATCGGTGAACCTAGTCAAAACCTCATTTGAAAACACAACGGTGCCTTCAGAAGTTCCACAATCCATCGTTTGAGTGCCGTCAGCTAAAGATGATCCGTGAGCATTGGTAGCGACATAGGTAGACGCATATAGACCAGCATTACTCGTCCAGCAATAAGTTCCGCCGTTTCCATCACCAGAAGAACCATCAACAGCGTTAGTCATTCTTCCCGACCATTTCATGCCAAGTTTGGTACTTAACTGTACGTATAGGTATTGATAGGTATTTGGCTCAATATAGAACTCTGGAATTGGAAGAGTTGCACTCACGTCCTTCTGAATATCAACTTCGACACCGGCAGCTTGTTCAAAAAAGAACTGACAACTAGTCAAGTCATTCAAATCAGGATTAGCTGTACAAAGACCAAATTTGTAAAAATTTAGCCTATAGATATCAGGCGTAATTGTACAATTGTCTGTTGCCGTATTCGCTGCAGTTTCGTCATCGCCAGTATCGTCCTTGACAGGAGTTCTTGAATCACTACTCACAGTAACAATGGCTCCGTTCCCATCAACTACGCAAAGTGCATTCGCGCTATTTGAAAAAGCGATCGCAACAAAAAATAAGGCAATTAATAATGCGATTTTATTTAGGTTTAATGTTTTCATATTAAATTCCACTGATTGTTAATACGCCTGTCTTCTTCTTGATAATTCTATTCTCACGCTGGACTAGAGCATATCTCTCATTACCAAGTTTTGTCAGCTCATAGGCAGAACTTGAAAATTCAAATAGTTTTGGTTTGACATTGTCTTGGCCAAGGTTCCAAGTGTAATTTAGAACAACACTATTGGTATCTGTCTTGGATGCAAGCTTATGATCCGTTCTTAAGTAATGAAGAGATAAGTTGTCAGAGAGATTTCCACCCAATGTGTACTTTCTGCCTTTTTGATCTTGCATACCATCAATGCCGTCCCAAGTAAATGAATTAACTCCAAGCTTCATCCCTGGGAGGAATGGAAGCGCGACCTTAAAGCCCATATCTCTTCCATCAAGCGCTTTGGAGTCTACTCCGCTTTTATCTGTAATATAGCCTGTTGTGCCGTTATATTGATTGACTCTAAGCTCAAATACTGAACTTATTACCTCAATTCCAGCGCCATTACGCTTATGGTCATTTGGAAACTCATGATCATAAAAGACATTAAAGCCTGTCATCCAGGTTTCATCTTGATTAAGCCTTCTATATCCTAAACCTAGATTTAATGTCGTTCGATCATCATATCGATTAAGGTTGATCTGATTAAAAAGAAAAGAGTTTGGATTATCACCAAAAGCCTTAAGAACTCCAATATCAAATGTAGAGTCGCTCTCTTTAAGATTTGTACTTACCTCAACAGTATCAAATTTTGGGCTTAATAAGGATCCTATACCAGTTGAAACAAAAGAACTTGCAGAACTTGTCATCCTACTCATTAAGGAACTTTTTATTTGATCCGAGTCATCAGCATTAACATTTAATGAAAAGCCCAATGTAATAGTGATTATTGAGCTTAATAAAGTCTTGGATAGATTAGAACTGTTAATCTTCATAATCAAATCAGCCTTATAAATGTAAAAAATCCATTATATATCAATACATATGGTAGATAAAACCGAATAAGAACTATAAGAAATAGCTACTTACGTGAGTTTGCTGATTTTTTCAAATAACTCTTTAGAAATTGTTATGCTTTGCGAGCTATCACGAAGCTTTCTTTTTTCTAAGCGTTTATTGCCTGGAAGCCTTGTTGATGGCTGCTCAAGAATAGATTCAACAATGGTTTCAGTTCTTTCTGAAAAGGCATCACCTGAAAAGAAACTAGGATCAATTGCTATGATAAGTTGTCCAACTCCTGGAGCATCTCCCTCAGCATTAAGAAATGAGCTAGCCTCGAAACCAAAGTTCGATCCAGTTAAGCCTGCTGCTAATATTTCAACCATTAAGGCTAGAGCACTTCCTTTCGCATCTCCTATTGGTAGCATGGCCCCAGCTAATGCCTTCTTTGGATCAGTAGTTGGCTTACCGTCACTATCAATAGCCCAACCCTCAGGAATTTTTTCATTTTGCTGATTAGCAACCATGACCTTTCCACGAGCAACCTTACTTAAACTCATATCAATAACTATAGGTGGCTCATTATCGCGAGGCGTTGAAAAAGCAATTGGGTTAGTTCCAAATAAAGCTTTTGTCCCGCCCCAGGGCGGAATAGCCTGAGGCGTATTACCAAACATTAGACCAATGAGTCCGTTCTCAGCTAAGA
>CABWZU010000047.1:0-3140 GCA_902510115.1 uncultured Gammaproteobacteria bacterium | reverse complement strand
TACTCGTTCAATATAATTGCAGTATAATATGCCTTCTTCGGAGAGGTGGCCGAGTGGCTGAAGGCGCTCCCCTGCTAAGGGAGTATAGGCTTTAACTCCTATCGAGGGTTCGAATCCCTCTCTCTCCGCCATACTTTTTTGCCCAAATAACTCCGAATCTTCATCCAATATTCACACCTATTTTTTATAATAGCGCTGATGAAAAAAACAAAAGCATTACATTGGTTTCGACAAGATCTTAGACTTTCTGATAATCCAGCCCTTTACGAAGCCTCAAAACATGATGAAGTATTACCAGTCTACATTCTAGATGACTTTAATTCTGGTGAATATTTTATGGGTGGAGCGAGTCGCTTTTGGCTTCACCATTCACTGAGTGATCTTAGTAACAACCTAAATCAAAATTTATCTCTTTACCAAGGCAATCCCCTCCAAACTTTATTAGATATTATTGACAGATTTGAAATTGATGTTGTTTATTGGAATCGCTGTTATGAGCCATGGCGCATTAAACGAGACACTCAAATCAAAGCTCAACTCGAATCCAGGGGGATTTTAGTTAAAACTTTTAATGGATCTTTACTTTGGGAGCCCTGGACCATAAAGAAAGATGATGATACCCCTTATAAAGTTTTTACTCCTTTCTATCGCAAGGGATGTCTTAAATCAGAAGAGCCCAGAGAGCCACTTCCTAAAGCGGATACTTCAAAATATTTTAGTGACAAAGATAATTCTCTAAATCTCAATGATTTATCACTATTACCAGACATTAGATGGGATATTCCAATGCAATCGTTTTGGGATATTGGGGAGACTGGCGCTAATGAGAGATTATCCAAGTTTATTGAGAATGGGATTAGTCATTATAAAGACGGTAGAAATTTCCCCGCAAAGCCATTTGTATCTAGAATCTCTCCTCACATACATTTCGGTGAGGTATCTCCCAATCAGGCATGGTATCTAGCTAAAGAAAAAGGCAGTGATAAGAACATTGATCACTTTTTAAGTGAGTTAGGATGGAGAGAGTTTTCCTATTGCCAGCTTTACTTTAATCCTGACCTTCCTACAAAAAACCTCCAAACAAAGTTTGATCAATTTCCATGGGAGCATAATTCAAAAAATTTATCAGCCTGGCAAAAAGGTCAAACTGGTATACCGATGGTTGATGCAGGAATGAGAGAGCTATGGTTGACTGGCTCAATGCATAATCGAGTTAGAATGGTTGTGGGCTCATTTTTAGTCAAAAATCTTTTGTTAGATTGGCGTCATGGCGAGCGCTGGTTTTGGGATTGTCTAGTTGACGCTGATCTTGCGAGCAATAGTGCAAGCTGGCAATGGGTGGCGGGCTGTGGGGCAGACGCTGCTCCATATTTCAGAATATTTAATCCAGTAACTCAGGGAGAAAAGTTTGACCCTGATGGTCAATACATTAAAGAATTTATTCCTGAATTAAAAGACCTACCCATTAAGTACCTTTTTAGTCCTTGGGAGGCCCCAAAAGAAATTTTAGATAATTCAAATATTACTCTAGGTAAAGACTATCCAGAGCCAATTATAGATTTAAAATCATCTAGAGAAAAAGCATTAGATGCCTTTAAATCTTTAAAAAAAGAATAAGCTTAAACTCTATTTCTTTCCTTACTTTGTGCCAAAAATTTTGTCACCAGCATCACCTAAGCCAGGCAATATATAACCATTTTCATTCAGACCTTCATCAATTGCAGCAATGAATAAATCAACGTCAGGATGTAATTCTGTAACCCTTTCAAGACCCTCTGGAGATGCAACTAGAAATAAACCAATAATTTTTTTACATCCTTTTTGCTTTAAAAGGTCAATTGTTGCCAGAAGAGTTCCACCAGTAGCAAGCATTGGGTCAATTATTAATGCAGTTCTTTGATCAATATCTGCAATTACCTTATCAAAATAAGCAACTGGCTCCAATGTTTCCTCATTTCTGTATAGGCCAACTATGCTTACTTTTGCATTAGGTACAAGTGTTAAAACCCCATCAAGCATCCCAAGCCCCGCTCTGAGAATTGGAACAATTGAAAGCTTCTTACCAGATAACATCTCAGTATTTATTACCTCTCCTTGCCACCCATTAATTTCTCTATTCTCCTGGGGCAAATCTCTAGTAGCCTCATAAGTCAAAAGGCTTGCCACTTCATTAGCCAGCTCACGGAATTGTTTTGTGCTTATTCCATACTGTCTTAGTAAGGCAATCTTATGAGCTATGAGTGGGTGTTGTATTGCATTGAGTGGCATTGTAATTCCTTAGTTGATGATGACTAAAATACAATTTTACATGTTAATACAAATTTTAATATTAAT
This sequence comes from uncultured Gammaproteobacteria bacterium, assembly GCA_902510115.1. Lineage (GTDB taxonomy): Bacteria > Pseudomonadota > Gammaproteobacteria > PS1 > Pseudothioglobaceae > Pseudothioglobus. The sequence continues at coordinate 806 of CABWZU010000047.1, read as the reverse complement.
ATAAAAATCATTCTTTGAATTTAAGTATGATTAAACGATTTACGAAAATCCACTATTATGAAATTTGGTATTTTAGGTGAGGCAAAAATCGCAAGAGAGCATGTTGTTCCTGCAATAATTAATGCAGGGCATGAGGTCACTCATGTCGGAAGAAGAAAGCCAGGGCAATCTGCCCTTCCTGAAATCTATGGTGATGCCATAGAGACTGATTATGAAACTATTATTAATGATCCATCCGTTGAGGCAATCTATAACCCCCTCCCCAATCATCTTCATGTCCCCTACTCAATTGAAGCGCTTAGAAACAATAAACATGTCTTATGTGAAAAACCGGTTGCACTTAACTTAAAAGAGCTATCTCAACTTGAAAATGCCGCAATAGAAAGCGAAGCATTTTTCTATGAAGCCTTTATGGTGAGAAGCCATCCACAATGGCAATGGCTTCAAAATCTTGATATCGGTAAATACCAGTCCTCTCACTTTATTTTTAGCTACCCTAAACAGCCTGAAGGCAATGTTCGAAATCTCATTAAATATGGAGGCGGCCCCTTATTTGATATTGGCTGTTATGCTATTTTGTCAGGATGTATGCTCTTTAAAGGAGAACCTGAAGTTCTCTCAGCAGTTGCCACAATGTGTGATCAATACGAGACCGAAAAACAGGTTGATGCAACCCTTAGATGGCCCGATGGGGAAACACTCAGCTTTACGGTTTCGGCTGATGCTGCTCTATGTCAATCACTCACTGTTCTGGGTTCTAATGGATGGGCTAAACTAAATGTTCCAGTCAACCCTCCAGAAAAAAC
>CABWZU010000046.1:0-3241 GCA_902510115.1 uncultured Gammaproteobacteria bacterium | reverse complement strand
GTTTGACCACCCCTATAACACCTATCGAAATAAGGGTCTCCCGCCAGGGGCTATCTCTTCAGTTGGCTATCAGTCTCTTTTCGCAGCTCTTAATCCAGCCAAGGGAAATGATCTATACTTTGTCTCAAAGAAAGATGGAAGTCATGCATTTGCTAAGACTTATGATGAACATAAAGAAAATATCAAGAAGTACTTAAAGGTTAACTAGTTTAAAATTATCAGGCATGAGAAACGGAAAATTTATTACCATTGATGGGGTTGAAGGTGCTGGTAAAAGCACTCAAATTGACCTTATTTGCAGCTATTTGCATGAAAAAGGTATTGAAGTTGTTAGAACGCGTGAACCTGGGGGAACTCCAGTTGGAGAGAAAATTCGTTCCGTTCTTCTCGATGTAGACAATCAAGAAATGCATAGTGATACAGAGCTCATGTTAATGTTTAGCTCTAGAAATGAATTGATTCAAAATAAAATCATTCCCGCCTTGAATAAGGGACATTGGGTTGTCAGTGATCGCTTTACCGATGCTTCATTTGCCTATCAAGGTGGTGGAAGGATGCTCGATTTGAATCGTATTTCTGAATTGGCAGATTGGGTTCTAGGTGACTTTAAGCCAGATTTAACTCTTTTATTAGATGTAAGCGTTGAAGTTGGTATGCAGAGAATAGAAGCTCGTTCAGCGAAAGATAGAATTGAACTAGAAGAGAGAGCTTTTTTTGAACGAGTTAGGTCTGTTTTTATAAGCAGATCAGAGACTTTTCCTGAACGCATTAAACTAATTGATGCAACTGGATCAGGAATGGATGAAATGAAATACGATATGTGCGGAGCAGCTTCAGTTCTAGGAACTATGAGCGCAATTGCGGAAATGAATCTTAAAGTGAATTTAGTAGTGGTAGTTCCTGCAGTAGAAAATATGCCTGCTCATAATGCTTCGAGACCGGGAGATGTGGTCAAAAGTATGTCTGGACAAACAATTGAGATTTTGAATACAGATGCTGAGGGCCGACTTATTTTGTGTGATGCTTTAACTTATTGTGAAAAATATAAGCCAAAAACAGTCATCGACATTGCAACACTTACTGGAGCTGTAATTATTGCTTTAGGCAAACACCATTCTGGGGTTATGTCAAATGATCAAAGCCTTGCAGACGCCTTAAAAATTTCAGGTGAGGCTGCTCAAGATACTGTTTGGCAACTGCCACTTGATGAGGAATATGATGACTTACTTAAATCAAATTTTGCTGACATGGCAAATATTGGTGGAAGAGAGGCCGGAACAGTAACGGCGGCCTGCTTTCTGGCCCGTTACACAAAAAAATATTCTTGGGCGCATATTGATATTGCAGGTACTGCATGGCTTGGAGGCTCAAAGAAAGGTGCAACTGGAAGACCTGTTCCTCTGCTAACTCAATATATTATGGATCAAGTTTAGGGAGTAACCTATGTCAACATTTAAAGATGTAGAGATCATCAAAGCTGCCAATATTTACTTTGATGGCAAAGTCACTAGCAGAGTTATTAAATTTAATGATGGAAGCTCTAAGACTCTTGGAATTATGATGCCAGGGGAATTCGAGTTCTCCACTGAACAGCATGAGCTCATGGAGATATTAGCGGGGGAGCTGAGTGTTTTGCTTCCAGGGAGCGAAAATTGGCAAACTATTCAAGGCGGCGAATCATTTGAAGTTCCTGCCCACAGCATTTTTAAGTTAAAAGTCATGTCAGTTGTTGATTATTGCTGCTCATATTCCTAACTTTATTGCCCAATAATATGCTCTCATAAGAATGGATTCAATTGCTATCATCAATGGACAAGAGCAGTCAAATATAAGTATTCATAACCGTAATTTTCAATATGGAGACGGGTTATTTGAAACTTGTGTTGTTAAAGACAATCGAATTTTATTATGGGACAAACATCTGTTTAGACTTGATGAAGGGTGTGAAAGGCTCAAAATAAAAAATTCAGATGAATCCATCTGGCTAAAGGATGTTAAAAAAGCACTTAGCTTAACTTCAACAAAAAATTGTGTTGTTAAATTAATACTTTCAAGGGGTAATTCTCAAAGAGGGTATAGCTACCCTGATGATATTTCGCCAGTTAGGATTGTCATTGTTTCAGAGTTGAGAAATGTTCAGTCAAAAAAATCATTTTCCCTTGAGTATGCAGAAAGTGGTTATCACTCAAATCCAATTCTAGCAGGTATTAAACATTGCAATAGAATTGAACAGATTTTGGCCCGGGCATCGTTGAAAAGGGATGAGGCAATCATGTTAGACGAAAATCAAAATATCATTTCTGTCACTCAAGGGAATATCTATTTCATCTTTGGCCAAAGGCTAGTGACACCCAAGTTGGATAGATGTGGAGTGATAGGCAGTCGGCGATCCCTTATTTTAGATCTAGCAGAATCGTTAGAGATGAATGTTGAACAGGTTAATATCTCAATAAATGAGGCAAAAAAAGCCGATGAAGTCTTTATTTCAAATAGCATCATTGGTATTCAGTCAGTCAGTTCAATTGAGGATTGTCAATTCCCAAAAAGCTCAATAACTGAACAAATTAACAATACATTTGAATCTGTGACTCAAGATATCAAATCTTGGACATGTATTTAAAAAACCATCATAAATTTGCTTCAAGAGTCATCGCTACAGTTCTTTTACTATTACTTATTGCATGGGTTCTCACATCGAAGGATATATTGGTAAACCAGCCTCAAATTTTTCAGGTTAAATCTGGCTCTTCAATGGGCGAAGTAGCACAAGGGCTCAGTGACAGGCAAATAATAAAATCAAAGAAGTTTTTTGAAACGGTAAGCAGATTGCTGAATGCAAACAAGAATTTAAAGTCTGGTTATTATGAATTAAAGCCAGATACCAGTATTTTTGATTTCATTGGTCAAATTTCAAGTGGGGAAGTTCTGAAAACTAAAGTGACTTTGATTGAAGGAAAAACAATTCAATACTACTTCCAACAATTAAATAAAGATCCCTCCATAACCCCAAATGAATCTTTTGATAATGTTATGGCTTCAATTGGTATCAAGGAGCCTTATGATGGTTGGTTCTTCCCTGAAACCTATATTTTTAATTATGGAGAAAGCATTGAGAATGTTCTAAAAAAATCTCATGAAACCATGAAGTTGAAACTGGCAGAGTTGTGGAAAAATAGGGATATAAGTATCCCACTTGATTCTCCTTATCAAGCCATTATTTTGGCTTCGTTGATTGAGAATG
>CABWZU010000045.1:0-3428 GCA_902510115.1 uncultured Gammaproteobacteria bacterium | reverse complement strand
AGAACCGAACTAAGGGCAAGGAATCTTGGCTTTGTTTATCAATTCCATCACCTACTTAAAGATTTTTCAGCAATCTACAATACTGCTCTTCCTCTACTTATTAATGATTTTGATAAAAATGAAGTGCTTACAAAAGCCGAAAATATCTTAAAAAAAGTTGGGTTAGAAAGTCGAACTAATCATAAACCATCTGAATTATCGGGTGGTGAGAGGCAGAGAGTTGCCATTGCCAGAGCTATGATTACTGAGCCTGCATGCCTTTTAGCCGATGAGCCTACGGGTAATTTAGATGAACGCAATGCCAAAGATATACTGGATCTGATTATCGAACTCAACAGTAATCAACATACAGCACTTTTGATTGTTACCCATGACTTATCAATAGCAAATAAGATGTCAAGACAATTAGAGTTAACTGATGGCCATCTTAATGAAAGATAAAGTAATTATTGATAGACTGAAGTATCTATCCTAAAAACTGAATCATTATTCCTGCTGCGATTGCAGAACCTATCACGCCAGCAACATTGGGGCCCATTGCATGCATCAACAAGAAGTTTTGTGGATTAGATTCAAGGCCCACTCTATTTGACACACGCGCTGCCATTGGAACTGCAGAAACCCCCGCAGAACCGATCAATGGATTGATCTTTGTATGACTTAATGCGTTCATCAGCTTCGCCATTAATAGCCCACTCATGGTGCCTATAGCAAATGCCACCATACCCAATAACAAAATTCCAAGGGTATCCAGTTTTAGGAACTCAACGGCAATCAACTTGGAACCAACAGCTAGTCCGAGAAATATTGTAACGATGTTTATGAGTGCATTTTGAGTTGTATCACTTAAACGATCAACCACCCCACACTCTTTCATCAAGTTTCCAAAGGCAAACATTCCAAGAAGTGGAGCAGCATCAGGAAGCAATAAACCAACAAGCAACAGTAGCATGATTGGGAATACAATTTTTTCAGTCTTTGATACTTCGCGCAGTTGTACCATTTGAATTTGACGCTCTTTTTCGGTTGTAAATAGCCTCATAATTGGGGGCTGAATGAGTGGCACTAGTGCCATATAAGAGTATGAAGCAACAGCAATGGCGCCAAGCAATTCAGGAGCTAATTTTGAAGCAACATATATAGAAGTTGGACCATCTGCACCTCCTATAATGCCGATCGCGGCTGCTTGCTGCAAACTAAAGTCAAAGACGCCGAGAGAGGTCAACGCAATTGCACCCAACAACGTTGCAAAAATACCAAATTGTGCTGCAGCTCCCAGAAGTAATGTCTTAGGATTAGCCAAAAGTGGCCCAAAGTCAGTCATCGCACCAACGCCCATAAATATTATTAACGGAGCTACGCCACTAGCTATTGCAATAGTATAAAAAGTGTATAACATTCCATCCCTATAACCCAAATCAGTTACCGTCTGGACTGCTAACGCATGTTCGGCGCTAGAACTCTCCTTAAATACATCGTAAATGTCTGAGGCTGACTCCCAACTAATCAAATTAAGGCTGTTAGCCAAAGCACTTAAAACTTCAGGATCAGCAGCATAAATTGCACTTCCCACAGCAGATAAAGCAAGCCCAGCACCAGGGATATTACTTAAAATTGCTCCAAATCCAATCGGCAGTAGTAGCAAGGGCTCAAATTTTTTTACAATTGCAAGATACAGCAATAGAAGACCGACCACAATCATCGATCCCGAACCAAAGTCTAGCTGATAAAGGCCAGAGTTTTCCAACAATGTATATAAGTTTTCCATAATTGATTAAGCTAAAGAAATTATTGCCTGTCCAGCAGAAACCTGATCACCCTCACTAACATTGACGGATACGACTGTGCCTGAGCGCGCAGCTTTAACTTCGGTTTCCATTTTCATTGCCTCAAGAATAACGAGTGTGTCTCCTTCGTTAATCTGCTGATTTGGTGAAACCAAGACCTTCCAGATATTGCCTGCTAGTGGTGCTGGAATATCTTCAGCATTAACTGCAGGTGTTGCTGCTTGCGCTGCTGCTACTTGAGGCGCTGCAGGCGCCTGACCAGCAACTTGGATTGAAGAAATATCGCCACCAGATTTCACTTCAACAATATAATCTTGACCTTTGTGATTCACTGTATAAACGCCATCTTCTTTTGGCGCATCACTTGGAGCTTGCGGAACTGGCTCGAAGAAATCAGGATTATTGCGATTTTCTAAAAACTGCATTCCCACTTGCGGAAATAGGATATAGATTAATAAATCATCAATTTTTTCATTTTCTAATTTGATACCCTTTTCTGCAATAATGGAATCGAATTCTGCTTCCAAGGCATCCATTTCTGGTTCGATATTATCTGCTGGACGACAGGTAATTGCCTCACCACCATCAAGCACTCGTGCTTGAAGTTCAGCATTTACCGGGGCTGGTGATGCTCCATATTCCCCTTTTAGTATCCCTGCAGACTCTTTTGCAATTGATTTATAACGCTCACCAAGTAAAACATTCATTACCGCCTGGGTGCCAACAATTTGAGAAGTTGGTGTTACAAGTGGAATAAAACCAAGGTCTTCTCGTACACGTGGAATTTCTTTTAACACTTCATCAAGTCTATCTAGAGCATTATTCTCCCTGAGTTGGCTTTCCATATTGGTTAACATACCGCCAGGGACTTGAGCCAATAATATACGAGGATCGATACCTTTTAATGAACCTTCAAATTTAGCGTATTTTGGACGAACCTTTCTGAAGTAAGCATCAATCTCTTCTAGTTGCTCCATATCAAGACCCGTTTTGCGAGGACCATGATCCAAAATAGAAACCACTGCATTAGTCGAAGAGTGCCCATATGTCATGCTCATTGAGGCAATTGATGTGTCAACACGATCAATGCCTGCCTCAATTGATTTTATTAGGGTTGCTGTTGAGAGGCCTGTTGTTGCATGGGCATGAAGCTGTATAGGGATATCAATTGACTTTTTAAGTTTCTTCACAAGGTCATAGGCAACATAAGGCTGAAGAAGACCAGCCATATCCTTAATACAGAGTGAATGAGCACCCATATCTTCAATTTGCTTAGCCATATCAATCCAAAGCTCTGTAGTGTGGACTGGGCTGAGTGTATACGAGATCGTACCCTGCGCATGCTTGCCAACTTTTACCGTTTGGTCAACCGCTGTTTGGAGGTTGCGCATATCGTTCATCGCATCAAAAATACGCAGAACGCCGACACCATTTTCTGCACAACGGTCAACAAAATTTCTTACCACGTCGTCACCATAATGACGATAGCCTAGTAAATTTTGGGCTCTAAGTAGCATCTGCTGAGGAGTATTAGGCATCGCTTTACTGATTTCTCTAATTCTATCCCAAGGATCTTCACCCAAAAAACGGATGCACGCATCAAACGTGGCACCACCCCAAGATTCAGTTGACCAATAACCC
>CABWZU010000044.1:0-3483 GCA_902510115.1 uncultured Gammaproteobacteria bacterium | reverse complement strand
GCCAAGCATTAAGATGAACACTGCCATTATATTAGCCGCTGGTCAAGGCACAAGAATGAAATCTCAAACTGCCAAGGTACTTCACAAGGTTGGCAATAAATGTCTACTTCAACACGTTGTAAATGCATCAAGCGATCACGTTGAAACAATTAATGTAATTGTTGGTCATAATTCTCAGGCTGTCAAAGCAGCAATGCCGAAAAGTAAAATTAACTGGGTGCTGCAAGAAAAACAGCTTGGGACTGGTCATGCTGCTCAGCAGGCTATCCCATTCATTAATGATGACTCGATCTGCTTAATACTTTATGGTGATGTTCCGCTTCTTCAAAGCAAAACATTAGAAGAACTTCTCATCAAAGCTCGCCCTTCTGGATTTTCACTTTTGAGCGTTGTACTAAATGATCCTTTTGGATACGGAAGAATAATCAGAGACTCAAATGGACTGATTCAATCTATTGTCGAACAAAAGGATGCCAGTGAATCGGAGCTAAAAGTCAAAGAAATCAATACTGGAATCATGGCGATTCAAGGCTCTCTATTAAAGAGGTATTTGAATGAATTAAAACCTAATAATGTGCAAGGGGAGCTCTATCTAACCGATATTGTTGAAAGTGCTGTCAAAGATAATGTTAATATTGCCTCATTTGTATGTGAAAACGCGTCAGAGGTCATGGGTATAAATGACAAAAAACAGCTAACCCAAGCTGAACGATCCTATCAAATGAGACAGGCTGAAGATTTAATGTCCGCAGGCCTGACTATTATGGACCCTAGCCGTTTTGATTGTCGAGGTGATTTGAACTTTGGAGAGGACTGCACTATAGATGTTAATGTTGTCTTTGAGGGGGATAATGTTTTAGGAAAAAATGTTACAATTTCGCCTAACTGCATTATAAAAGACTCGAAAATCGGGGATAATACCTCTATCTTGCCAAATTCTTTGATTGAAAATTCGATTATCGGATCTAGCACTACTATTGGACCTTTTGCCAGGATTCGACCCGATACAATCATAGGTGATCACTCTAAGGTTGGCAACTTTGTTGAAGTCAAAAGATCTACAATTAAAAATAATTCTAAAGTGTCGCATCTGAGCTATATTGGTGATAGCAATATTGGAACTGATGTAAATATTGGTGCAGGTGTGATTACTTGCAATTATGATGGCTCAAATAAACACCAAACCAAAGTTAAGGATGGCGCCTTTATTGGATCTAATAGTCAATTAGTTGCCCCAGTCATCATAGGTAAAAATGCAACCATTGGAGCGGGATCAACCATTACTCAAAATGCTCCAGATGATAAACTCACACTGAGTAGAAATAAACAGTCGACCATAGACAAGTGGAAACGACCTACAAAGAAATAACAATCTAACTAATAATGCTTAGCCTTCCTAGAAACGTATGGATTTTGACTGCCTGTCAATCCTTATTTATGTCTCTGAGTGTTTTTATGGTTTTCGTTGCAGGAATAATTGGCAGTGAACTTACTCCAACGAAAAGTTTATCGACACTGCCAGTTGCAACTATCGTTGTTGGAACTGCTCTAAGCGTGATCCCTGTGATTCGACTGATGTCAATATTTGGTCGGAAAAAAGTTTTTTTAAGTGCATGCATTTATTCTATCCTACTGATTGGCCTGTGCATTTTTTCTATTACAAAAGAAATATTCTTTCTGTTTAGTTTTGCAAGTTTTTGTCTTGGCGCTACCGTTGCAACAATGATGCAGTTTCGCTTTGCAGCTATCGAGAGCGTCAATCCAGAACAAAGGGCCTCGGCAACCGCCGTGGTTCTTCTGGGCGGATTAATTTCTGCATTTCTTGGAACTGAAATTGCTACTATTGGAAAAAGCCTCTTAGATACTGATTTTGTAGGATCATTCTTATTATTAGCGTTTCTTTTCATCATAGCGTTTGTATTGATGATTTTTTTTGAGCCAGCTAAAAAATTCAAGGAGCAAAAAGACAAATCAAAGCGGCCTCTAATAGACATCATTAAGCAGGGCTCCTTTATTGTTGCTGTCTCTGCTGCAACAACGGGATATGTTGTCATGAGTTTCATTATGACTGCTACTCCTGTTAGTATGCATGTTATGGATGGGCATTCGCTACATCACACTAAACTTGTTCTTCAAAGTCATGTTATAGCGATGTTTCTTCCCTCTCTTTTTACGGCCTATATTGTCAAGTATATTGGTCTGACTAGAATGATGCTGATTGGTGTTTTTATTCTATTCGTATCAGTTTTGATAGCCTTTATGAGCCATGCGCTAACAAATTATTGGTGGTCTCTTGTTTTACTTGGACTTGGCTGGAACTTTCTTTTTATTGGTGGAACAAACCTTCTTCCCCAAGCCTACAATGAAAATGAAAAATTCAAGGTTCAGTCGATTAATGAATTCTTAGTATTTGGTTTTCAGGCCTTTGCAGCACTCTCAGCTGGATGGTTTGTCTTCAATTTTAGTTGGGAAGTTGTTCTTTTGTCAGTTCTTCCATTGTTATTGTTACAACTCATTGTGTTACTATGGTGGTTTTTAAAAAAAACTAACTAGTCAGTTTTTTGGTATAAAATTCAAAAAAAACGGAGCTATAGATGTTTAAAGCGGAGCCATTAACACCCTCGATTGGCGCATTAATTTCGGGAGTATCACTTAATCATTTAGATTCAGAAAATCTGGATCAAATCTATGATTCACTGATTAAGCATCAGGTGATTTTTTTTCGAAACCAAGAGCTTTCGCCTGAATCGCATATGCATCTCGCTGAAGGCTTGGGAGAAATAGACCCTGGACACCCAGTCTACCCTCATGTTGAGGGTTACCAAAGTATTGTTCTGCTCAGAAATGACGCCAACAATAAACCTGACACGGCAGACTGGCACAAAGACCTAACATTTAAATCTAATCCCCCTTTTGCAAGTATCCTTCATGGAGTTGAGGTTCCTAAATTTGGAGGAGACACTCTTTGGGCAAGTACGAGTGCTGCCTATAATCAATTGCCTGAGGGCTGGAAGCAATACCTAGAACATCTTGAAGCTATCCATGATATGGGAACATTTAGAAATGACTACCTTAGGGAAGGGGGTGTTGCATCTGTGAACGATGCCCTTAAAAAGGTTGGGTCAGCGGTCCATAAGGTGATTGAAACTCATCCAGTATCAGGCCTCAAATATATTAATGTCAATCAGTCATTTACCCGAAATATTGTCAATGAAAATCAGGGGCCAAGCGATCACATACTGCAATTCTTGTATCAACACATGAACAAACCTGAATTTCAAGTACGATTCCATTGGGAGAATAACTCAGTTGCCATTTGGGATAATCGGATTACTCAGCACTATGCTGTATGTGACTATTTACCCGAGTTTAGACATATGCAGCGCATTACTGTTGTAAACGATAAAAGGGAACTAGCCCAGAAATAACTAAAGGTTCTTAAAGGCTTGCTCTAAATCTTCGATCAATTCTTTTGTTTCCTCA
>CABWZU010000043.1:0-4537 GCA_902510115.1 uncultured Gammaproteobacteria bacterium | reverse complement strand
ATTTGATGAAATCAAGCGCCATAACCTCCTCTACCCCAGCCCGCGCCAAGCGGATTACTACCGAAATCTTGAAAAGTGCTAGATTAAAGGCTGGCATAATAAGATGTCGTAAACCATCAAGCGTAAATATACTGCTTTCGATACCTAGAAAATTGGCAGTCTCACCTCGCCCAGATACTGGTAGCCATCCTAATAAGACTGAGAAGACTATTATCATCATCAAACCGAGCCAGAAGGTTGGGATGGAAATACCTAACACCGAGCCCCCCATAATGATGCGTGCGCCCAATCCATCAGGGTTTAAGCCAGCATAAATTCCCAAAGGAAGGCCCACAATTATTGCAATAATAAGTGCAGATGTTGCAAGCTCAAGAGTTGCAGGAAAACGTTCAATTATAAGAGTCAAAGCAGGTCTTCCGAAAATAAATGAATTTCCCAAGTCTCCCGACATCGCGCCTGCGAGAAACTTCCAGTATTGGATGTGAACTGGTTGATCAAGGCCAAAGTCTTGGCGAACCCTGTCAATTTCCTCAGGTAGGCTTTCAGGGTTGACTAGCATATCAACTGGGTCGCCTATCAAATTGACCATAGAAAATACAATCAGGGACATTACAAATAGGACAACTACACTTTGCATAATACGTTTAATAGCAAAGGTTAACATTGGAAAACTCCCATTGGTTGGCCCGCAACAAATGCGCAGCAAGCCATTCTTATTTTATACAAATACTCTCGTTGGTTGGCCCGCAACAAATGTGAAGCGAGCCATCCTTATCTTATTCTTGCGATCGAATGAAGTGTAGAAAGGTACTATCTAATGCTCCAAGTTCATAAGTGATTCCCTCACGTGCTGCCCAAGTGGCAATCTCATGATGTATAGGAACAAGAGCGTATTCCTGCATCGCAATTTCAGTCGCTTCTATGAAGGCCTTTTCTCCTTGAGCAATATCCATTGAGGAACGACCATCTTCGATTAACTTGTCAACGTCAACATTACTGTATCCGTTTCGGTTTCCAGGCCCATAACCACGTTCTTTCTGTTTTGTATGAATGAATATCCGTAGAGGATGCGATGGTTCACCAGAGCCATTAGCATAACCTGACACAGCAGCGGTGAACTCTGGCTTATTATCTACTCCGCCACTTGCAAAGCGCTTGAAAAAGACAGAGGCGGGCATAGTCTCTACACTTGTGTCGATACCAACACGCGATAGCATCTGCGCGATGGCTTCTAGTATGCGCGTATCGTTTGTATAGCGACCAGCTGGACCGTGAATAGTCAATTTAAACCCATCCGCATAGCCTGCTGCAGCTATTAACTCTTTTGCGCGTTCCGGATCATAGGCATCCGCTTGTAAATTATTTGAATATCCAATGTAGCCTTCTGGCGAAAACTGACCTGCTGGTGAGGAAAGCCCATCCATTACACGGTCTGCGATAGCCTGTCGATTTATCGCCAGTGATACTGCTTTACGCATGCTGACATCCTGGAAAGGTGAGGTAATCGGGTTTCCATTATTATCTGTAACAAAAGGTTTAATAGGATTATCGGTCATATGAAGCGTTAAATACAGCAGACGGTTAGAAACTGATTTAAAGACTGAAATTCCCGCCCGGCTTTCTAGGTTTGGAAGATCAGAGGGTGACACTCGTTCAATAAAATCTACATCTCCAGCTATAAGCGCAGCTGTTCTAGTTGTTCCGTCGCCGATAGTACGAATGATTATATTATCCCATTCTACTGGATTACCCCAATAGCTATCATTGCGCTTAATCTCGAGTAAGTCACCCGGCAGCCATTTGGAAAGAGTGAATGGTCCTGTTCCAAAAGAAGCAACACCAGTATTGAAATCCTCGGTAGTTGCATCTACAAAAGCTGAGTCAATAATAGAAATTCGCGACATGTCATTCGGTATGAAAGGGTTAGGCTTCTCAGTTGAGATGTGTAAGGTCAAGTCATCAACAACTTCAAAGCTCTTGCCTTTGATGAAGGTCGCAAAACTGGATGGGCTATTAGGCACATTTGCCGCACGTTGCATTGTTGCCACCACGTCTTCAGCGCTAAATGTCGAACCATTGTGAAACTTTACACCAGCACGCAGCTTAAACTCCCAAGTATTGCTGTCAATTGGCTCCCATGATGTCGCAAGGCCAGGGATTAAATTCTGGTTAACGTCCTGAAGGACTAGAGCGTTATAGACCTGTGTAGCAAATGAGTTATTTATGGTCAAGTTCTGATAATGTGGATCCATAGATGTAGGTTCAGCTGCAAGTGCTACTTTAAGATTTTCTGCAGAGGCAGAACCTCCCCAAAATCCGAGACTACAAGCCAAGATAGTCATAAAAATAGGCTTTAATATCGATATTTTCATAGTTTTACTCCTTATAATTTTCATAGTCTTACTCCTTTTAAAGATGTTTTGATTGCTTTGTTTCTATCACCAGTCCAGACTTTCATGGCGAAATCTTTCACCTGCTCGTTAAAGAGGTCAGGATATTCTGCGTATGAGGCGTGGCCAGTATTGGGGAATACGTATTGCTTAGCTTCGGGCAGAGCAGCAATAAGATCCGTATGCATTTCATTTGAGATGACAGTATCTTTTTCACCTGACAAGATAAGAACTGGGATATTTACTTCCGAGCAAATATCCGCATTGTTAGTCTCTTGGCTCATTCGACCTCCATCACGGGCTCCTTCAATCCTTGAACCCATGGCAATTTCAGCCAAAAACTGGATAACCTTATCAGATGTATCTTGTGGAGTCATACCCTTAGCACGGTTGATGCCATAGTCGATATCCACACCCACAGATTTCATACGTTCAATGCGGTGAGCATAACGCGGAATAAGTGGATTACCTTTAGATTGACCAAATCCAAGATGGGTTGAAGAAAGAATTAGACCAGCAATTAAAGCATCTTGATCTGCGGCTAAGTTTAAAGCTACCACACCACCCATTGAATGGCCTACTACTACAACGTCTATGATTTCTAGATGGTTCATCAAAGCTTTAGCTGCATTATTATAATCTTCTATGCTGTCACCAAAAGTATTTGATGCGCCAAAACTTGGTGCATCCCATGCAACAACACGGAAAGAAGTTGCTAGGGACTGAAACAAATAAGTCCAACTCTGACTACTTCCATTCATGCCATGTAGCAAAAATAAAGCAGGACCAACGCCTTTTTCACGATATGCAAGTTGACCATCCATGTATGAAAGGTACTTTAGCTCTGGCAAACTTAACATTCGAATGAGCCTCTACCAGATTGGAATTTATGAAAGATCGTCATATATTTTTTTTAACTCTTATAATAAGTATTAAGAACATGTTATACACGTTTTAAAAATAATATGTAATTTTTTTTATATAATATTGAGGCTTCTTATGTCTAAATCTGAAGAAATATTCGACCACTTCTGCGCAGCGCAGGCTTCTTATGAAAGCTCTAGACAATTGTATAGGCGTGAACATGGACCAGGCCAAGTACGCAGATTCTTCAATACTAGCTTCACTGCATTTGAGCTTCGTCGTTACATGATGGATTTTTATTTTTCTAAAGGCAGCTTTACAATATCAGACCTCTTAAAAGTATCTGAATTTAGCCGTCCAACAGTAAATTCAACAGTATATGAAGCATTAAGTCTTGGTTATCTTGAAGAAGTTTCTAGTATAAGTGATCGCCGTCGAAATGACTTTCGTCCAACCAAACCAATGTTGGAATCTTGGAGCAACTATTGTAATGCACTTCTTGTAAATCCTGAGTTTTCTAACTTATTGAGTCTTGCTCAAACGCTAATTCTGACTCGTGAGTTCGAAGCCAAGTCATCAAAGAATAATATGTAATTTTTTTTACTTTTATTTGATTTGTCTCTTCATGACATAATTGAAGTAAAGATGTTATTAAATAGAATGGAAAGCTTCTTTTAAAATAAATCTAAAGTTTATTTTTCATTGGGTTAGCAGGCTGATCATTTGTATGGCAGTGAATTCCACCACCAGCCGCCCAAGAACTTAACATTTCAATTAAATATACATCACGATTTGGAAAGTAATTTTCGATACGAGATTTAGCTGATATATCAGTTTCAGGATTCCCAAAACCAGGCACAATTACAAATCCGTTACCAACTAACCAGTTCATGTAATTTGTATCAAATTTTTGATCATTATATTTTACAAAACCCTCAATAGGCTCTCTTATTACATTAAGCCCTGCCTTCTCAATTACTTTTGCCGCATTATCATAAATCTCAGCATCTTTACTATCTGGTCGACATAAAGAGCGAGATGTACACTGAACTACAACAACAGTTCCTACTCCTATAAAACGGGCGATGCCATCAATGTGTCCTTTGGTAAGGTCTCCATCCGGAATACCCTCAATGAAAATAACATTTGTTACACCAAAGTACTTCTTCAGGTCACTTTCTGCCTGCTGTTTGTTGTAGTTCAAATTTCGACTTGGATCACCTATAGCGCTCCAATTTATAATAACTGTATCTAATCCATTAAACTCTAGATTGCCACGTTCA
>CABWZU010000042.1:0-4782 GCA_902510115.1 uncultured Gammaproteobacteria bacterium | reverse complement strand
TTCCAAATACAGAGATCATTAGAATTGATAGAGATACCACGCGCAAGAAAAAAGCTTTTGCGACTCACTTAAAAAAAATTAACTCAGGTGAGCCCTGCATCATTATCGGAACTCAAATGCTCGCCAAGGGCCATGACTTTTCTAACCTGGCATTTGTGGGTATTTTAGATGTTGATGTTGGACTCATGTCAACTGACTTTAGGGCCACGGAACATTTAGCTCAACTACTTGTTCAGGTTTCAGGAAGATGTGGAAGAGGGAAATACAAAGGAGAGGTCAATATACAGACCCGTTATCCGAATCATCCTATATTCAACTTTGTGAAAGATTCGCGCTACACTGAATATGCCAAAACCCTTTTATTGGAACGCAAAGACACTAAACTGCCACCTTTTGCTCATCAAGCGTTAATTTGTGCAAACGATAAAAACAAAAATTTAGCAGAGAATTTTTTAACCGAAGTGGCCCGATTAATTAATAGCATTGAGATTGAATCAGTCGAAATCTGGGGTCCAGTTCCTGGAGTCATTGAACGGAAATCAGATTACTACTACTTTAATCTTTACTTGCAATCAGAAGACAGAGGACGGCTTCGTAGATTAATTCAGACTTTTTATCAGCATGTTGAAACTATTAAGGTGAACTCATCAGTACGATGGTTTGTCGACATTGACCCTGTTGAATAGATAAATTACTCTAAAGAGTCGCCAACAATATTAGCCATCGCCTGAGTAATAGCCAACAACTCTTCGTCAGATATTACAAAGGGCGGCATAGTGTAGAGTAACTTTCCATAAGGCCTGAGCCAAACCCCAGACTCAATCAGCTCTTCCTGAGTTTTTTTCATATCCAAAGCTTCATTGAA
Organism: uncultured Gammaproteobacteria bacterium; assembly: GCA_902510115.1. Taxonomy (GTDB): domain Bacteria; phylum Pseudomonadota; class Gammaproteobacteria; order PS1; family Pseudothioglobaceae; genus Pseudothioglobus. The sequence goes on along the minus strand of CABWZU010000042.1, from coordinate 3,917 downwards.
CTCTAAAACACCGATTGCACCAAGAATCCTGACGTCAAGTATAGATTGATGACTCGTTAGGGGCATCAATTGATCTCTTAAAATCGTTTCAATTTCGGTGACTCTTTGTTTCCAGTTGCTAGTTAACAGAAGATCAATACTTGCAATCGCTGCAGAACACGCCAAAGGATTGGCCATAAAGGTTGGTCCATGCATTAGTACGCCAACTGTTTCAGAAACATCTTTGTTAGTTATGGCAGCAGCCATTGTCATATAGCCACCTGTCAAAGCCTTTCCTACGCACATAATATCTGGAGAGATATTTGCATGATTACAACCAAAAAACTCACCTGTTCGCCCAAATCCAGTGGCTATCTCATCAACAATCATAAGGACGTTGAACTTGTCACATAATGCTCTCGAACCTTTCAGGTAGTCTTCATTATAGATATTCATTCCTCCGGCGCCCTGAACTATTGGCTCAAGAATCATAGCCGCGATTTTTTTATGACTTTTGCTAAGCCTAGACTCCAAATCAGCAAGTGCCTCATCAGTGTTATGAGGTTTAGGCTGCATAACAAAATAATGCTTCGGCAAAACTTCACTAAAAAGGTGGTGCATACCCTTGTTTGGATCACAAACGCTCATAGCACCAAAAGTATCGCCATGGTAACCACCCCTTGGCGTTAAAAAATATGACTTTTCTTTTTGACCTTTGTTTTGCCAGTACTGAATGGCCATTTTTAGAGAAACCTCAACTGAGACAGAGCCCGAATCAGCAAAAAACACCTTATCTAAGCCTTTGGGTGTCAAATTGATTAGCTTTTCACATAAGTCAATGGCTGGTTGATGAGTCAAGCCTCCGAACATCACGTGCGACACTTGATCAATCTGAAACTTAATGGCATCATTTATATAGGCATTATTGTAGCCATGTATCATGCACCACCAAGAGCTCATCCCGTCAATGACCCGCACTCCATTCGTGAAATTAAGGTACACCCCCTTTGCACTCTCTACATGGTATGTTGGGACCTTATTTGGGATATTGGCATAAGGGTGCCAGATATGATTTTCTTCGATATTCACTAGAGGTAGTCTCTCAATTGCTTCATTGAATCGATTACGAGGTCAGGATTTTCATCAGCGATATTGTTGCCATGATTGTAGCCATATGACATGCAAATAATCTGAAAATTTGCTGCTCTAGCTGCCTTCACGTCGCTAACCGAGTCGCCCAGCATTAAGCATTCGTTGGGCTTCACATTAAAAAAGTCAGCACTATGAATCAATGGCATTGGGTCTGGCTTTTTTCTTTCTAACGTGTCGCCTGAAATAACTACCCCAAAATAGTCAAAAACCCCTAAATTTTTAAGCAATGGATGAGTAAACTGCTCGGCTTTATTTGTAACGCAACCTAAAAGGTAGTCCTTAGATTTTAAATACTCTAAGCTCTCTATTACGCCTTCGTAAAGAGAAGACCTAACGGATGAATTTTGGGCGTACAAATCTAAAAAAATTGGATACGCTTTGTCGAACGCCTCTTTACTTGGAGAGCCATCCAATTCACCTGTCAAAGCCCTTTCTACCAATCTAGGGACACCATTTCCAACCCAATGCCTAACTGTATCTTCTCCTCTTAATGGCATATTCAGAGCAACCATCATCTGATCAACACAATAAGCCAAATCAGGGACGCTATCGACTAAAGTTCCGTCAACATCAATCATTACTAGTTTTGGCTGAAATATTGTCATTAATGTTCTATATTTATTGCAACTTTGGTAGAATTGAATTAAGCACTGAAAACAAAGATATTTTATATGGAAAACAAAACAGTCATCGGATTTATTGGCGCTGGCAATATGGCCTATGCTCTTATTAAGGGGCTATTGAGTGATGGCTTTGAAGCCAAAAATATTAATGTTAGTGACGCCAATCCTGAGCTTCTAGAAAAACGCAGTTCTGAACTAGGAGTGACTGTCCAACCTGATAATGTCTCATTATTAACTAACAGCGATATTGTCGTTTTTGCTGTTAAACCTCAAGTGCTCTCATTAGTTTGCCATGAGCTCGAAAATAAAACCTCATCAGATCAACTCTTTGTCTCCATTGTAGCAGGCATCAAAAGTAAAGATATTAATCGATGGCTTGGCGGTGACTTTGCACTCGTTAGAACAATGCCCAACACGCCTGCTCTTTTTCAGTCCGGAGTCACAGGTCTTTATGCGAATGAACTCGTCAATGACATCCAAAAAGAATCAGTAAACTTATTGTTATCTGCTGTGGGAGAATGCTTTTGGGTCAATGAGGAAAACCTCTTGGATGCAATTACAGCGATTTCAGGCAGCGGACCCGCTTATTTTTTCTTAATGATGCAGTCCATGAAGCAGGCCGCTATGGCACTAGGTCTAGATGAAGATACAGCTGATGCTTTGAGCATCAAAACCAGTCTGGGTGCAAGCATCATGGCGACGAACTCTGGCAAAGATTCGCGGACACTTCGTGCGGAAGTTACATCACCAAATGGAACTACGCAATCAGCAATCGAAACCTTTCAAGATCAGAACTTTGAGGGAATTGTTGCAGCTGCAACAAGAGCTGCCTTCGACCGTGCACGGGAGCTCAGTCAAGAACTAGGCAACATTGAATAAGACTTTATTTCCTTTTAACTCCCCCATAACAACTGCATATTAGCAATTGCTGCCAGTGAAGCAGTTTCTGTTCTCAAAACCCTCTTTCCAATATGGACTGACTGATATCCCGTAAACTCAGAATCACTAACTTCTTTTTCGGTCAAACCACCTTCTGGCCCAATCAGTATTGTTGCTTTTGAAGTTTCCTGCACTTGACTGAGGCCGATTTGTGCTCGGTGGTGCAAAACAAAGCCATTATGGCCCTTCTCTTCTAATAGCTCTTCGAGCGAAACTGGATCAGACACGCTGACAATGACTGAACGACCTGACTGTTCACAGGCATGGTTAGCAATTTTTTGCCAATGATCAATTTTTTTTTGAACTTTTTCATCTCTTAGCCGAACAACACAACGCTCTAATTTCATTGGTATTATTCTTGTGACTCCCAACTCAACCGCTTTTTGGATCAAAAAATCCATTTTTTCACCTTTTGCAATCCCCTGAGCGAGAGTTAAATCTAATTTTGATTCTGAATTATTTCTTACCTTAGAAATGATTTGAAGGCTAGTTGTTTTTTTGGCTACTTGAACTAACGCTTTGTAATCAAAACCATCACCGTTAAATACTGTAATATTTTTGCCGACTGGAAAACGTAAAACCTTACTTAAATGGTGACTATTATCACTATCTAATTCAGCTGTTTTACCTTCAGTAAAAGGTGTATTTTGATAAAGTCGTATCGTTTTCATGGTATCTTTCTTGCGTTGTATATCTAAGAATTAATACACCAAATAAAATGATACATCAAAAAAGAAGAGAGGAGTTGTTAAGCATGTTGGCTCATGATGCTGTGGTCATTGTGTCAACCAATAGCGAACAAAAAAGAAACAGTGATGTGACTTATCCATTTCGTCCAGATAGTAATTTTTGGTATCTTACTGGATTTATAGAGCCCGATGCAATAGCTATATTTAGCAAAGATAGCTATGTCATGTTTTTGAGGCCTAAGGATGAGACTAAAGAGATTTGGAATGGAATTAGACTCGGCATTGAACTTGCTCCAGAAATATTGTTAGTGAATAAGGCTTATGACATCGATAATTTTTTTGATACTATGAACTCTTTCATTAAAAAAGGCTCTGCCATTTATTTTGATGCTCCAAGAGGAGGAGGCTGGAAAGACCATTCAAGCACAAATATTCATAATAATCGTATTCATTCTCTTCTTAAAAGCAGGTTAAAGCCCTTGAACCCTTTTGTTTCAGAAATGCGACTTATAAAAGATAAAGAAGAAGTGAAAAA
>CABWZU010000041.1:0-4905 GCA_902510115.1 uncultured Gammaproteobacteria bacterium | reverse complement strand
GCAAAAAAAGACTACGATCCTCAGTCAATAGTTGACAATTTGAATACTGAAGACGCAAGATTGTTATCTGAATACCTTGGTCTCAAACCATACAAAGCAAATGGATTTACTGCTCAAATTCTCGTCTCTATGCCAGATCCTGAAACAGGTGAGCTAGTAGAGTATTCGGTAAGCAGAATAAATCCTACCAAGGATACAGTCAACGCAAGACTTGTTACAAATCCTAAAGGTGGAATTACTAAACTTCCTCAGAATGAGATCATTATTAATAAGAATCTCAAACCATCTTGGATTAATTACACGGACCCTCTGACTAAGAAAGCATTAGGAAGTTTTGACGCTGTTCGATGTCTGAATAACTCTGTATTTGTAACAATTGTTGCCACAATCATTACACTTCTTATTAACTCAATGGCAGCCTTTGCATTGTCAAAGTATCGCTTCAACGGACAGATTGTATTCTTTGTCATTATTTTGGCAACACTAATGGTTCCAGCCTCTGTACTTATTGTTGGAATCTTTAAAATGGTTACTATGACGGGACTGTCAGGGTCTCTCTGGGGGGTTATTATTCCGGGGGCTGCAACACCCACCGGGGTCTTTATGTTGCGGCAGTATATGCTTACAATTCCAGACGAGTTACTCGAGGCAGCCCGAATGGATGCGGCTAGTGAATGGACCATCTATTGGCGCATTATATTTCCACTAGCACTTCCAGCTATTGCGGTTCTCGGTATTCTTTCAATCATATGGCGCTGGAATGATTTAATTCTTCCAATGATAGCCGTTTCGACAACTAAAGCTGCCTACACTATTCAGCTTTGTCTTCTCGACTTTAATGGAGAGTATCTTGCTCGAGAGCACTACGCATTGGCAATGACAGTGGTCAGCTTGATTCCAACAACGCTAGTCTTTGTTTTCCTTCAAAAATACATTACAACAGGTATTGCCTCAACAGGCATGAAATAAATTATGGCAAATCTAAAACTAATTGATATTAAAAAATCCTATGGCAAAACTGAAGTCATTCATGGGCTTGATCTTGAGGTTCTTGACGGTGAGTTTTGCGTCTTGGTTGGTCCTTCGGGTTGTGGTAAATCAACTCTTCTTAGAATGATAGCTGGTCTTGAGGCAATAACAGAAGGCTCAATATTGATTAATGACGAAAAAGTTAATGATATTTCAGCTGCAAAAAGAGGGCTTGCCATGGTTTTTCAGTCCTATGCTCTATACCCGCATATGACAGTTCGTCAAAATCTAGCCTTTGGTCTTGAAAATTTGAAGTTAGATAAAGATGATATTGAAGAGAGAATTACCAAAGCTGCAAATCAGTTACGAATGGAAGACTACCTCAAAAGAAGACCTGGACAACTCTCAGGTGGACAAAGACAGCGCGTTGCAATCGGAAGGGCTATCGTAAGGGAGCCGTCAATCTATCTCTTTGATGAGCCATTATCGAATTTAGATGCTGAGCTGCGCGTTGCAACCCGAGTTGAACTTAAAGCCCTCCATGCAAGGCTTGGAAATACCATGATCTATGTGACTCATGACCAGGTTGAGGCGATGACAATGGCTGATAAAATTGTAGTCATGCATGACGGCATTATCGAGCAAACAGGCTCTCCATTGGACTTATATAATAAGCCGGCTAACTTGTTTGTTGCGGGCTTTATTGGCTCACCCAAAATGAATTTTTTAGACAGCTCTTCGTTACCAGAGGGTATTAAAAAGCATGCTCCAAAAGGCGCTAAAACTTTTGGTGTAAGGCCTGAACATTTAAATATTCAAGACCAGAACGCTCTTCCACTTGAAGTAAGAACTGTTGAACAATTAGGATCTGACAGTTACCTTTATGGCGTAACCATAGACAACCAAGAAATATCAATCAAGCTCAATAGTCAAACCAGTATCAAGGGGGGTGAATCTATCAAGGTAGGTTTTAATGATAGCAATACCCACTGGTTTAATGAAAAAGGAGTTTCTCTTTAATTTTTGATTGTGTATCATCGTTTTATTTAGTTTACAGTCTGACCTTAAATGACCTCTAATAACCCATCAACGGTTTGGATTAAAAACCCTTTGGCAGTCTTTGCAGATAATGCTGAAGGAGGAATCGTTCTTAAGGATCAAAAAATTTTAGAATTGGTGCCTTTGGGTCAAAGCCCTAAAAATCAAATTGATCAGGTTTATGATGCGAGTGATAGTGTTTTACTTCCCGGACTTATCAATACGCATCATCACTTCTATCAGACACTCACTAGGGCTTACCCTGAAGCATTAAATAAAGAGCTTTTCCCATGGCTTAAAAGTTTATATAAGGTCTGGGCAAATATTCAGCCTGAAATGATTGCAGTATCAACAGAGCTAGCATTATCCGAGCTTTTGTTGTCTGGCTGCACCACAGCAAGTGATCATCATTATTTGTTTCCAAGTCAGCTTGAAAGCGCTATTGATATTCAGGTTGAGGAAGCTAAAAAATTAGGAATGAGAGTTGTTTTGACGAGAGGCTCCATGAGTCTGGGTGAGAAAGATGGGGGGTTGCCTCCCCAGTCTGTTGTTCAAACGAAAGAGCAAATTCTATCTGACAGTGAGCGTCTCATCAAAACTCATCATGATAAAAGTGATGGCGCGATGACTCAAATTGCACTTGCTCCATGCTCTCCTTTTTCTGTAAGTACTGACTTAATGATCGAAACTGCTCAGCTTGCTAAGCAGCATGATGTTAGGCTTCATACCCACCTCGCAGAGACAATAGATGAAGAAAATTTTTGTTTAGAAAAGTTTGGACTAAGAACTGTTGACTACCTTGAAAGTGTGGGATGGCTGTCTAATCAAACTTGGCTCGCTCACGGGATACACTTTAATAAAGAAGAGATACAAAAATTAGGCCAGGCGGGTGTCGGTATTTGCCACTGTCCAACCTCAAATATGATGCTAGCTTCTGGTATTTGTCATAGTCTTGAGCTTGAGAATGCAGGATCTACTATTGGTCTTGGTGTGGATGGTTCTGCCTCGAATGATGGCTCTAACATGATTGCTGAAATAAGACAGGCAATGTATTTACAGCGCCTTCGTTATGGCGCATCCAAGATTACCCACCAAAAGGCTTACCATTGGGCTACTAAAGGCTCTGCTGCGCTACTAGGGAGAGATGATATTGGTGAGATTGCTGTTGGTAAGGAGGCTGATTTAGCACTCTTTAAGCTTGATGAGATGAGATTCTCTGGCAGTCATGATGCTTTAGCAGCATTGCTGCTTTGCGGTGCACAAAAGGCAGATAGGGTTATGATTGCTGGCAACTGGAAGGTGATTGATGGTCGTATTATTGACCAGGACAGCTCTGAATTGATGATCCGTCACAGTGATGCAGCCAAACAATTGCGCCAACTATCTAGCCTATAAGATTTTTCTTAAAACAGCCGTTGACTTGCCATATGGAGTTATTTATAATCTAAACTTGAATATTGTTACATAAATCAAGATAGTTATGAATACAGCAAATCATGGAGGCGCCAGGAAGGGTGCTGGCCGCAAAAAAAACTCAGGTAGCTTCAAGGAAGAGACAAAGGTTATTAGGGTTCCTGTTAGCCTCGTTAATACTATCAATCCTGTTATTGAGATCTACAAGTCTCAGGTCAAATCTGATGTCGAAGTTCTTTTGGTTAATGACAATCCAACTGAATTATCGATTCCAATTTTTACCTCTAGGGTTCAGGCAGGTTTTCCTTCTCCAGCGGATGACCATTTGGAGGATACACTTGATTTGAATACACATTTAATTCACCATAAAGAGGCTACATTCTTTGTAAAGGCTCAGGGTGACTCGATGATAGGCGCAGGTATTCAGCAAGGAGATATTCTGATAGTTGACAAATCTTTAACTGCTAAAAGTGGAAAGATAGTCATCGCGGTTGTCGATGGTGAGTTTACTGTTAAGCGCCTACATAAATACAAAGGAAATATAACGCTTAAGGCTGAAAACCCTGATTTTAAAGATATTAAGATTGGGGGTGATGATGAGCTCATTATATGGGGCGTTGTGACATCAGTCATCCATCAATATGAATAATAAGACTAAGTTTGCATTAGTCGACTGTAATAATTTCTATGCCTCCTGTGAAAGGGTGTTTGAACCTAAATTAGAGGGGAGACCAATAGTTGTGCTTTCTAATAATGATGGCTGCATTATTGCTCGTTCTAATGAAGCCAAAGCACTAGGCATTAAAATGGGAGCGCCTTTTTTTAAAGTGAAAGATTTGGTTGTTAAGAATGATGTTGTGGTTAAGTCATCAAACTACCCTTTGTATGGAGATATGTCTTCTAGAGTCATGAAGATTATTGGAGAGTATTCACCTGTTCAAGAGGTTTATTCTATTGACGAAAGCTTTATTGATTTAGAGAAACTTCCATTTAACTTAATGAGCCATATGCAGTCCTTAAGGCAGCACGTCAAAAATTGGACAGGAATTCCGGTGTGTGTTGGCGTTGGAAGCACTAAAGTTTTGGCAAAGCTTGCCAATCGTATTGCTAAAAAGTACCCAAGATTTGATGGTGTTTTTGATATAGATGAACTGCCTTATGATAGGTATTGCAAACTATTACGATCTGTTGAAGTAGGAGATTTATGGGGTGTAGGAAGACAAAGTGCTAAAAAATTAAATCGTATTGGCGTCCATACTAGCCATGACTTTTATCAATCTGACATTGGCGTGATTGAAACGCTTCTGGGGGTTAATGGCAAAAGGATTCATCAAGAGCTTTATGGTAACTCGTGCATTCCTATCGAGTCTATTCCTCCAACAAGAAAGCAGATTGTCTCTTCCCGCTCTTTTGGCTCTGATTTAAAAGACTTTGATGAGTTAAATCAGGCCCTCACTAACCTCACTAGAAAGGCTGTTAATAAGC
>CABWZU010000040.1:0-5092 GCA_902510115.1 uncultured Gammaproteobacteria bacterium | reverse complement strand
GGTCACAAGATGAGTAAGTCTCTAGGAAATGTTATCCCACCTCAAAAAGTTGTTAACTCTCTTGGTGCTGATATCTTAAGGCTTTGGATAGGCAGTACGGATTATTCAGGTGAGATGACTGTTTCTGATGAAATTCTCAATAGAAGTGCAGATAGCTATAGAAGAATCAGAAATACGATGCGCTTTATGTTGGCCAATATGCAAGGATTTGTTCCAGATAAAGATTTAGTTAAAAATGAAGAAATGATTTTATTAGATCGATGGATTGTAGCAAAAACGCATGATTTACAGCAACAAGTTATAAACGAGTACGATAATTATAATTTTCATTTTGTTATGAAAGCTACCCTTAATTTTTGCACTAATGATTTAGGTGGTTTTTATTTGGATATCATTAAAGATCGACAGTACACAACTCAGGCTGATTCATTGGCAAGGCGCTCAGCGCAAAGTGCATTGTTCCATATCTCTCATGCTATGGTGAGGTGGCTCGCACCAATTCTCTCCTTTACAGCTGAGGAGATTTGGCAGTTTCTACCTGGCGCAAGCAAGGAGAGTATCTTTTTACAAACTTGGTATGACGACTTAGAGGGTAATTTTCATAATAAGGCGATTGAAACAGCTAGAGATATTAATACGCACCTAAGAAAAGAGCTTGAGGAGATGCGCCGGAATAAGGTCATCGGGTCATCACTCGACGCTGAGGTTGACCTCTACTGTGGCCAAAAACATTATCAGGATCTGTTAGAGCTTAAGAATGAATTAAGGTTTGTTTTTATCACTTCGGAAGCAAATCTCCTTGAACTTAAAGGTAAACCAGCTGAAGCTAAAGAGATTGATAGTTCTCTTGCAATAAGAGTCAGAAAGAGTGTTCATCAAAAGTGCGTCCGTTGCTGGCATCACCGCCCTGAAATCGGTGAAAACAAGGGCTATGTTGATTTATGTGGGCGATGTATAGAAAATGTATCTGGAGAAGGTGAACATAGGATATTTGCTTAATGTCAGTTAATACCAAAATTCTAAACGTTGATCTTGGTGATAAATCCTATCCAATTTATATTGGCACTGATTTGCTATCTTCAAAATCTATTCTGACAAAACATATTCAAGGCAAACAGGTAATGATTGTAACCAATACAACCATTGCTCCTTTGTATCTTGAAAAGCTTAAAGCTGTTCTGGAGGGCTTTAATGTTGAGTCAGTTGTTCTTCCTGATGGAGAAAAGTTTAAAACCCTTGAGACGTTAAATAAAGTTTTTGATGCTCTTATGAAGGCTAAATTTGATAGAAGTTCAACCCTAGTTGCTCTGGGTGGCGGCGTAGTTGGAGATATTACTGGGTTTGCTGCAGCCTCCTACCAAAGAGGGGTTAATTTTATTCAAATGCCTACAACGCTTCTTTCACAAGTCGATTCAAGTGTTGGAGGCAAAACTGGAGTCAATCATGAGTTGGGTAAAAATATGGTTGGTGCTTTCTATCAGCCAAGAGCAGTCATTATTGATGCTGACACACTAGATACTTTGAGTAACCAAGAGTATTCCGCTGGAATGGCAGAGGTCATTAAGTATGGTCTTCTTGGTAATGCTGACTTTTTATCTATGCTAGAGGTTAACATTGAATCAATTATGTCTCGCAAAAAAGATTTAATCATTGACATTATTTTTAATTCTTGTAAAGATAAAGCCAGAATTGTAGCACTCGATGAATTTGAAAGAGGAAAGAGGGCGCTATTAAATTTGGGACATACTTTTGGTCATGGAATAGAAAATGCATTTGGTTATGGTAACTATCTTCATGGAGAGGCTATTTCGATAGGAATGGTTATGGCGGCTTATCTATCAATGGATGAAGGGCATTTATCTCATGAGGATGTGCAAAGAGTTGAAAGCATTCTTTCAAAAGCTGATTTACCAATAGATATTAAAAAGAGCATTGATAGGGGAACATTGATAGAGGCAATGTCACTGGATAAAAAGTCAATTGATGGCAAAATTCGCTTAGTTCTTTTAAAAAACCTAGGCGATTCTTACCTCACAGACTCATACTCAAAAGAAAATTTTAATAAAGTGGTCAAAAACTTTTGTCACTAACTGGTTTTAAATATGTCATTAGATAATAAAAAAGTTAAAGAAATTGCCCATCTAGCTAGGCTCAACATGGAAGATTCAGACATTGAGCAAGCTACTGCTGAGCTCAACAATATTCTAAGTTTAATGGATAAGCTTGGCGAAATAGATACTGGTGATGCTGAGCCAATGGCCCACCCCTTAAAAATGTCTCAACGATTAAGGGAGGACAAGGTCTCGGAAGATGATCTTTCTGAAGAATTTCAGGCGATTGCCCCAAAGACCGGTCAAGGTCATTTTCTCGTTCCAACAGTAATTGAGTAATCATGCATAATTTAACCGTTGCTGAGTTAATAAAAGGTCTAAAAAATAAGGATTTTTCCTCTCTTGAGCTTACCCAGCATTATTTAGATAGAATCAACAACTCAGATCTGAACGCATTTATCTCGATTACAGAAGATGAAGCACTCTCTCAAGCAAAGGAGGCGGATAAAAAAATAACAAAAGGAAGTAGCTCAATTCTTACTGGGATACCTTATGCCCATAAAGATATCTTTTGCACTAAGGGCGTCAAGACCTCTGCCGGTTCTAAAATGTTGGATTCGTTTATTTCTCCTTATGACGCTTCTGTCACAAAGAAGCTGAATAACGAAAATATGGTTATGCTTGGAAAGACCAATATGGATGAATTTGCAATGGGATCATCCAATGAGAACTCATATTTTGGTCCTGTTCAAAATCCTTGGGATACCAATAAAGTTCCGGGCGGCTCATCTGGTGGTTCTGCAGCAGCAGTTGCGGCGCGTCTATCTCCGTTTGCGACCGGAACTGATACAGGGGGAAGCATACGCCAACCAGCAAGCCTATGCGGCATTACTGGGCTAAAACCTACCTATGGAAGAATTTCTCGATATGGGATGATTGCCTATGCATCAAGTCTTGATCAGGCAGGACCAATGACCCAATCTGCAGAAGATGCCGCCATTATTCTAAACGCAATGGCTGGCTTTGATAAACATGACTCCACTAGTGCAAATAAATCGGTTCCTGACTATACTCAGTGCCTCGAAAATAGTATTAATGGCCTTAAGATTGGCTTACCAAAAGAGTACTTTTCTGAGGGGCTTGATTCAGGTGTTGAAAAGATAGTGATGCAGTCTATTAAAGAATATGAGTCAATGGGGGCAGAGGTTATTGAAGTCTCACTCCCAAACTCGATCCATGCAATACCAGCCTACTATATTGTTGCCCCATGTGAATGCTCATCCAATCTCTCTAGGTTTGATGGAGTCAGATATGGCTATCGCTGCAAAGATCCAAAGGATTTAAATGATCTTTATCTAAGGTCACGCTCTGAGGGTTTTGGGGAAGAGGTCAAAAGAAGAATAATGATCGGTGCTTATGCATTGTCAGCGGGTTACTATGATGCCTACTACCTAAAAGCACAAAAAGTAAGACAGCTTATCAGTGAGGACTTTAAAAAGGTATTTGATGAGGTTGATGTCATCATGGGGCCTGTATCACCCAGTGTAGCTTTCGACTTAGGATCGGTTAAGGATCCTGTTTCGATGTATTTGGCTGATATTTATACGCTATCCGTTAACTTGGCAGGACTTCCAGGTATGAGTATTCCAGCAGGATTTTCAGGTGGCTTACCTGTAGGACTTCAGTTAATTGGAAACCACTGGTCAGAAGAACTACTCTTAAATGCAGCGCATCAATTTCAAATGAGGACTGACTGGCATAATCGTTCGCCAGCAGAGGGCCAAGGAGCTCTTCTATGACTTGGGAAACTGTAATTGGGCTAGAAATTCACTCACAATTAAGAACTCAATCCAAGATTTTTTCTGGTGCCTCAACTGCATTTGGCTCTAAAGCAAATACACAGGCTTGTGCTGTAGATCTTGGTTTTCCAGGGGTTTTGCCGGTTTTAAATGAGGAAGTAGTTAAAATGGCCCTCCGTTTTGGCCTATCAGTGAATGCAGCCATTAATAAAAACTCGATTTTTGCGAGAAAGAATTATTTTTATCCTGACTTACCCAAAGGTTATCAAATCTCACAATTTGAGATTCCAATCGTTGGTGAGGGCTCTATTGAAATCACTCTAGAAAGTGGAGACAATAAAACAGTGGGTATCACTCGTGCCCACCTCGAGGAAGATGCAGGAAAATCTATCCATGATCTATATGATGACTATACTGCAATAGATCTAAACCGAGCTGGAACCCCATTACTAGAGATTGTCTCAGAACCTGACATGAGCAGTGCTAAAGAAGCTGTTGCCTATGCTAAAAAAATTCATGCCTTGGTTCAATATATTGAGATATGTGATGGAAATATGCAAGAAGGCTCTTTCCGATGCGATGCCAATGTTTCAGTCAGAAAGCAAGGTGAAGGCCTAGGAACAAGAGCTGAACTAAAGAATATCAACTCATTTAAGTTCTTAGAGAGGGCTATCAATATTGAAGTTGAAAGGCAGATTGATATTTTGGAGGAGGGCGGCTCTGTAGTGCAGGAAACCAGGCTCTATGATTCAATTAAAAATGAAACTAGGTCTATGAGATCTAAGGAAGAGGCTAATGATTATAGATATTTCCCTGATCCTGATCTTCTGCCCGTTGTCATTAGTGATGAACTTCTGGAAGAGATTAAGAAAGAGCTTCCAGAACTTCCAACCGAAAAAAAGATAAGATTTATTGACTCCCTTGGATTAAGTCCATATGATGCAGAAGTTTTAACATCACAAAAAGAGGTGGCTGATTATTTTGAAAGTATTATAAAACAAGGTGCAGACTCAAAGCTCTCTGCCAATTGGGTCATGGGTGATCTCTCTGCAGCTCTTAATAAAAGTCAACTTGAAATTGTCGATTCACCAATCTCTGCAGATGAGTTATTTCTATTGATTTCAAGAATAACTGATAATACGATTTCTGGAAAAATTGCTAAGGATGTTTTTAAATTAATGTGGGATGGTAAAGGGTCTGTAGATGAAATAATAGATAAGCAAGGCTTAAAACAGATGACAG
>CABWZU010000039.1:0-5182 GCA_902510115.1 uncultured Gammaproteobacteria bacterium | reverse complement strand
CTGCCTTTGCTTTTTCTTCAGCAGCAATCTTTTTAGCTTTTTCGTCAGCCTTTTCTGCTTGCTTCGCTAATTGCTTTTCACGAATAGATGGATCTCTGTACTCTTTAACAAGTTGCTTTACGCGATCTGAAATCTGTGCTCCTTGCGAAATCCAGTGTGACAGTCTGTCTTCTTCAAGTTGAAGCCTGACTTCTTGTCCGCGAGCGACAGGATTAAAGTATCCAATGCGCTCGATGTAACCACTGTCTCTTCTTTTTCTAGAGTCTGTCGCTACAATCGAATAAAAAGGGTTTTTCTTGGCTCCACCTCGGGCTAGTCTAATCTTAACCATGGGCTTTTTGCTCCTCTTTTAGATTGTTGAATTATTAAGGCCGGAAATTATATCAGTTTTATATGTCGCGTGCTAATTTAATCGCATCCCCAATATAGCTTGCTGGAGTGAGTTTGTATAGCTCTTCTTTCGCTTCAGGAGGTATCTCAAGTGATGCAATAAAGTCTTTAATGATTTCAGCATTAATCGCCTTCCCTCTGGTCAGCTCTTTCAACTTTTCATAAGGGTTATCTATACCATATCGACGCATCACAGTTTGAATAGGCTCTGCCAAGACCTCCCAAGAGTTGTCTAGATCCTCAAGCAGCCTTGTTTCATTTACCTCAAGTTTATTGATTCCCTTACCAATCGAAGAGTAAGAGATTAGACAGTGGGCACAGCTCACCCCTAAATTTCTCAATACTGTTGAGTCACTCAGATCACGCTGCCACCTAGATATTGGAAGTTTAGTAGCAAAATGATCTCCAATTGCAATTGCTAGCCCAAGGTTGCCCTCTGCATTTTCAAAATCAATTGGATTGACTTTGTGAGGCATCGTTGATGAGCCAATTTCACCCTGAATTGTTTTTTGCGTGAAATAGCCTAATGAAATATAACCCCAAACATCTCTACAAAAATCAATCAATATGGTATTAAATCTGTTTAACGCATGGAAGTACTCAGCAATATAGTCATGAGTCTCTATCTGCGAACTGTACGGTGCATAATTGATACCAAGCCCTTCGATAAAGCCCTCTGAAATCTTTTGCCAATTGATTTCAGGATAAGCACTCAAATGAGCATTAAAGTTTCCAACTGCGCCATTGAATTTACCCATAATGCGAACATCTTTGAGTTGATTGATTTGACGATCTAGTCGATAAGAAAAGTTAGCCATCTCTTTTCCAAGAGTAGTGGGAGATGCTGCTTGACCATGAGTTCGTGAGAGCATCGGAATCTTGGCATTTTTTTTCGCTAACTCATTAATGAGATTGAGCATATCTGACATTTCAGCCAACAAGGTATCCCTTCCATTTTCAAGCATAAGGGCATGAGATAAATTATTGATGTCCTCAGAGGTACAAGCAAAATGAATGAACTCGCTGACCTTTTGGAGTTCTGGTATTGAAGATATTTGATCTTTTAAAAAATACTCAACTGCCTTGACATCATGATTAGTTGTTTTTTCGATCTCCTTAATGGCTTTTGCATCTTCGATGCTGAAATTATTAGCAATGGCTAATAGTTTCTTATTTGCCTCAGAGCTGAATGAAGGAACTTCAGAAATGTTTGAATTTTTTGATAGCGCCTCTAGCCAGCGAACCTCAACAAGAAGTCTATACTTCATTAACCCAAATTCACTAAAAATAGGTTTAAGTGCACTCGTCTTGTCGCTGTAGCGGCCATCAATTGGCGAAATAGAGGTCAGGTTATCAAATGTCATAATACGAACAATTGCTTTAAAAAATTCAAGCCTTCCTATCAAAAAGGATAAAATTATACTCTATTTATTTAATCACCTAATAGTCAGTAAAGTTATGAAAGAAGCTTACCTAAAGCATTGCGATGAAAGAAAGTCATTAAATCTACCGCCTTTGGTGCTTGACGCCAAACAAACAAAATCAGTCGTCGAAAGCCTTTTAGAAGGGAATGATGATGAATTTAATTTAAATCTTCTTACACACAGAGTACCTCCTGGGGTCGATGAAGCCGCTTATGTCAAGGCTGGTTTTCTTACGAGTGTCGCCAAGGGTGATGAAGCTTGTAATGCTATTTCGAAGAAACACGCTACTTTCTTATTAGGAACGATGCTGGGTGGATACAGTATTGCTTCGTTAATCGATCTTCTTGATGACAAGGAAACTGCTGAGGCCGCCTGTGAAGCGCTATCACATACAATTCTCATTTATGAGGCGCACCAACAAATCCTAGAAAAATCCTCAAGCAACAAATACGCTAAAAAAATTGTTGACTCATGGGCATCAGCGGACTGGTTTACATCAAAAGAACCCCTTCCAGAAAGTCTTAAAGTAACCGTTTTTCGAGTAGATGGTGAGACCAATACAGATGATCTGTCTCCAGCAACCGAGGCCTGGTCACGCCCTGATATTCCGCTTCATGCAAAAGCCAGCTGAAGAGTCTGAAGAAAAATAATTTGGTGTCATCAGCACCTCAAGAAAACGATAAAAAGCTATTAGTCGGAAAGATTAATGGCTTTTTTGGTTTACAGGGCTGGGTAAAAGTTTTCTCATACACCAAGCCAAGGTCCAATATTCTAAATTACTCACCTTGGTCTATTAAGATTGATGGAAGTTTCCAAACAATTGACATTACGAATGGGCGTGAACAGTCTAAAACAATTGTCGCCCATATTAAAGATGTAGATAATCGAGAGGACTCACAAAAATTTATTGGTCATGATATTTTCATAGATAAGAAACAGCTTCCTGAGCTCCAAGATGGAAAATATTATTGGCATGAGCTGATTGGATTTGATGTCATTAATAAAGATAAAGACAAGCTTGGCATATTAGATTACTTTGTTGAGACAGGCTCAAATAATGTTTTAGTCGTTAAAGGTAAAAAGGAACACTGGATTCCATATATTGAGCCATTTTTAGTTTCTATTGACTCTAAAAATAAAGAAATTTTGGTTGACTGGGACAAAGATTTTTAATCAGAAGTAAAAAAAATCTGCGCTTAACCCCTTCTAGTTAGGTACACTTATTAGTGAATTGAAACTTAACTTCTGAAACATATTTCATGACTTGGTTAACACGACTATTTCCATTTTTGTTATGGATTAAAGACCTTAGTAACCCAAAAAATTTAAAAGCCGATGTTGTGGCAGGTGCAACCGTTGCATTTGTTTTGATTCCACAATCAATGGCCTATGCACAGCTTGCTGGACTTGGGCCTGAGTATGGGCTTTATGCCTCATTTTTGCCTGTTTTAATTGGAGCAATGATGGGCTCATCAAGGCAGCTCTCAACAGGACCAGTCGCTGTAGTTTCTTTGTTAACCGCAGCAGCGCTAGGTGAAATTGTGACTGACCCTTCGAGTTATGCGGTCTATGCTGCTCTGCTGGCCTTAATCGTTGGCATATTTCAATTTTCGCTAGGAGTTCTTAGGTTGGGTTTTGTCATTAACTTCCTTTCACTCCCTGTTGTTACCGGCTTTACAAATGCTGCCGCAATTATTATTGGAGCCTCACAGCTTCCTAAAGTTTTTGGAATAAGGGTGATTAATTCAAACGACAGTGATTGGGAGAGCTCATGCCAACCATTGACGATTATAGAAAGAATTGAAAATATTGACGTCAATGGACTACATACAATTTGTAATGCTGATCAGAGCTATCGGACAATTGCTAGACTTTTCGAGGCTGCATTATACTATACCCATCTACCAACTCTGGCTATGGCCATTGCTGGCGTTCTAGGAATCATCATCTTTCAGCGCTTTTTCCCAAGACTACCAGCGATCTTGTCGGTCGCTGTGCTTTCAACTGCTGCATCCTTCTTGATTGACTATCAAGGCATGGGAGGCGCAATAGTCAGTTCAATTAATATTGAGGGATTGGTTAGTTTTAAATTGCCAAGCTTTGATTTTAATGCGGTTGGCACACTATTTATCTATGCTATAACAATATCATTAATTGGTTTTATGGAGGCCATCTCTGTTGCCAAATCAATGGCGGCAACAACGAAGCAGCGCTTAGATGTGAACCAAGAACTCATTGGTCAGGGACTATCTAATGTAACCTCAAGCTTCTTCCAAGGTTATGCTGTCTCGGGTTCTTTTTCAAGGTCTGCAGTTAACTTGACTGCGGGTGCGGTGACCGGTTTTTCTTCTGTAGTGACTGCTGTTATTGTTGGTCTTACCATCATCTGGTTGACCCCCTTGCTCTACCATCTACCGCAAGCTACTCTAGCAGCTATTATCTTGATGGCAGTTGTCAATTTAATTCATTTTTCACCTTTGAGGCAAGCATGGAAGGTCGAGAAGCACGATGGACTAGTTGGCCTTCTGACTTTCATAATGACTCTGACCTTTGCACCACACCTTGAGAACGGTATTGCTTTTGGAGTCATTTTGTCACTTGGATTATTCCTATACCGGACTATGGAGCCAAACTTTTCAGAGTTGTCAGTTGAGCATGGCTCGATCATAGCTTCAAGGTTTGCTGATGAGTCAGTGGAGGTCAGCCCATGTGTTAAAGTTGCAAAATGGAGTGGCTCACTTTATTTTGCTAATGCCGCATATTTTGAGACAAAGTTACTGGATTTAATAGCAAGACATAATGATGACTTGAAGTACATAATAGTTGATGTTGCCTCCATTGTTCAGGTTGATGCGAGCGGTGAGCAGGTATTGTCAAGCTTGGTTGAGACATGTTCAAATTCAGGTGTTGAGATACTTTTTGCAAGAACAGAAAGGTTAGAGGCAGAATTATTTAGATCGGGTTTCAAGAAGCGCTTCGGTGACAATCGATTCTTTGATCTCAGAGCTGACGCCTTAAAGTATGTTTGGCAGGAGATAGAAAACCTTGAAAATGAAATCGAGGACGATAATCTTACTGAAGCCGAGCAAGATTTTGACATACAAAATTCTGAACTAGAGCCTAGCTAGATCTCCTTATAGAAAGCTTTTATGAAATATAGCCCTTGAGGCTCTGCTGTTGGCCCTGCTTTTTTTCGATCTTTACTGTCTAACACTGAGGTCATCCAGTCAACATCCTTCTCTCCCCGTCCAATTTTTAATAGAGTTCCTACGATATTTCGTACCATGTGATGCAGAAAAGCATTCGCTTTGATATTGATTATTAACTCATCTCTAGATGACTCAATCTCAATATATTCGATCGTTTTA
>CABWZU010000038.1:0-5685 GCA_902510115.1 uncultured Gammaproteobacteria bacterium | reverse complement strand
AAGCTCATACCCTTGAGTGGCATCAGAGGGAGACAGCACAAGATGATGTTGCATATGCAATTGACTTTCAGGGCGCATATACTCAGATGCTAATTGATGAAACTGATTATCCTAATTTCGATATTGAGGGCGTCAATAGAACTTTTATGGACTGGAAGCATAATAAAAAAGACGGCATTATGACTTTTAGAGATAAATCCCATGCCTCTTTAATGACTGGAACTCAGTCCCCACCTCACCATACACCATGGCTTGAGGCATTAGATGATTCATTAGACAGTTATTTAGATATTTGAATTAAATAGAAAAAATCAAGATATGAAATTTTGATTAAATAAAATGAATTCTTCATTTAAAAAACATAATTAAAGACTAAAATTCACCATCTTATAAAATATAATACTGACCTATCAGAAGGTTAAATTGTTATTCGGTAAACAATAAGAGCTATCATAAAAAATTGAAAAGTCCTCAACTATGTCAAGAATTCGATGAATTTTACTAATAATCGTACAGTCAGTCTTAAGAAAATGATGGCATTTGCTGGATTGTTTTGGTTTTTTTTCTTAATTTTCTATCTTCTAGCGGCTCTGACTTTCCATTCGGGTGAGCAGGTATTTACTGCTTTTTATGTTTGGTTTAATAATTCCATTTATTATCCCATTTTGGCTTCGCTGTTAATATTGACTCTTTCTTTTCATGTTTATATTGCAATTACTCGGCAGTTCTCGAATAATGTTAGTTCGGGCGATCGATATAAAAAGCCTTATCCTAAAGCTATTCCAAGAGTTATCGCATGGTCTGGAGCCTTTATAATTTTAATTTTCATACTGACGCACACTTTTCAAATGTTTTCAATAAATACTGTTGATTTGTACTCAGAAATTCAACATATTTTTAAGAGACCTATCATGTGGGGAATCTATGGACTCGGAATGGTAGCAATTTCAACCCATTTGCACCATGGCCTTACTAATGTTCTTCAAACTTTAGGCATCTCAAGCAAACAGCACAAGGGTGCAGCGCTCATTCTTGTAGTTCTGATGATGGCAGGTTATGCTTCAATTCCCTTAGGAGTTTTATATGCATAATCTTAACTCAAACGTTCCAACTGGACCCTTAGAGAATCGATGGGAGAAACACAAGTTTGATCTTTCACTCATCGCTCCTCAAAACAGACAGAAATACAACATCATAGTTATAGGTACGGGTTTAGCTGGGGCTTCGCTTTGTGCCACTTTAGGGGAAGCTGGATATAACGTTCAGTCATTTTGTTATAATGATAGTCCAAGAAGAGCCCACTCCATTGCCGCGCAAGGTGGTGTCAATGCCAGCAAGAATTATCAAAATGATGGTGACAGCACATGGAGACTCTTTTACGACACGATCAAGGGTGGTGATTTTCGTGCAAGAGAATCTAATATCTACCGTTTAGCCCAGCTTAGTTGTAACATTATTGATCAAGCAGTGTCTCAAGGTGTTCCGTTTGCTAGAGAATATAGTGGGTATTTAGCTAACAGGTCTTTTGGAGGAACTCAGGTATCTCGTACCTTCTATGCAAGAGGACAAACTGGACAACAGCTTCTTCTGGGAGCATACAGTTCAATGAGTAAGGAAGTCGCATCTGGAAAAGTCAGTCACAAGTCGAGATGTGAAATGCTCGAGGTGATCATTGTTGATGGTAAAGCTAGAGGCATTGTCGTTAGGGATTTAATTACAGGAGAGATCTCTTCGCATCTCGCTGATTGCGTTGTGATGTGCACTGGAGGTTACAGTAACGCTTACTATCTATCAACGAATGCCAAAGGATGTAATACATCAGCAACCTGGAGAGCCCATAAAAATGGAGCTTACTTCGCTAACCCAAGTTTTACACAAATTCATCCAACTTGCGTTCCACCAACAGGTGATAGCCAGTCAAAATTAACTTTAATGAGTGAATCTCTTCGAAATGATGGCCGTATTTGGGCGCCAAAGAATATTGAGGATTGTGACAAGAATCCTAATGATATTCAAGAAGAAGATAGAGATTATTTCCTTGAGAGAATGTATCCTGCTTTTGCAAATCTCGTCCCACGGGATATAGCCTCAAGAGCGCTTAAAGGTATCTGTGATGAGGGGCGCGGTGTTGGCTCAGTTGTCAACAATCACCGACTTGGTGTCTACTTAGACTTTTCTTCAGTTATTCAAAAAATTGGAAGTGAAAAAGTTAAAGAAAAATATGGAAACCTTTTTGATATGTACGAGAGTATCACAGGAGAGAATCCTTATGAGGTACCTATGAAAATCTATCCTGCACCCCACTATACTATGGGTGGACTATGGGTTGATTACAACTTAATGACAACAATAGATGGATTATTTGCCTGTGGAGAAGCAAACTTTTCTGATCATGGAGCCAACAGACTTGGAGCATCAGCTCTAATGCAGGGCTTGGCAGATGGATATTTTGTTGCACCACAGACGGTTGCTAACTATCTTGCAAATGGAACATTTGAAGAAATTACACATGATCATCCTGAAGTAATATCTTCGGTTGAGTCAGTAAAAAATCGAATTGAAAGGCTCATGAACGCGCCCGATCCTAAGCACTCTCCAGACTATTTTCATAGAAAAATAGGCAGTATTTTGTGGACTTCATGTGGCATGGCAAGAGATAAGGATTCCCTTAAAATTGCAATCAAATCTATCGAACAGATAAAGATTGATTTTTGGAATAACATCAAAGTAACTGGAAATGATAAGGACTTTAACCAGACTCTTGAAAAGGCTGGCAGAGTGGCTGATTTTATTGAGTTAGGTCATTTAATGTGTGTTGATGCACTTGAAAGAGAAGAATCTTGTGGAGCACATGCAAGGCTTGAGTATCTCGCAGAGAGTGGTGATGCAATGAGAGATGATGAAAATTTTGGCTATGTTGCAGCTTGGGAGTTTAATGATAATAAACCCACTCTTCATAAAGAGAATCTTGATTTTGAGTTTATTAAACCTACCTACAGGGACTATAAATGAATTTTACATTGCACATCTGGCGCCAAAAAAATACTGAGTCTAATGGGCAGTTTGTCAAATACCACGTCAACGATATCGACAGTGACACTTCTTTTCTCGAAATGCTCGATCAATTAAATGAGGATCTCATTGAAAAGGGTGAGGACTGTGTTGTATTTGATTATGACTGCCGAGAGGGGATTTGCGGTACTTGTTCGTTAGTTATAAATGGGCACCCTCATGGCGAAAAGAAAGCTACAACAACGTGTCAGCTTTATATGAGAGATTACGCTGATCAATCTGAGCTATGGATTGAACCATGGCGCGCTAAAAGTTTTCCGATTGTTAAAGATTTGGCAGTTAAGAGAGAGGCGTTTGACCGAATTATTCAATCGGGCGGTTTTATCTCTACTTCAGTGGGCTCTGCTCCTGAGGCTAATTCTCAGCTGGTTAACAAGGAAGATGCTGACTGTGCTTTTGATTCAGCGATTTGTATTGGCTGCGGTGCATGCGTTGCGGTATGTCCGAATGCATCAGCTTCATTATTTGTGGCTGCAAAAATAAATCATTTTCAGCGACTACCTCAAGGAAAAATTGAAAGTACAAAGCGTGCCGAGAGAATGATTAATCAAATGGAGCAAGAAGGTTTTGGAAGCTGTTCAAATCACCGTCATTGTGAAACCGTTTGTCCGAAAGAAATTTCAGTTAGCAACATTGCTGCAATGAATAAAATTTTATAAACGTATTTAATTTATTAATAGGGAGAATCAATGAAAGTAGTTGTATTGGGAGCAGCAGGTGGAATTGGCCAAGCACTTGGCCTATTACTAAAAACAGATTTACCGGCGGGAACAGAATTGTCCTTATATGATATTGCACCAGTAACTCCCGGTGTGGCTGCAGACTTAAGTCATATTCCAACTCCAGTTAAAGTCGAGGGTTTTGCAGGAGAAGATCCTTCCCCTGCATTGATAAATGCAGATGTTGTTCTGATTTCTGCTGGAATGGCTCGTAAACCAGGCATGGATCGTTCGGATCTCTTTAATATTAATGCTGGAATCGTCGAAAACTTAGTTTCTTCTTGTGCAGATAATTGCCCAAAGGCTATGATCGGTATTATTACTAACCCCGTTAATACAACTGTTGCAATTGCCGCTGAAGTTTTAAAGAAAAAAGGTGTTTATGATCCTTCAAGATTATTTGGAGTTACTACTCTTGATGTAATTCGCTCAAGTACTTTTGTAGCTAAAATATTTGACAAAGATCCTAAAGAGGTCAGTGTTCCAGTTATTGGTGGACATTCTGGAATAACTATTCTTCCACTCTTGTCACAGTCTGGATATGAATTCAGTGATGAAGATGCAGCGGCAATGACAAAACGTATTCAGAATGCAGGTACTGAGGTTGTTGAGGCTAAAGCTGGAGGAGGTTCAGCTACTTTATCAATGGGACAGGCAGCTGCTAAGTTTGGTCTCTCTCTGGTCAGAGCTTTAAATGGTGAAAAAGATATCGTTGAGTGTACTTATGTTGAGGGTTCTGGAGAGTTAGCTAGATTTTTTGCACAGCCTGTTCTTTTGGGTAAGAATGGTGTAGAAAAAATACTCAATTATGGCAGTCTTTCAGATTTTGAGCAGACTAAACTTGATGATGCACTAGAAACTCTCAGGTCCGATATAAAAATTGGTGAAGAGTTCATAAATTAAAAACATTCAATAACAAAACTTATAATGTCAAAAAATTTACATGATATGGCTTTGGCATATCATAAAGAAGGTATGCCGGGAAAGATTGATGTTTCCTCTCATAAAAAACTTAATAATGATCAAGATCTTAGTTTGGCATATAGCCCAGGTGTTGCTGCACCCGTAAGGGAAATTGTTAAAGATCCTAGTAACGTCAATCAATATACAATTAAGGGAAATTTAGTAGCGGTTATTACAGACGGCTCTGCTGTTTTAGGGCTTGGTAATGTCGGTCCTCTTGCTGCAAAGCCAGTGATGGAGGGAAAGGCAGTACTCTTCAAATACTTTGCAGATATCAATGCTTTTAATATCGAACTTGATACTCAAGATGTAGATGAAATAGTTAAGACGGTTAAGAATATTGCACCCACTTTTGGCGGAATCAATTTGGAAGATATTTCTGCTCCACGCTGTTTTGAAATTGAAGAGCGACTCATTAAAGAGTTAGATATTCCTGTATTTCATGATGACCAACATGGAACTGCCATTATTGTTGCAGCTGGGCTTTTAAATGCTTTAGAAATTCAAGGAAAATCAGTTACTTCTGCAAAGATTGTTGTTGCGGGAGGGGGCTCCGCTGGCATAGCAACTTTAGATTTATTGGTGAGCCTAGGATTTAAAAAAGAAAATATGCTTCTGGTTGACCGAAGAGGCGTTGTTTCAAAACAGCAAATTAGCATCGTTAATAAATATAAAGCAGCTTTTGCGGTGGATACAGATAAAAAAACATTGTCTGATGCAATTCATGGCGCAGATGTCTTTATTGGTGTTGCGAGAGGTAATCTTGTTACTCAAGAAATGATTAAATCTATGGCAAAAAAACCAATTATTTTTGCTTTATCTAATCCTGATCCTGAAATTTCAGTTGAGGAGGTTTTTGCTTGTAGAGAGGATGCGTTGATGGCTACTGGCAGGAGTGATTTTCCCAATCAAGTGAATAACGTGATTGGTT
>CABWZU010000037.1:0-5785 GCA_902510115.1 uncultured Gammaproteobacteria bacterium | reverse complement strand
CCATGAGACAAGATTTGTCAAACCTTGACTCAAATCAATCTTTAGCAGGGCCGTATTTTCAATCGAGCTCGGAAACTAGACTTTTATTAATACTAGTCTTCTTGCTTGTCTTATTTTTTATTGTTATTCAGCCAAGTTTATTTAAATATCTATTGCAATCCTCTCCAATGCTATGGGAGTGTATGTAATCTTAAAGCAATTAGTTAGGAGTTCAGCTTAATTAGAATTTGAAAAAATACTGTATTAGCAGAACACTTACAGCGACGATAATTGCAACAATGACTACGGGCGGGATGTTTTTCATAAAAGAATTATAAAGGCTCAAAAGGTAGTCCATGATATGCTAGCTAATATTGATAAGAATGGTGAGCAAGCAGTCAGAGATTATGCTGAAAAATTAGATAGCTGGACAGGAGACATCCTTCTTTCAGCTACTGAAATTGATGAAATTACAGCTGATGTGCCACAAGATGTGAAAGAGGACATTAATTTTGCATGTCAGCAGGTATACACCTTTGCTAAAGCTCAGCGTGATTCTATTGAAGAATTCCATACCAAAAATAATGGTGTTGAGGCAGGCCAAAGACTCCTTCCTGTTAACGTTGCAGGTTGCTATGTGCCTACTGGAAGATATGCACATATCGCTTCAGCCTATATGAGCATTGCAACTGCAAAGGCTGCCGGTGTTCCCTGTATTATTGCTTGCTCAACTCCTTATAAAGGGAAAAGCATTCATCCTTATGTCTTGTATGCGATGAAGACTGCTGGTGCGGATCACGTTATGACTCTCGGCGGAGTTCAAGCTATTGCGAGTATGGCTTATGGTTTGTTCACTGGCAAGAAAGCAGATATTATTGTAGGTCCTGGTAATAAATTCGTTGCCGAAGCTAAAAGAACTCTTTTTGGTGAAGTCGGTATTGATGTATTTGCGGGTCCATCTGAGGTTGCAGTTATTGCGGATGCAGATGCAGATCCAGATGTCGTTGCAATTGATTTAGTGGGTCAAATGGAGCATGGACATGAATCTCCAGGATGGCTTTTCACAACCTCAGAAGATTTGGCTTTGAAGGTTATGGATCTTATACCTGAATATATCAATAAACTTCCTCCTACGGCTCAAGATGCAGCTCACTGCGCATGGAGAGATTATGGAGAAGTGATAGTTTGTGACTCTCGTGAAGAAGTAGTCAAAATTTCAGACGAGTATGCTGCGGAACATCTTGAAGTTCAGTGCAGTGATCTCGACTGGTGGCTTGAGAACTTGACTTGTTATGGTTCATTATTCTTAGGTGAAGAAACAACGGTAACATTTGGTGACAAAGCTTCTGGACCTAACCATATTCTGCCAACTAAAGCAGCTGGACGCTATTCAGGCGGTTTATCAGCTCATAAATTCCTTAAGGTTCTAACATGGCAACGTATGGATCGTGAATCAACACGTCAAGTAGCCCAGGCATCATCTAGAATCTCAAGATTAGAAGGAATGGAAGGTCATGCTAGAGCCTCAGATGTCAGACTCAGCAAGTACTTCCCAGAAGAATCTTTCGATTTGGGCGCGCCTGTATTAGAGTAACCTGATGAGCTTATCAGACTTTTCTCTTGAGAATAAAGTTGCTCTGATAACTGGTGGTACGAGCGGACTAGGAAAAATGATGGCACTTGCGCTTGCTAAAGCAGGCGCATTTGTCTGGATAGCCAGTAGCCGTGATAATGCGGATGAAACGCTTCAAGAAATAAAACAGCAAGGCTCAAATGGTAGCTTTGTTCAAGTTGATGTCACCTCGAGTGATGCTCTTGAGAAAATTGTTTCACAAATTCTTAAAGCGTCCAGCAGGATAGATATCCTAGTTAATGCGGCAGGAATTAATTTAAGAACTTCAGCAGAAGAACTTACACTCAATGAGTGGCAAAAAACAATTGATATAAATCTTACGGCGCCTTTTTATCTCAGTCAACTTGTGGCTGATACAATGAAAAAAAATAACTGGGGAAGAATAATCAATATTGCCTCACTTCAGTCACTCAGGGCTTTTGACAATAGTATTCCTTATGGAGCAAGTAAGGGTGGAGTTATGCAGCTTACTCGGGCACTGGCGCAGGCTTATTCTAAGGATGGTATTCTAGTCAATGCAATAGCACCAGGTTTTTTTCGAACAAATTTAACAGAGTCCTTATTTCAAGATCCTGATAAATTAGAGGTATTAGCGAACAAAACAATGATGGGCCGAAATGGTGAAGAGAAAGATATATTTGGAATTAGCGTCTTTCTGTGCAGTGATGCAAATTCCTATGTCACCGGTCAAACTGTATTTTTAGATGGAGGGTTTTCAGCGGCATGATAGAAAAAATGGAAGCTGTGGTTTACACCGCACCCAATGAAATGACTTTTTTTCCTGAATATAAGTCAACTCAACTGGATCGAGAAGATGATGTGTTATTAAGAATTGAGTCGGTCGGTATTTGTGGCTCTGATATGCACGCATTTCATGGCAAAGACCCAAGAAGGAATCCAGGTCTTATTCTTGGACATGAGTTCTGTGGTGAAATTGTTGAAGGGTCTCACAAAGGACAAAAGGTCACTGGTAATCCCTTGATTACTTGTGGAAATTGTGAATACTGTCTTCAAGGTAGGGACAATCTCTGTAGTGATAGAGATATGATTGGTATGAGCAGGCAAGGTGCCTTTGCTCAATACATGACAATACCAAACCAATGTCTCGTTCATGCGCCTAATTCGATGAACTCCAATCACGTTGCAATGACCGAACCTGCGGCAACTGTTGTTCATGCGGTTAACCTGGTAAAAGAGAACTCTTTTAAACCAATCAATGAGTGTAATGTCCTTGTTATTGGGGCAGGCGCAATTGGATTACTTGCTGCGCTTCTACTCAAGTCTCATGGCGTCAAGATGACGGTTTTAGAAACAAATGAAGCTCGTCATCAATGCGTTAAAGAGCATGTTGGTGTGAGTCCAGTCAACCCGATCAATCAGTCTGTCAGTGAAGACAGCTATGATGTCGTTATTGATTGTGTAGGCAGTGAGAAAACCAATGCCTTATCTATTGCTTCAGTGAGAGCTGGCGGCACCGTTGTTAATGTAGGACTCCTGAGTTGGAGTAGCAGTATTGATATTCGTAAAATTACGCTTCAGGAAATAAAACTCATTGGTTGCTATACCTACAACATGGAAGACTTTAGGTCTGCACTGGTTTCAATTGAGAATGGTGATTTTGGAGATCTTTCTTGGATTGAAGAGGTGCCTTTGTCAGAAACTAATTTAGCTTTTCAAAGTTTACATAATGGTACAATGGCCTCAGCGAAGGTTATTTTAAAACCTTCTTTTTAATATATAAAACAAAGATTTATGAGTATTACTGATCTAAAATTTGAAATTGATAGAGACAGTAAAACTCCGCTTTGGCTTCAAATTAGAAATGAGCTATTCAATTGCCTTTATCGTGATGAGCTCAGACCGGGCCAACTCATACCCAATGAGAAAACACTTGTAGAGCTTTTCAATGTCTCAATTGGAACCATTCGTAAGGCAGTTGGAATGCTTGAAAAGGAAGGTTTTCTAATAAGGAAACAAGGCTTAGGTACTTTTGTATTTCAGCATGACAATAGTAGTTTTCTTTTTGAGTATTTTCATTTTGCGCTCAACGGAAGTAATGAGAAACAAAGCCCTACTGTTGAGTTTATCTCTTTCGATTCAAAGAAAGCGACTAAGTCACAGGCTGCAGAATTGGGGCTTCCTGTAGGGAGTCCAGTATTTCAGATTTATAACAAGCTTGGTCTTAATAAAAAGTTTTATATTGTTGATAAAATTATCATCCCACAAGAAAAGTTTCCAGGCCTTACTGAAGAAATTTTCAAAGGACGAGCAAATACAATTTATAACCTTTATCAGAATAAGTTTAATATTTTTATTACTAATTGTTCTGAAAAACTCAAGGCTATTTCTGCGGATGAAAAAATATCTAAGCTCTTAAATATTCCAGCTAATGCACCCATCTTAAAAATCAATCGAGTAGGTCAAACATACAACAACGTGACTATTGAGCTAAGAACTTCGTTCGTTCATACTAGTGATATAGATTATATTCATTCTCAAAATAGTACCTTTGGTGAGTCAATCTAATAAATAGAATTACTTAAGTATTTCAATCCAAATAGTGCTAATGAGACACTAAAAAAGGGCACATGGTGCCCTTTTTGAAATCAAAACCTCTTAACTAATTAGCCGTACAAGTATGTTGGAAGCCAGAGTACAATTTGAGGGAAGAGGATAATCAATGCCAATCCAATAACCTGAATGACCATAAACTGCATCATTCCTTTATAGATGTCTGATAAGTCCCATTCTGGCACCACTCCCTTTAGAAAGTAGGCCGATAGTGCAACAGGAGGGGACAGCCAAGCAGTCTGAAGATTGACTGCAACTAGAATACCAAACCAAGTCAGATTGAATCCTAATTGCTCGATAAGAGGCAAGACAATTGGAATAATAATTAAGACGATTGGAACCCACTCCAATGGCCATGCCAGTAAAAAAATCAAGGCCATAATAATTAATAGAATAGCAGTTGGAGGAAGATCAAGCAACATCAAATACTCAGTAATCATTGTTGGCGTTCCCAATCTTGAAAAGACTGCTCCAAAAAAGTTCGATGCACACACTAATACCATAATTAACGTAGTAATCTCTAAAGTTTTTAAAAGTGCACTTCTTAAAGATTCAAAAGTTAATTTTCGATAAGCCAAAGTCAGGAAAATTGCGCCGACCGCACCCATCGCAGCCCCTTCGGTTGCAGTTGCCCAGCCAGCTAGGATACTTCCTAAAGATGCGCCGACTAAAAGAACTGGGGGAACAAGTCCCTTAAAAAACTCTTTCCATACTTCATTCATAGAGTCTGGTATTAAGTCCTCTGGGACCACTGGACCTAGAGCAGGATTTAAGTGACACCTAATAAGTGTATAGCCAGTGTATAGAGCTGCTAACATCAATCCTGGAACGATTGCAGCAGCAAATAAATCAGTTACAGGAACATTTAGAATAGGTCCCATAACGACTAGCATAATACTTGGAGGTATCAAGATACCAAGTGTACCACCAGCAGTAATTGAGCCTGCTGCAAGACGTACATCATAACCTGATCGATTCATAGTCTTGGCGGACATGATTCCTAAAATAGTGACCGAAGCACCCACGATTCCTGTTGCAGCTCCAAAGATAGTTGCCACAAAAAGAACAGCCACAAACAAAGACCCTTTAGTTCTGGCAAGGGCCATCTGAACAGAGGTAAATAATCGCTCCATAAGATTGGCCTTCTCCATGAGAATTCCCATAAAGGTAAATAGTGGAATCGCTACAAGAGTTTGCTCCAGCATACTTCCAGAAAACTGGAATGTCATCAGGAAGAAAACAAGGTCTCCAAAGCCTAGGTAGCCAAAAAATACACCTAAGAATATTAGAGTAAATGAAATTGGAAAGCCAATAAATATGGCAAATAGCATTGTTAAAATTAGGAGAATACCTAATACTTCTGGACTCATGGCCATCTCCTATTTTTTAAAGCATAGACGCATTTAAGAGTTTCAGAAATGCCTTGAATTAAAAGAAATACTAAGCCTATGAACAATATAGATTTAATGGGGTACATTAGAGGCATCCAGGCAGTATCCATTCCTCTTTCCATTTGTGACCATGACTTATAGGCATATTTATAGCAAGCCCACGCAGCACCAGTCAGTCCAGGAAAATAAAATAGTAAATAGAGCGTCAAAT
>CABWZU010000036.1:0-6479 GCA_902510115.1 uncultured Gammaproteobacteria bacterium | reverse complement strand
ACTCCAAAGACTTTCGCTGCAAAGAACCCTGAAAAAATTGCACTACCTGCATCATGGCTTCTCGAATTAATCATCAAACTTTTTAAGCCAATTATTTATTTAATATCTTTTATTTCAGTATCTATACTAAAAATTTTTGGTCTTAAAAGTGAAAACAAAGACAACCTAAATTCTGATGAACTTCGAATGGCAGTAAAAGATTCCAAATCTATGATGACTAGCAATTATCAAAGGATGCTTCTCAACATCATAGATCTTGAAAAAGTAAAGGTTGAGGATATTATGATTCCTCATAACGAATTAGTTATTGCTGATATTGATGATGAGGAAGAATTATTTGATCAGTTCAAACGAATCCAACATAATCGACTTCTTATTTTTGAAGGCTCCGAGAATAATATTATTGGAACAATTCATATGAGAGATGTAGTGAATAGTTATGCTAAAGGTGAGGTTGAAATGTCACAAATTAAGGAGCTCATTAGAGAACCTTATTTTATTCCAGAAGGAACCCCCTTATCGCAGCAACTTGAACACTTTAAGAGCCAAAAAAGAAGACTGGGAATTGTTGTTGATGAATATGGCGAAGTTCAAGGAATGGTTGTACTTGATGACATCTTAGAAGAAATAGTAGGTCAATTTACTTCATCACAGGGCGAAAGCATCGATGAAATTACTTTACTAGAGGATGGAAGTTACTTAGTCGACCCTAAAATAAGTATTCGAGAACTCAATAGTGAACTCAAAATAAAGCTCCCATTCGACAACGCCAAAACATTGAATGGGTTAATTTTAGAGCAGCTGCAAAGTTTTCCTCAACACAACGTTTCGTTGAAAATAAATCCATTAATTATTGAGATTATTCAAGTCAGCAAGCAGGGTGTTAAACTAGTTAAAATCACAAAATTAAATTAGGTATTATCTTTATTAATATCAACAACTCAAACTTTAAGGACAACAATGTTTAAATTTTTTACTCAAAGAAAATGGTTCTTGTGGGCTTATCTTGGCTCAGCAGTTATTCTTACTTCGCTATGGCTTTCTGTTCAGATAGACGTTCAAATTAATGAATGGTTTGGTGGCTTCTATGACATGATTCAAAAAGCTTTGGCCACTCCAAATGCTGTAACTATTGAAGAGTATTTCGGAGGACTTTATAGTTTTGCTAAATTAGCAGCACTTTGGATTATCCTTGGATTAGCAACTTCATTCTTAACATCGCACTTCCTATTTAGATGGAGAACGTCCATGGTTGAGTTCTACCACAGCGTTTATGATAAAGCCAGGACTATTGAGGGTGCTTCGCAGCGTGTTCAAGAGGATACCATCCGTTTTTCTAGAATTATGGAAGGACTTGGAACAAGTCTTATCGAGTCAATTATGGTATTGGTGGAATATTTTCCACTCCTAATGGGACTTGCAGTTGGTATACCAATCATGTGGTTTGGGGAATGGGAATTTGGACTCGTCGTTAGTGCTCTTATTTGGGCAGTTGGAGGAACATTATTAATGATAGGCTTAGCCTGGCTATTAAGGCTAGTTGGAATTGAATATGACCTTCAAAAAAGAGAGGCAGCTTACAGAAAGGTTTTAGTGATTGCAGAGGATGATGGCACTATTAGACCTAAGTCACTTGATGAACTCTTTGAAGGCGTTCGCATCATCCACTTTAAAAGCTACTTAAATTACCTATACTTTAATATTGGAAGACTAGCCTATCTCCAGGTAAACGTATTAGTTGCCTACATTGTTTTAGCGCCAGCGATTGTTGCGGGTGTAATGACTCTTGGGGTTATGCAGCAAATAATCAGAGCTTTTGGAAGAGTTGAGGGTTCCTTACAATACCTCTTTAATTCATGGCCAACAATTATTGAACTTGCTAGTGTCTATAAAAGACTTAGGGAGTTTGAGAATCAAATTGAATCAATATCTGTAGTAGAAACTGAGTAATTAGTTTGAAATAGATTGGCCCATCTTGAGAACTTTCCTGGCCTCAAGATTTAGTTCAGGCGATCCTTTAGGTAGGATAAGAATGACGGTTGAGCCCATGTTGAATCGACCTAGCTCCTCTCCCTTGGATAAGCCTATTTGACGAGAATCATAGTCATATGTTTTAACTGACTTGGTATAAGGAGGAGTTACTTGACCCTCCCATGAAGTTTCCATTGATCCAACAAAAATAGCCCCCACCATAACCAAAGCCATTTCACCATATTCTGTATCAAAATAACATATGAGCCTTTCATTTCGAGCAAAAACTTGATCAATGTTTTCAACAGTTCTTTTATTTACTGAGAAAAGATTTCCAGGAATGTATTTCATTGATTTCAAGATACCGTCAAAGGGCATGTGAATCCGATGATAATCCTTAGGTGATAAATAGATTGTTGCAAAACTACTATAAAAATTGTCTTCTGGACTATTTGCAAGCAAAGCTTCAAGTGAGAATTTCTTGCCTTTCGCTTGGAAAATCATAGATCCCTCTATGTTCCCACACTGAGAGACTACACCATCAACTGGAGAAACTACTTTTGATTCAGATATTGGCCTTGTACCGGCCTTAAGAGATCGCGTGAAAAAATCATTGAAGTGTTTATATTCTTTAATATCCTCAAGCCCTGCCTCATTCATATTAACCTTGTACTTTGAAACAAACCATGAAGTAAAGCTATTTTTTATCCACTGGACTTGTATTCTTGCAAATCGAAACATGAGTCTCGATAAAAGGTGTTGAGGTAATAAAAACTGTAGAAATGTCATTAGACAAGCATATCTAAAATATAGCTAACGGCATCCTTAAAATCAATTTCAACTTTATCTGGATGTGCCCTTGATTTGTATTCAATTTTCCCATTATCAGCATGAGTATCACTGATTACCAAACGATGAGGAATGCCTAGGAGTTCTGAGTCTGCAAACATGATTCCAGGTCGCTCTTTTCGATCGTCAAGCAAAACATCAATATTCTGTTGATTGCACTCTTTATAAAGTTGGTCAGCAAGCTCTCTAACGCGAGATGATTTATTGTAATTAATTGGAACTATGACGAGCTCGAAAGGTGCAATTACCCTAGGAAAAATAATCCCTCTCTCGTCATGATTCTGCTCTATACATGCAGCAATAATTCTGGTCACTCCAATACCATAGCAGCCCATATTCATATTGACCGCCCTACCATCTTCACCAATCACATTAGCGTTCATTGAATCTGAGTATTTTGTTCCAAGCTGAAAAATATGTCCAACCTCAATTCCTCTTTTAATTTCGATCATGCCCTGACCATCTGGTGAGGGATCTCCTGCAATAATATTACGAAGGTCACATGGGGTCATTTTTTGAACATCTCTTTTCCAATTAACCCCAGTAAAGTGCTTATCATTTTGATTAGCTCCACAAACAAAATCTGATAAAGAGGCTGCTGCATAATCAACCAAAATTGTAACATCTAAATTTACAACACCGATAGAGCCAAAGTTGCAGCCCAGCTGTTTTACAACTTCATCCTCATCTGCCATTTGTAGTGGTTGCTTAATACCTTCAATTTTTGATGCTTTGACTTCATTAAGTTCATGGTCACCCCTCAAAACAAGCGCAACTAGATTATCATCTTCACCCATTACAACTAGTGTTTTAATTGAATTCTCAGGCTTAACATTTAGCAGATTACAGACATCATTAATGGTCTTCACTCCAGGAGTTTTAACAATAGTTATATCCTCTTTTGGTGATTCTGGAGTGCCCTGAGGAAGAGTTTCAGCCCTCTCAATATTTGCAGCATAGTCTGAAGTATCAGAAAAACAGATTGCGTCTTCACCAGATTCGGCGAGAACATGAAACTCATGAGAACTATCCCCGCCAATTGCTCCTGAGTCCGCTAAAACAGGCCTGTAATTGAAGCCAAGTCTATCAAAAATATTACAATAGGTCTGATGCATCACTTTATACGTCTCACCAAGGGACTCCTCATCCATATGAAATGAATAGGCATCTTTCATAATAAATTCTCTTGAACGCATTACACCAAATCGAGGTCGAATCTCATCTCTAAACTTGGTTTGAATTTGATAAAAATTAATAGGAAGCTGTTTGTAACTTCTGATGTATTGTTTGGCAATATTGGTAATCACTTCCTCATGAGTAGGACCCATACAAAAATCCCTCTCATGCCTATCCTGAAATCGAAGTAGTTCTGGCCCGTACTCCTCCCATCTTTGTGATTCTTGCCAAAGTTCAGCTGGCTGAGCAACTGGCATCAATAACTCTAATGCCTTCGACTTATTCATCTCCTCTCTGATAATTTTTTCGACCTTCTGAATAATCTTCAAGCCAATTGGCAAATAAGAATAAAGACCTGAAGCTAATTTGGATATAAGCCCTGCTCTTATCATTAATTGATGCGAAATAATTTTGGCATCATTGGGCGCCTCTTTAACTGTAGAGATTAAAAAATCACTGCTTTTCATATAAAATGTATTTAAGTCACTAAATAAATTGATTTTACCTAATGCCTGATTTTCAAACTTTATTAATTTATATTATTCCATTGCTTTTCGCAATTACTCTTCATGAGGCTGCTCATGGCTGGGTAGCTAGCAAACTTGGGGATCACACTGCAAGAATGATGGGCAGGGTTACTCTGGATCCCACTAAGCACATTGACCCAATTGGCACCATAGCAATCCCTTTAGTTTTATTGCTTTCCTCATCAGGATTTATATTTGGTTGGGCTAAACCGGTTCCAATAAACTTCAACGCACTTCGTAATGGAAATAATGGCATGATATGGGTTGCATTGGCTGGCCCTGGAGCAAATATTGTGATGGCCATTTGCTGGTTATTTGTAATGATTATTGCGATTAAAATGAATATCACTGTACTCATTGAAATGGGAAGGGTTGGCATCCTTGTCAATTGTGTACTTGCTGTATTTAATTTACTACCTATTCCTCCCCTCGATGGCTCAAGGGTCATTAGTGCACTTCTTCCAAATCGACTAGCTTATCAATACAACCAGTTAGAGCAATATGGCCTCTATATCCTTTTGGGTTTAATGTTTCTTGGAGGATTTAACTACCTAGTAAGGCCATGGGTTGAGCTTATATTAAGTTGGTTTAACTATGCACTTGTTGTCCTAGGATGAGCAACTAAGCTCTAGATTCTTAGCCCAGTCAGGTGGCTCACTGTCATACGAATCATAACCATTATGTGAATCAAAAGGCTTTTTGAGAAGTCTAAATAGAACATCAATTTCTTCATATTTTTTAAGGTCTTCGGCTTCTCTAATTGCTACTTCAGCCAAGTAGTTTCGTAGAATATATTTTGGATTAAACTGTTTCATCAAATTTAAACTTTGTGTTAAATTTTCCTCTTTGTTTATTCTTTTTTTATAATCCTTCAACCAGGATTCAAATTTTTCACCCAATAAATTCTCGTTCTGATTTAAAAGCATTCTCAATGAGCGGTGATAGTCTTTTTTCTGCGTATAAAGAAGTTCTAAAAAGTTGTTAATTAGGGCATTATCACCTTCATCATGCAATATTAAGCCGAACTTACTCCTCATTAAATATGAGTACTCTTTGACCAATATTTTTTCATAGGAGGAAAGAGCATCCTTCAGATGGTCTTCTTGAATAAGTGACTCTAAAGCATGAGCAAGTCGCTGTAAGTTCCATAAAGCAACTGATGGCTGCCTTTCAAATGAGTATCTTCCTTGGGTGTCTGAATGATTACAGATAAAGGCTGGATCATAAGTTTCCATAAAACTGAAAGGTCCATAATCAATTGTTAACCCTAGAATTGACATGTTGTCTGTATTCATAACTCCATGAGAAAAACCCTGAGCTTGCCACCTTGCTATCATTATTGAGGTTAACTCTATAACCTTTTTAAAGAGTCCTAAATAATCACCTCGCTCAAGCTCGCTCATATGGTGTTTGATTACAAAATCTGCTAATTTTTTTACGTTTTCATTTTGACCTTGGGATGCAAAGTATTCAAAGTGGCCAAACCGGATATGACTCTCAGCCACTCGGGTAATAATAGCTGCATTTTCAACGTGCTCTCTATAAACTTGAGAGTCGCTATTCACTATAGCCAGGGCTCTAGTTGTTGGAATATTGAGCCCTTGCATTGCTATTGAGCATAGGTACTCACGTATACTTGAGCGAAGGACAGCGCGTCCATCAGCGCCACGAGAAAAAGGTGAGGTTCCAGCGCCCTTTAGAGAAAGCTCTAACCCGTCTATCTCACCAATCAAGCAACTTCGACCATCACCTAACTGAGGAACAAAATATCCAAATTGATGTCCTGCATAGGCTGTAGATATTGGACTTTCATCGTTAAGAGGCCTTTCTCCAGAACAGATACTTAGAAGCTCATTGTCATTAGATTTGAGACTCAAATCTTGCTTTAGACTCTCGTTAACATGGATTAAAGAGGCGTTTTCTAACTTTTGAGTATGCACTTGAGCAAAAAAATCA
>CABWZU010000035.1:0-6713 GCA_902510115.1 uncultured Gammaproteobacteria bacterium | reverse complement strand
TATCCAATTATTGACGGCATTCCAATTCTTCTTGTTGAAGAAGCTAGAAGAATAGAGCCCTTAAAATAATGGATTTTTCCATTATTATTCCTGCAAGATATGCATCAAGTCGATTACCGGCAAAGCTACTAAAAGATATTAACGGAAAAACCCTTATAGAACATACCTATTCAAATGCTCTAAAAAGTGATGCTAGACGAGTAATCATTGCAACAGATGATGAGAGAATAAGGCAAGTTGCACTTAACTTTGGTGCAGAGGTATGTATGACCAATCATAACCATTCTTCAGGCACATCTCGTTTGTCTCAAGTTGTGTCAGACTTAAGTTTTGAACATCATGAAATCATTGTTAATTTGCAGGGTGATGAGCCAATGATGGCTCCTGAATCCATTAATCAAGTGGCTTCCAACCTAGCTACTTCAAGCATGAGTGTAGCAACTTTGTGTGAAAAAATTAATTCTCAGGAGGAATACTTTGACGAGAATTGTGTCAAAGTTGTATATAATCCGCGCGGAAAAGCATTATATTTCTCTAGATCTCCTGTGCCAGCATTTAGGTCTAAGGATAATATTGATTTAGATTTATGTTTTAGACATGTTGGTTTATATGCTTACAAAGTAGGTTTTTTGAAAGACTATTCCAAGATGGAGATGTCTAGTCTTGAAATTGCAGAAAAATTAGAGCAACTTACTTTTTTAGCAAATGGATTCGATATACATGTTGAGATTGCTAGAGCTGCAACTGGCCTTGGTGTGGATACAGAGAGTGATTTAAAAAAAGTAAAAAAGGAATTTAAAAAATGAATATTATTGATGGTAAAGAAATTGCAAAAAATCTTCGTTCTAAAATCGCTGATGAGGTAAGTACTTTTGATCGTCCGCCAGGTCTTGCAGTTATTTTAGTTGGGGAGGACCCAGCCTCAGCTGTTTATGTTCGAAATAAGGAGCTCGCATGCAAACAGGCTGGTTTTTTTTCTGACAAGATTATTAAGTCTGAGAATATAACTGAAGAACAGTTACTGGAAGAGGTGGAGCGATTGAATAATAATCCACACATTGATGGTATTCTCGTTCAACTTCCATTGCCTAAACATATTGATGCAAACAAAGTCATTGAGCATATCTCCCCCTTCAAGGATGTAGATGGTTTTCATAGTGAGAATATTGGTAAATTAATGCAAAATAAGTCTCATTTGAGACCCTGCACCCCTAAGGGCGTAATGACAATGTTGGAGTCAATTGATTGTAAGATTGAAGGAATGAATTGTGTGGTTATTGGTGCTTCCAATATTGTTGGAAGGCCGATGGCAATGGAGCTCTTAAATGCCAGAGGCACTGTCACTATTTGTAACAGCAAAACAAAGGATCTCCCGGGTAAAGTAAGAGAGGCTGACATCGTTGTTGTTGGCGTTGGAATACCTAAGATGGTCAAGGGTGATTGGGTTAAGGAGGGAGCAGTAGTGATTGATGTAGGAATAAATCGTTTAGAGGATGGCTCACTTGTTGGAGATGTAGATTATGATGCCATTAAGGATACTGCTGGTGCAATAACGCCTGTTCCTGGAGGTGTTGGTCCTATGACAATAGCAACATTACTTGAAAACACCTTGATTGCCTTCAGGCAAAGTCTATGAGATTAATTCTAAAGCTACTCAGAGAGGGCTCAGGGAGAATTCTAATTTTTCTAGACTGGATGATTAAGCCTGCAATTGTTAAGAGAAGCTCAGAAAACCAACTTCAGGTAAATAAAAAAACAGAGTCACTTAAGCTTTATGAATTTTATGCATGTCCTTTTTGTATTAAAACTCGAAGAGCCATTAAACGATTGAATCTTAATCTAGAAACTCGCAATGCCAAACAAGGTGATTATAGAAAAGAGCTGGAGCTTAATGGGGGCAAAGTCCAAGTCCCATGTCTGAGAATTGATAATGCTGGTGAGCTTAGTTGGCTTTATGAGTCCAATGACATCATTAAATATCTAGAAAAGCATTTTAAATAAGATGCTTCACTAAGCTATGATCTATATCCATGGGGGCAACAAAGATCAAAGGGAGCTCTCGCGACAATTATTTAATTTTTGCTGTAATGGACTATTTCATAAGAACAAGCTTCCTACTATAGATCTCACCATCCATAAGGTTGAAGACGCTCTTGCGTGGACAGATTATGAGGGTGATGGGAGATTTTTCATTGAAATTGAAGAATCATTAGATAAGAAAAAATTTATCATTACGATGTGCCATGAAATGATCCATGTTTGCCAGTTTCTAGCAGAAGTCGAGGTGAGTGAATTATCGGCATACCACTATGAAGAAAAGCTTGCAGAGCAGTTTTACCATGAAGAATTAGAGAGACATGGAAGTGAGCTTGACCTCAATGAAGATTAGGGCAAATAATCACTCAAATTATCAATGGATTTTTGCAATTCTTCATATGAGTCTGAAGTGATTGTTATATGTCCTAATTTTCTGTTTTTTCGCTCCTTCTTATCATACAAATGTAAGTGAGCATTTCTAGTCTCAAGAACCTTATTTGTTGGACCATACTTTCCAATGATGTTAATCATCGCATTGAATTGACTTTTAATCGATGTATCACCAAGCGGGCTATTCGTAATTGCTCTGATATGATTTTCAAATTGAGAAGTTTGAGCACCTTCAATTGTCCAGTGTCCTGAATTATGAACTCTTGGAGCAATCTCGTTGACAATCAATTCATCATTTGAGTCAAATAGCTCAAGAGTTAAAACGCCAACGTGTTTAATTTCAGTTAGCAGCGAGATCATATAACTTTCAGCCTTTTTTTGAAGTGACTCTGATATCTCCTGTGCAGGGGCTACTGTCAATCTTAAGATGCCCTCATGGTGAGAGTTTTCAGCTAGAGGATAATACTTGAGACTGCCATCAGTTCCTCTAACGGCAACAAGTGAAAGTTCTCTTTTAAAGTCAATAAACCCTTCCAGAATAGACTCTTCGCCAGACATTGCTTCCCAGGCCTCATCTATTTGAGATTCAGACTTGATTAGAAATTGACCTTTACCATCATATCCATCTTCTGTAGTTTTTAGAATGGCTGGAAGGCCAATATTATTAATAGCACGAGTTAAATCAGAGACATTATTGACAAACTCAAAAGGTGCACAAGGAATATTTAATTTTTGCAGTAAGGTTTTCTCTCTGCCCCTATGTTGCGTTAAGCTAAGAGATAAATCTCCAGGATAAACTTCAATGGTTTTAGATATTTCATTGACAATATTGATGTCTGTATTTTCAGTCTCATAGGTTACAACATCACAGTCATTAGAAAATTTTTGTATTACTTCTGGATTGTTATCATGGACAAATGTTTTGCCAAGAAGTGAAGAAGGGTCCTCTTCAGATAAAGCTAAAAATCTCATTTGATGACCAAGAGGATAGGCAGATAGTGCCAGCATTCTTCCTAATTGACCAGCTCCAAGAACACCAATTCTCATATTCTAATTTTTGGGGTTTGGATTATTTAAAACATTTTGAGTTTGATCAGATCTAAACTTGCTCACCCTTTCTCTCACTGCTTTGTCATGGTTTCCTACAATTTGAGCAGCCAATATACCGGCATTTTTTGCCCCAGAGTCTCCAATAGCAAGAGTGCCGACTGGAATACCTCCAGGCATTTGAACGATCGATAATAGTGAGTCTTGACCACTTAAGGCTTTAGATTGAACCGGCACGCCCAAGACTGGAACAATAGTTTTTGAAGCGACCATTCCTGGCAAATGAGCAGAGCCTCCTGCACCTGCAATAATGACTTCTAGGCCTCTTGCTTCGGCAGTTTCTGCATATTCAAACATTAAATCAGGAGTTCTATGAGCGGAAACAACCTTAACTTCGTAGGAGACTCCAAGCTCTTCAAGTATTTCTGTGGCATTTTTCATTGTGGGCCAATCAGATTTTGAACCCATAATAACCCCAACTAATGCACTCATCTTTTTATTGGTGAAATAATATAGTTAAATTATACCAAAAACCTTATATCTATTAGAGTCGATGCAGAGGCGCACCTTAATCAATATTAGATTTTAAAGCTATTTTCTAAAAATGGAAGATGTCCAGATTTTAGGACTTGAGTTTTTGTCTCAGCATCAGCATACCAATGTTGAATTTTTGCTGGGACAAGTGTATCAAGCTTTCCAAGAATACATTTTTTTGGAGTGGAGATGGCCTTAAATTCATTCCTTAAGTTCGACCTAGTAATTATTTCTAGACCATTATTTAAGGCACTTTGAGAGGCAGGATATTTTTGAATAGAGCTGTGTAATTCTTGAATTTGAGATTTATTTTTACTTTGCAAGCTCACAAAACGTTTTAATGCCTTCGTGCTATCAACTTTTAGATTTAAAGCAAATTGATCGAATACTTCATGCCTTATTCCATAATCCCAGTTTTCGTTATTTACTAGGCATGGGCTTGCAGCTACTAGAATCAATTCCTTAAGTTTAACTTGATTGGCTATAAAAATAGATAGCAACCCTCCTAGTGACCATCCTAAGAGAATAGATCTTTCAGGAATAAGCTTGATGATTTCGTAACACCAATCTTCTATACCACCTTCAATATCAGGGCTTCTTCCATGACCAGGTAAATCGATAATAGTAATGCAGTAATCATTCTTATATTTAGTGACTAGCTCATTAAAAATATCGCTGTTGAAGGCCCATCCATGCAATAAAACTAAGCTCTGACCCTCGCCGATTGTTCTATGCCATAGCATTATTGACCTTTTCAAGTAGGGATTCTATTTGTTCAAATGTATGATCAGCTGAAAGCGTAAAACGAAGTCTTGCGGAATTAGGTGGAACCGTAGGAGGACGAATTGCACTCACAAAAAAACCTTCCTTAAATAAGCGGTTACTAATTAATAATGCCTTCAAACTAGAGCCGATTATTAGAGGTTGAATTGCACTATCTGACTGCTCGAAACTCAGGCCAAGTTGACTGGCAATTGATCGAAAAAACTTTATATTTTTGAATAACTTTTCCCTTTGCTCTCCATGCTTTATCATTTCTAGACTCATTTGAATTGCATGGCATAGGACAGGTGGAAGTGCAGTAGTATAGGTATAAGGCCTTGATTTTTGAATTAGAAATTCTATAAAGTCTTTGTCTCCAGACACGAATGCTCCCATTACACCTGCGGCCTTTCCCAGCGTGGCCATATAGATAGAACGCTCTGGAATAATTGGATCGAAAACACCAAATCCATGGGCATCATCCTGCATAAGCATGGTATTTGATGAATCGATAATCTTGGAAATTCCTGAAATATTGGCCCGATCTCCATCCATGCTAAAAACATTGTCTGTAACAACAAGTCCAGAGCCTGACTGTTTTTTAATTTTATTAGCTAAAGACTCAAGATTATTATGATGGTATCTTTGAATTGGGAGACCAATTAACCTGCACCCATCTATCAATGAAGCGTGATTCAATTTGTCTTGAATTGACCATTTAATCTCGTCTCGAAGAGCAGAAAAAATTCCAAGATTTGCGCTATAGCCTGATGAAAATAATAGCGCACTCTCTTGACCCGTGAATTCTGCAAGAGCCTCTTCAAGTAGTTTGTGGGAGTCTGAATGACCACTGACTAAATGTGATGCCCCTGATCCAGCTCCATATTTCTCAACTCCTTCAATTAGCGCCTCCTTAATCTTTGCATGATTGGCGAGAGACAAATAGTCATTAGAACAAAAGTTAACCACGTCTTGGTTATCAATTTTCATGACAGTGCCTTGAGGACTTTTTGCAATTCTTCTCGAACGCAATAAGTGATTTTCTTCTAGATCACTTATTTTGTTTGAAAAATTCATGGGAGCGTTGTTGTTTAGATAAGATTTTCCAATGGAGAGGTTGCACTAGCGAAGGCTTTTTTCATCATTCTTCCAGCAAGGTATGACTCTCTTCCCGCAATAATAGCATGTTTCATTGCACTTGCCATTAATACAGGATCATTGGCGTTTGCAATAGCTGAGTTCATTAGAACGCCGTCGCACCCAAGCTCCATTGCTCTGGCAGCGTCGCTTGCACAGCCAACACCAGCGTCTACTAGAACGGGTACATTAGAGCTCTCTTTTATTAATTTAATGTTAAAGGGGTTTGAAATGCCTTGACCAGAGCCAATGAGAGAGCCTAGAGGCATTATTGCACAACAGCCTATTTCTTCAAGCTCCTTTGCAACTATAGGGTCATCAGAAGTATAGACCATGACATCAAAGTTTTCTTTTATAAGCGTTTTTGCTGCATCAAGGGTTTCAACAATGTTGGGATACAGTGTTTTTTCATCTCCAAGAACTTCTAGCTTTACTAGATTATGACCATCTAATAACTCTCTTGCAAGAAGGCAGGTTCTCACCGCATCTTTCGCATTATAGCAACCTGCAGTATTGGGAAGAATCGTATATTTTTCTGGTGAGATGACATCTAGAAGGCTTTCTTCATTCACATTTTGCCCAATATTTGTCCTTCGAATGGCCACAGTAATGATTTCTGATCCAGAATTTTCTGTTGCCAATTTTGTTTCGTTAAGGTCTTTATATTTACCTGAACCAACTAATAATCTTGAGTTAAAAGTTCGCCCAGCAATAACAAATGGAGTGTCAGTTTTCATAGCGTTATAAGATACCATGTGCCGGAATCAATAATGAAATATTGATTCGCAATCTTTTCAATTTTAGAT
>CABWZU010000034.1:0-6816 GCA_902510115.1 uncultured Gammaproteobacteria bacterium | reverse complement strand
TTTTTAGCATCAAAAGCATCACGAATGGTGACTGGACAGGCGCTTGTGGTTGATGGTGGCGTTGTAGTTACAGGGTAATAGGGCGATGAACAATATTAAAGCTAAATGGATTGCTGCTGACTGGGGGACAACCCATATGCG
The DNA here is from genome assembly GCA_902510115.1 of uncultured Gammaproteobacteria bacterium. GTDB lineage: Bacteria > Pseudomonadota > Gammaproteobacteria > PS1 > Pseudothioglobaceae > Pseudothioglobus. The sequence continues at coordinate 6,675 of CABWZU010000034.1, read as the reverse complement.
TGCTTGGGCTATTGGAGAAGAGGATAACGTGCTAGCGTTTAGAGAATCAAACGAAGGCATGAAGGATCTCCAACAAAATGAATTTGAACCCGTTTTATTGAGACTTATTGAAAGCTGGCTAGATGACACTAAAGTCACTACAGTCATGGCTTGTGGAATGGTTGGAGCTAAGCAAGGTTGGGTTGAAACTCCCTACTTGAAAACACCCTGTGTACCTATAGACAATAACCAACTTACAACGGCAAATACGCATGACAAAAGAATTATCGTGCATCTTGTCCCTGGAGTTATGCAAAATCATCCTGCAGATATTATGAGGGGTGAAGAGACCCAAATTTCAGGATTCATTAATAAAAACAAAGGCTTTAAAGGTGTAGTATGTCTCCCAGGAACCCACGCAAAATGGGTCAATATTCAAGAGGGACAGATAAACAGTTTTAAAACTTTTATGACGGGTGAGCTCTTTGGCGTTATCACGAACCATACCCTGATAAGACATTCAACTTCAATTAAAGGATGGAACCAAGAGAGCTTTGAGGATGGTATTCATGATGGATTTAATAACCCAGGCTTAATTGCATCAAATCTTTTTTCACTGCGCGCTGAGTCTATTGTTAATAACATGGATCGAGATCAGGCAAGATCAACTCTATCAGGCCTTCTTTTAGGCGTAGAGCTTAATGGGGCTCAAAGTTACTGGAAAGACAACAATGTCACTCTTATTGGGTCAGAGCTCTTGTCTAATAATTATCATCAAGGATTGAAGGTTCTTGGCGGCCAGAGTCAATTGTTCAGTCTTGAAACCGCCACATTGTCTGGGCTAAGTTCTGCCTATAAAGATCTTGTATCTGGTTGAGGTTTTATGATTAGAAATATAATTGCTATTTTGAGAGGAGTTAAGCCAAATGAGGTGCTTGAAATAGCACGCACTATTGCAGAAAATGGAATCACTCAAATAGAGGTCCCGATGAACTCCCCAGATGTTTTTGATAGTATTCAATTACTTCATGATAAGATGAAAGATTTCATCTCTGTAGGTGCTGGAACTGTTACTAATACTAAACAGGTTGAGATCCTTGAGGAGATTGGCATTGATTTTATTGTGTCCCCAAATTTCGATTCGAAAGTTGTAGAAGCAACTAAGCAAGCTAACATGTTAAGCTTTCCTGGAGTCATTACCCCAACAGAGTGCTTTTCAGCTTTAAATTGCGGTGCTGACGGATTAAAGTTTTTTCCGGCAAGTCTTTTGGGTGAGTCTAATTTGGTCGCCTTAAAGGCTGTTTTGCCACAAAACATTCCTCTATATATGGTTGGAGGTGTTGGCCCAGAAAACTTTTCATCATGGCTAAGCTCTGGTGCAACCGGTTTTGGAATAGGTTCTGGTATTTACAAAGCTGGAGATAGTTCTCAGAGTGTGGCCAGTAAATCAAAGCTTATTGTTCAATCTTATGATAAAGCCCATAAATGATTAAAGAGTGTTTGCCGGCAGATTCTTGTGATTTAGGGGAGGGGCCTCTATGGCACCCAAAACTTGAGGCATTATTTTGGTTCGACATTAATGCCTTTAAGATGTATTGCTGGAAGGACAGCGAACTGAAGGCTTGGAATTTTTCTGAACCAGTATCTGCCGCTGGTTGGATAGATACAGAAAACCTAATCGTAGCCAGTGCATCATCACTCATAAAACTATCGCTCACATCAGATAAAAGGACAGTTTTAGTTGATTTAGAGGCTGATTTGCCGCATACACGTTCAAATGATGGAAGAGCTGATCCTTGGGGCGGCTTCTGGATTGGAACAATGGGACTTAATGCGGAAAAAGAAGCAGGTTCAATTTATCGTTTTTATAAGGGTAAGTTAGAACAGCTGTATCAAGAGCTAACGATTCCAAATAGTATCTGCTTTTCACCTGATAAAAAATTTGTTTATTTTGCAGACACAAGACAAGAGAAAATCTGGAGACAAGATTTAGATCAGAAAAATGGTTGGCCAATCAATGAACCTATTATATTTATTGATTTGAAGGCGCAGGGCCTTCATCCAGATGGGTCAGTTTGCGACAGTGAGGGTTTTCTATGGAATGCTCAATATGGTGCATCTAGAATAGCTAGATATAGCCCGGAAGGGTGGTTAGACAGGGTGGAGAACTTTCCTGCATCACAGGTGACTTGCCCAGCGTTTGGAGGTAAATCATTTGATACTATTTTTGTAACGACTGCTAGCCAAACTTTGAGTGATGAGAATTTGAAAGCACAGCCTTTGGCTGGTAAAGTGTTTCATTTTGAAGCTGACGCAGTCGGTTTGGCTGAGTATCAAGTTGAATTGTGAGATTACTATGACTCCAAAACTAGGAAGCTGTTATTACCCCGAACACTGGTCTGAAGAGCAGTGGCAGAAAGATGCTGATGATATGATTAACTCTGGCTTGGCATGGGTAAGAATTGGAGAATTTGCTTGGAGTCGAATTGAGCCTGAAGAGGGTGTTTATAACTTCGAATGGCTTGATCGCGCAATTTCTATTTTGGGTTCTGCTGGATTAAATATAGTAATGAGCACGCCTACCGCAACACCGCCCCGGTGGGTCATTGATAAATGGCCAGATATGCTTATCGTTGATGCTGATGGTAGGGCTCGTCAATCTGGATCGAGAAGGCACTATTGCTTTTCACATGAAGGGTACCTTGAGGAAGCAATAAGAATTTCAGAAATCGTTGCAAAACGATATGGGGGTAATTCATTCATAAAAGCATGGCAGCTGGATAACGAATATGGATGTCATGACACCACACTATCCTATAGTCGATCTGCTCTTAAAGCCTTTAGAAGATGGATTTTGAAAAAGTATAAAACGATTGAGCAGCTCAATGAATCATGGAAAAATGTATTTTGGTCGATGGAATACAATGATTTTGAACAAATCCAGCTACCTAATCTAACCGTAACTGATCCAAATCCAATACATTCTCTTGACTTTAAACGGTTCAGCTCTGATCAAGTTATTAAGTTCAATCGAAGCCAATCGCAAGTCCTAAAGAAATATACTCAAGCACCATTAATTCATAACTATATGGGTCGAATTACTGACTTTGATCATTATGAGGTTGGCAAGGATTTAGATATAGCGAGCTGGGACAGTTATCCTCTGGGATTTTTGGAGGATCGATCGAATCAAAGTGATAGCTTTAAAAGTAAATTTATGCGCTTTGGAGATCCAGATTTTCAGTCATTTCATCATGACCTTTACCGAGCGGTTGGGCGTGGTCGCTGGTGGGTAATGGAGCAGCAGCCCGGCCCAGTCAATTGGGCACCTTATAACCCAGAGCCTGCAAATGGAGCTGTAAGATTGTGGACTTGGGAGGCAATTGCCCATGGCGCTGAAGTTGTTAGTTATTTCAGATGGAGACAAGCACCCTTTGCACAAGAGCAAATGCATGCAGGACTAAATAGGCCAGATGGAGTTAAGGCTCCTGGACTTAGTGAAGCATCCCAGGTCTTTGCAGAATTAAACAATTTTGATGGTATTGATCAAGTTCAATCAAAAATAGCGCTAATTTTTGATTATGAGAGTTGCTGGGCATGGGAGGTCATGCCTCAAGGAAAAGACTTTACGTATTTTGAGTTGGTATATGACTATTACAGAGCTCTCAGATCGTTAGGTTTATCCATCGACATAATGCCTCCCAATGAAATTGATTTGAGTGGCTATAAAGTTTTATTATTGCCAGGCTTAATGCATATTGGAGGTCAGCTTGAGAGCGCCATTAAAGGATTTGATGGAGTTGTCATTTCAGGTCCACGAACAGGCTCAAAGACTTTAGATATGTCTATTCCTAAAAATCTTCCGCCAGTAGTGCCACGAATTAATGGAACCGTTGCCCGCGTCGAAACACTTAGGCCTAAGGCAGAGATTCCCATCAAAGATCATGGCTATTTTAAAAAGTGGATGGAGACCTTAGTTGATTCTGATAATGTGGTTAAGTTCTGTGATGATGGCAGGCCAGCAATCATTGGAGATGGGAAAAACCTCTATATCGCTGGTTGGGCTGACCAAGGCACTTTAAAAGTTATATTTTCAGGCATTTGCTCTGATCAAGGAATTCAAACTACAGAGCTGATTGATTGCGTGAGAGTGAGAGATACTTTGAATCACCGCTTTTGGTTTAATTTTAGTGAAGAGGAAGTAGCTGTCGGCTCGATCAAAATCCCAGCCTCAGGAGTTTTTTGGGAAGCAATCTAGCTTATTTAACTCTAAGCTCTGTTTTAGGGTCAAAAAATAAAGCCTTTGAGGCTTTAGCTTTAATGCCTACTAAAGCTCCAGTTGATGGCAATTTCTCTTCTCTCGACTCAACAACAATTCGCTCTCCATTTGCAGTCTTAAGGTAAACGTAGGATATATCTCCCAAGGCCTCAGTAAATTCAACCTCTAAATCGCCTGACTCAACAAGAGTTAAGTGTTGAGGCCTGAGTCCAATGAGTAGTTCTGAGTGAGAAGAAGCAATAGATTGATCAATCTCAAGTTTGATATTTTTTAGGCTAGGTATCGAAAGCTTAGAGCCATTAATATCACCCCTTACAAAGTTGATGGTTGGTGAGCCAATAAATCCTGCTACAAAAACATTTTCTGGGTCATCATAGAGTGACAATGGTGTTCCAACTTGTTGAATTAACCCATCCTTTAGAACGACAATTTTATCTGCTAAGGTCATTGCCTCGACTTGATCATGAGTCACATAAATGATTGTGGTTCCCAGTTCACGGTGAAGACGAGAAATCTCCACCCTCATCTCAACTCTGAGCTCTGCATCAAGATTAGATAAAGGCTCATCAAATAGAAAAACCTCTGGACCTCTAACAATCGATCTTCCAATTGCCACTCTCTGTCTTTGGCCTCCAGAAAGAGTCTTTGGTTTTCTATCTAGATACTCTTCTAAATGAAGGATTTCAGCGGCTTCATTAACTTTTTTATCAATTTCATTTGAAGGAACTTTTGACATTTTGAGTCCAAAGCCCATGTTCTCTCTCACAGTCATATGTGGGTATAGCGCATAGGACTGAAACACCATTGCAATTCCCCTGTCAGCAGGATGCATAGTAGTTACATCTCTATCACCAATATGAATTTGTCCGCTGGTAACCTCTTCTAGTCCAGATATCATTCTTAGTAAAGTCGACTTTCCGCATCCCGATGGCCCAACAAAGACACAAAACTCTCCATCTTGAATCTCTAGATCAATACCGTGAATAACCTCTAAATCGTCATATTTTTTAGTCGCGTTGGATATATTTAAGGATGCCATAACAAGTAATATTTAATTAGTAATTTTTTTCTGGAAAGCTCCAAGCCCCTGCTTCTTTTCCAATTAAATGTGAAGTTTCGAGCAATTCAGGCTTAAATTTTTCAAGACTTTTTAGGCTATGAATGTCAACAGAGCTTGTAATAGAAAGGCCACCAATCACCTTACCATTTGTTGTAAGAATAGGGGAAGAGATACAAATAATTTTTTCCTCATGCTCCTGTCGATCGAATGAGATTCCTTCTTTTTTTATGGTGGCGAGCTCTTTCTTTAATGCTTTTGCAGAAGTAATTGTGTGCTCAGTATATTTATGAAATGCTTGCTTAGATATAACCTTATTCAATTCGGTTTCATCCAGGAAAGCCATCATTGCCTTACCGACTCCTGTGCAGTAAGCTGGCCCAACTTTACCGGCTTGAGAATACATCTCTATGGGTGATGCTGGATTTCGCTTATCAACATATAAGACCTGACCATTGTCGAGTTCTGCTAAGTGGACAGTTTCTCCAACTTTTGCAGACAAGTCGTCAATAAAGGGAACTGCTACTGGAGCTAATGAACTTTGAAGCCATGCGGAATGAGCCATCCTAACAAGCTTAAGTCCCAGCTTATAGGTTTGTTCTTCTTCATTGTAGCTGAGCATATCTTGATTCAGCAGTGTTTGAAGCAGTCTATAAAGAGTAGCCTTTGGATACTTACTGGTTTTAAGTAGACTGGAGAATCTCACTGGAGAACCAATATCTGCAACTTCGCTGAGCACATCTAGCGCCTTTCCTACAGTACCGTCTCCTCTTTTCTCATTTGGCATAACTTATTGGAACATATGTTTTTAGTTAAATTAGCTCTATATAATCAGACTTTTAAGCCTATTTTTAAATAAATTTTAACAGATAATGTATACTACATTTTGTTAAGTTTTCAATAGTAGAACATAGTCTCATTATTTGGAAAATCTTTTTGAAAGCTTCAATATTAAATAATTCAAAAAAGTAAACAGATGTCAAAAATTAAAAAATATATATTATCTATTGATCAAGGGACGACCTCATCAAGAGGTGTTATATTTGATGAAAATTATGAAATTATTTCAATAGGTCAAAGAGAGTTTACGCAATTTTTTCCTCACTCTGGATGGGTTGAGCATGACCCTGAGGAAATTTGGACTTCAACACTTGAGAGCTGTAAGAGCGCAATAAAAGAATCGAAAATTGAACCAAATCAAATTGAAGCAATAGGTATCACCAATCAAAGAGAGACAACAGTTGTATGGGACAAAGAGACTGGCAAGTCAATTTACAATGCCATTGTTTGGCAAGATCGAAGAACTTCTGATCAGTGTCAAAGTCTAAAGGATCTTGGCCACGAGTCTCTAGTTAACCAA
>CABWZU010000033.1:0-10144 GCA_902510115.1 uncultured Gammaproteobacteria bacterium | reverse complement strand
ATCCGTTTGAACTGGTGAAACAGAAGCACTAGGTACAAAAGGCTGGAGTCTCAAAACAGAAGCTGACATAAAGCTTGTTAGAACTACCATTAAAGCCAAAAATACAAAAACAAACCCCATCCCAAAGAGGGTTAAGTTGATCGCTTCACTCAGTAAATTGTTGTCCATAATAGATATCCATAAAAAATTGATTCTATGGTTTAAATTTCAACATCGAAAAAATAATTTGAATCTAGCGATATCCCCAAAATTCATAATACGAATAATTAATCAATTCATATTTGGTACCAGTGGACGGGCTCGAACCGTCACTCCCGTGAAGGAACCGGATTTTGAATCCGGCGTGTCTACCAATTCCACCACACTGGCTTGATTTAGGTTTATTTGTGCCTAAAAGTAATTCTTCCTTTAGTTAAATCATAAGGAGTCATTTCTACAGTGACCTTATCGCCAGGCAATATACGTATATAGTGTTTACGAATCTTTCCAGAAATATGAGCAAGAACGCTATGACCATTCTCCAATTCAACTTTAAATGTTGTATTGGGTAATTTCTCCTTTACTACACCCTCTAACTCAATGTAATCACTTTTTGACATATATTCATTCGATATAATTTAAAAACCAGAATGCATTATACCTAAATACTTTTATTTTTTTCATTAGGAATAGGTGCAAAACCCATATATAGCAGGAAAAAAACTAAATCGCGATTGAAAATTTAGTGAATGTGTCTCTTAGAATGAACCCAACCCTGAAGCTTTTGGAAGTCTGTCTTCTTTTCAGGTTGTACGATTTTTTCGAGCTCAACAAGCCTTTCATTAAGTTCATTAAAGGCATTTGTATAGTGCTTGCTCTTGATAGATTCTTGATAAAGCTTAGACTTGAGTGTAGCAATGACCGAAACCAAATCTTGTTCATTGCTAGCTTCACTCAATAATGAATCTGAATTTAGTTTAGTTTGAGTATCTTGGAGTCGCTTCAGATGTTGAGTTGCTTCTGAAGGACTCTCCAACAAAGAATTTTTAGGAGCTAAATTGCTTGGATTAAATGGGATAATTCTTTCAGAGATGTTAAGGTCTTGGAGGGAGCCGCGAGTCGTAGGTTGTTGGACAGTGAAGCCACTAACTCCTAGTAAGCGTGCGACCCATGAAATTCCAAATCTTATCACCTGAACTCCCTATATAGTTTTGTATATGTTACCCAAACAATTTATATTTGTGGATTTTTTTATTACTTTTTATCAACTAATAAATTAACTAAATCTTCATCTGAAGGATTTAAAGTGATTTCAATATTCGTGAAACCAAAATCCTTTGCAAGAACTCTAATTCTTTCACTAAAGACAATTATTTTTTTTGTCAGGAGAGTTTGAATAAAGTCAGAAGAAATGCTTTCAACTAGACGCATAACATTTACAAGGCTCTCTTCACTAGTGGCAATGAGAAATCCATCAGGATAGCTCATAAACATTTCTAATGACTCATTATGTTGCACTGTCAATTCGCATTGAACCCTCTTGTATACCTCAAAGTAATCAACTTGATTTGAGATACTAAGATTATTTTTCAAAGTTTCAGAACCTCCTTTACCCCTAACAATTAAGATTTTTTTATTTAATAAAGTTAGACATTCTTTCATCTTCAGAAGCTCCCAGCTTGAAGCATTTTTCTTAGGATAGCAGTCAACTTTGATATCTTTACTTATGAGTTGTTTCGCCGTTACAGGCCCAACTGCAAATATTTCCACAGGATCAATAAATAGCTGATCAAAATATTCTTCGGCATAATTTACTGCATTAACGCTTATAAATATAATGACATCATATTTATGATTTAGAACCATGGGTCTAAGCTTTTTTATCTCAAGAGCTGGAAAAAAAGCATAGTCAATTTCATTCGCCAACAAAAGTGACTCTAAGTTTTTAGTTTGCGCAATTGGTCTGGTAATTAGAAGCATCTATGCATTATAAATAGATGTGTTTAAAAACTTTTGATTAATTTTAAATGGCTCAACTTTATCAGAATATCTTCATGCAGTGTTTGTATATTTCAAACTGCGTTGACTTTATAATGGTCAATAAATTTCTTTAATATAAAAATATGTTTATTTCAATTTTATCTCTTTTAATTGGCTTTGGTTTGCTCGTATGGAGTGCAGATAGTTTTACTGATAATGGAGCTAAAATCGCTAGAATCTTTAACATTTCTCCATTAATTATTGGTCTACTTATTTTTGGCTTTGGAACTTCAGCGCCTGAAATGTTAGTGTCAGGCTTGGCGGCCTATGATGGACATCCTGAATTAAGCATTGGTAATGCTTTTGGATCAAATATTTTTAATATCGGCCTTGTTCTGGCAATAACTGCCATTATTTATCCAGTAACAGTTGAAAAGGCAGTTTTAAAGAAAGAGTGGGTTTTTCTTTTTCTTACATCTTTAGTTGCAGGTTTTTTACTGATGGATGGTTTCTTAAGCTTTATGGATGGTTTGACCCTCTTAGCCTTACTCTTTGTATTTCTTTTTTATGTTTTTAGTGAATCTAAAAAAGGAAACAATAATGACCTAGAAATATCGGAAGAACCAATCGATAATCAAGACAAGGGCAAGACATGGTTTCTTCTATTAGTCTCACTTGTGATTCTAGTATCTAGTGCAAGGCTTGTCGTTTGGGGTGGAACTAATCTCGCCCTAGCTTTTGGTGTAAGTGATTTAATTATTGGTCTAACAGTTGTTGCTCTTGGCACTAGTCTTCCTGAACTTGCTGTTGCAATAAGTAGTGCTTTAAAAAGACAACATCAAATGATTATTGGCAACATTATTGGATCCAATTTATTTAATACCTTGGGCGTTTTAGCAATACCAGGATTAATCTTGCCTTTTCAAATTCCTGAAGAAGTAATGAGTAGGGATTTTATTTACATGATTATTCTTACTCTTTTGATTCTGATTCTATCATTTAAACTAAAAATTAACCGATTCGGAGGGATAATTCTTTTAGGAATTCTAGCCTCATATTTATATCAATTAGTTTGGATTTAAAATTAAAAAATCTTGATGAAACTAAAGAGTTAGCAGAAATATTTGCTAAGTGCTGCACTCAAATTGAATCCCCCTGTGTCATCTATTTATTAGGTGATCTTGGAGTTGGTAAAACTACTTTTGCACAATTTTTTATCAGATATTTTGGCTTTGACAAAGTAAAAAGTCCAACCTACACCCTCGTTGAAACCTACCAAAATGATAGAGCTGATATCCATCATTTTGATTGCTATCGTCTAACTGACCCTGAAGAATTAGAATATATTGGTATTCGAGATTATCTTAAATCAAATAGTCTTCAGTTAATTGAATGGCCAGAATTAGGAAAAGGGTCCATAGCAAAAGCTGATATTTCAATCAAGCTCAGAGGTAACGCAGAGTCTAGAGAGGCTAAAATTTCATTTGAATCCAAATTAGGCAGATCAATTAAAAAATGCGTCATTGGATAAGTCTTTTTATTATTACTTTTTCATCTGTTGCGTTTGGTGATGACAAAACAACACTTTATGATTTTAGATACTGGTCTGCTCCTGATCATACTCGAATTGTAATTGATAAAGAGGAGGACACTCTTTTTAATATAACAAGTTATGATGATTTCGTTATTATTAGCTTTGATGATGCAGAAGTGTTATCTGAAACCTTTTCCAATATTTTTTTTAAAGATGATCGGATACAAAAAGTTAGAATCAAGCGTGAAAAAAGTACCATCAAGTTAATCGTTCACATTAATAGAAAATTTAATGTCAAACACTTTACACTCAATCCAAACACAAAATACAAGCATCATAGACTAGTAGTTGATGTTATTGACTCGGATGTCAAGGTTGCAAAAAAAATCTCAAAAATTGATAATCCACCTTCTTTGAGAAATCAACAAACGATTCTGATTGATGCTGGCCATGGAGGTGAAGATTCTGGAGCAGTGGGAAGAAATAAGTCACTAGAAAAGAATGTGAATTTGGCAATTGCAAAAAAACTTGTTGGCATCATTAATAAAAATAAAGATTTCAACGCGGTGTTAAGTAGAGGTGGAGATTATTATGTTCCTCTCACAAAAAGATTAACAATAGCCCAAAAACAAAAGGCATCAATGTTTATTTCTATTCATGCTGACTCAGTGGAAAGCATAAGTGCAAAGGGAGCTTCGGTCTATATCTTGAGTGAAAAAGGAAATAATAGTAAACTTGCTAGACAGCTTGAGGAGTCACAAAACGTGGTAGACCAGTTTGGCGGCGTAGAGACAGTCATTGATAATGATCAATTTTTAAAGAATATATTGAGTGACTATTCTCGAAAAGACAAAGAGAAACAATCATTTCAACTAGCTCAAGAGATAATTTCTCAACTTAGTAAAGTTGGTCCTATTCACAAAAAAATACCTCAAAAAGCAAACTTTGTTGTCCTTAAGTCACCTTCCATTCCCTCTGTCCTAGTTGAGACCGCATTTATTTCAAATCCTACACAAGAAAAACGCTTGACGAACAAGAGTCAGCAACAAAAAATTGCTCAGTCAATTTATCAAGGAATAGTAAATTTTTATGAGCAAATAGATTAATTCTTTTGCTCTAATGTCTGTTTAAGAACAATTGCATCACTTACCAGCTGATGAACACTCACGACCATATATGGATCAAAATCATAATTTGGTAGAACTTTTGAAAACTGTGACTTACAAATAGCACAGATAGCAGCTAATGTATTGACACCACTTTCCTGCTCACTTTTTCGAAGTGCATGCATTCTTGGTTTAGCACCTTTTATTCTAAGATCAATCAGATCATCAGTGAGGAGACCTCCTCCACCACCACAACAAAAAGTAGCCGACTTAATTGTATTTTTGGGCATATCTATAAAGTTATTGCAGGCTGCTTTAATAACTTCTCTAGGCAAGGTAAATTGACCATTTTCTATATTACCCATATTGCTACCTCGAGCAACATTACAAGAATCATGAAATGTAACTACTCGATGATCATTATTTGATTTTTCAAATGTTAATTTATTGTTTTTAATTAAATCATAGGTAAATTCAATTATATGTTGTGGCTGAGGATAATTACTATCGAGTTGATCTTGGAGCCTCAAAGCATACTCATCCTCTGCGCCTCCACCGATGCCCGAGAGAGTATTCCAAAAACTATATGCCACTCGCCATGCATGCCCACACTCTCCAATAATAACTCTTTTTACATTTAAATCCAGTGCCGCCTTACGAATTCGAAGGGCGCCCTCTCTCATCACATCATAATTGCCTATAAACATGCCAAAGTTCGCTGCCTCTGAAGCATAGGAACTTAGAGTCCAACTAACACCACTCTCATGAAAAACTTTTGCATATCCAATTAGGCCATCAATATGGGGCTCAGCAAAAAAATCTGCTGATGGCGAAACCATCAATACTTCAGAATTTTCAATATCTATTGGTAACTTAACATCAACCCCAGTATCATCTTTAATCTCCTCTTCAAGATCCAGGAGAGTATCTTTAAGAGCAGGCTCAGGCATCCCTAGATTGTTTCCAATTTTCTTGACTTTGCCCAAAATTTGGTTTGTGTATTTTTGACCCACTCCAATGACATTCATCACCTCTCTTGCTGCCATTGAAATCTCTGCCGTATCTATACCTGAAGGACAGAATACTGCACACCTTCTGCATTGAGAACATTGATGAAAATAGTTATACCAATCATCCAACATTTCCTCATCAAGGTCTTTAGCTCCAACTAACCTTGGGAAATATTTTCCTGCAAATGTAAAGTGTCTTCTGTAAACACTTCTAAATAAGTCCTGTCTTGCAACCGGCATGTTCTTTGGATCGGCAGTACCTAAAAAATAGTGGCACTTGTCAGTGCATGCGCCACACTTCATACAGCTATCTAAGAAAACTTGAACCGATTTATATTTGGACTTAGTTTCAGCCATTTTATTAATAGCCACTTCTTGCCAATTGTCAACCTTTTCTCCTGGAAATCCAAGGTTATTTTGAATCTCAACTGAAGCTTTAAATGGACCATCACCAGCCATAGAATCTCTTCTAATTGATGGTGTTTCAACATAAGTTGGAAGTTTAATTTGATTATCAGTTGACAAGACTATTTGTCCTTTAAATGTTTGGATTCAAGATTCATTTTAAATCATCTTCTTTTTTTGAGGCCCAATCTGAGAGGTGCCTCTTTTTACGAGCATTATCCACCTGATTAAGGGTAGGTGAAAAAAATATACCTGGAGCATGTAATAATTTAGATATAGGAAAAATAGCAATGAGACAAAAAACAGGGAAAATATGTAAAAGAAAAATAATTTCTCCAGGTAATTCTGACCAATTAAACGTAATCAAACCTGATGCAAAATTTTTAACCATTAGTAAATTTGGATGATTATTTGCAAAAGTCATTATCATTCCAGTTGAAGCAATAAAAATAAAAACGATTAACATCAAGAAGTCTGAAGGTGCAGATATGTAACGAACCCTATCAACAAATAATCTTCTACCTAATAATCCTAATAAGCCAAAAATAAGAGGATACGCAGCATACTTAAATGGTTCAGTTTTGTATAGGATTAAAGGAACCTCACCTGGCCAAAAATAGACTAAATGTCGAAAAAATAATAGGACTAAAGCTAAATGAAAACTCCACCCAAAGAGCCAAGTCCATTTGTTTGCTTTGAACAGGCTTGCAAACAAAAAAATCTCTCTAAAGTATCTTAATAAAACTCCTTTTTTATCTAGCGCAGATGGTGCAATGGGAATCTTTAATGGAGCAGGAGTATTCCAATATTGAATAATCTTATAGGACAATCCAGATATAAAAATCAGGGTAGAGATATAAAAAAAGAAAATTAATAAAATACTAATCAGCGACATATGACTCTATCTCTTTGAAAAAAATGGAAGTCAATACTTTATAGCAAAACCAATAATGTTTAATCAAACACAGCCTGTTGGTTTTGGTAGGCCAGCGAATCGACAACCTTGCTTTGCAGGGCCATATGGAAAAAGAGAATATAGATAGCGAGAATTTCCCTTGTCATTGCCAAGCTTTTTCGCTATAGCTTTAGTAAGAACCCTTACTGCTGGAGCGAACTCATATTCCTCATAATACTCCTGAAGAAAGTTAATGACCTCCCAGTGCTCAGGTGACAATTCAATTCCGTCTTCTTCTGACATAGCCTGAGCAATATCAGCTGACCAATCAGACACCTTAATTAAGTAACCCTCTTCATCAACTTCAGCACCTAATATTTCAGCCATAACTAATAATAACCCTTAAGAATTTGCTAGAAAATTATTCACACTTGAGGCAACTCCACGCCCTTCATTTATTGCCCAAACAACCAATGATTGCCCTCTTCTGCAGTCACCTGCTGAAAAGATTCCTTCTTTTGATGTTCTGTAATCCCCATGCTCTGATTGATAGTTACCTCTTTGATCAAGCTCAATCTCTGAATCATCACTTAAATAATGCTCTGGAGATACAAAGCCCATCGACAACAAAACGAGTTCAGCATCCCAAGTCTTCTCGGTTCCTTCAATCTCAGTTAACTTGCCTTCAATCAAATCCACATTGACTGTTTTTATGCCTTTAACATTGCCATCAGTGCCTTTGATGAAAGCTTTAGTAAGAAGCTGATAATGCCTTGGGTCCTCACCAAAAACTTGACTTGACTCTTCATGACCGTAGTCAACTCTGTATATTACTGGCCACTCTGGCCATGGATTATTGTCTGAACGCCCCTCAGGAGGACGACTCATTAATTCAAAATTAATTATTGATTTTGCGCCCTGTCTTAAGGAAGTTCCAATACAGTCAGTTCCAGTATCACCTCCACCTATAACGATCACATTTTTCCCTTTAGCAGATAGATCACTTTGATCTGGCTGACCACTATCAAGAAGGCTTTTAGTATTTGATGTAAGGAAATCCATTGCAGGATAGATGCCTTTTGCATCTCTATTTTCAGCAGGTAATTCACGTGCTTGAGTTGCGCCGGTTGTAAAAATAACCGCATCACAAGTTTCTTTAAGCTCTTTGGTAGTTAAATCTTTTCCCACATCTATATTGGTTATAAACTCTATCCCCTCACTTTCTAGCAATTTCACTCGACGATCAACAACATCTTTACCAAGCTTCATATTGGGGATACCATACATCAAAAGACCGCCAATTCGATCGCTTCTCTCGTAAACTTTAACAGAATGTCCCATTTGATTAAGCTCATCTGCAGCTGCCAAGCCTGCTGGACCTGAACCAACAATTGCAACGTTTTTGCCTGAACGAGACTCAATCAATCTTGTTTTAATCCAACCTTCTTCAAAGCCCTTATCGACAATTGCCAATTCAATATTTTTTATTGTAACAGCTGGGTTATTTAAACCAAGAACACAAGCACCTTCGCATGGAGCAGGACAAACTCTTCCTGTAAACTCAGGAAAGTTATTTGTTTTCTCAAGGCGCTCTAAAGCCTCTTGCCATTCATTATTGTAAACAAGGTCATTCCACTCAGGTATCAGATTGTCAATTGGACACCCAGTCGTTGATTGGCAAAAAGGAACGCCGCAATCCATGCACCTGGAACCCTGCTCTTGAAGTTGATCTAAGTTATGCGTGCCAGAAAAGATTTCATCATAATCATTAATTCGAATATCTACTTCACGATATGATTCAACTTGCCTATCTAACTCTAAAAATCCTGTTGCTTTACCCATGCCTTGCTTTTATTTTTTTTGAGCAATATTATCTCATAATATCATGAAAAACATTTATTAAGTAACATCAATAATATCTATTATTACCACTTATTTAAGACAATTGGTTCTTGTGAAGATAATAAAAGATATGTATAATTAGCCCTTTTTTAAAAACCTCAAATAGGTGCAACCGTGAATTTAATTGATCAAATTGAAAGTGAGCAACTCAGAACAGACATTCCTGAATTTTCTGCGGGTGACACGGTTGTCGTTCAGGTGAAAGTTCGTGAAGGAAATCGTCAAAGACTTCAGGCCTTTGAAGGCGTTGTGATTGCAAAGAAAAATAGAGGGCTAAACTCTGCTTTTACTGTTCGTAAAATTTCTCATGGTGAGGGCGTTGAAAGAGTCTTTCAAACACATTCATCTATGATTGATAGCGTTACTGTTAAGAGAAGTGGTAAAGTCAGAAAAGCCAAGCTGTACTATTTACGAGGACTTACAGGTAAAGCTGCAAGAATCAAAGAAAAACTTAATAAAAAGTAATTCTCAATCAAACTTAAATGCCAGCAACTGCTGGCATTTTTTATCATCTTTAAAAAATTTCTAAGTAGAATAAATGGCAATGAATAATCAGCTCATTGACCAATTTATTGATTTCTACTGGCTAACAACTGGGGCAAGTCAAAACACACTAAGCGCTTATCGCTCTGATCTTAATATTTTTAGTAAATGGCTCCAAGATACACCATTTGAAAATGTTAATAGAGATTTGGTTAATGAGTATTTTTCTTTTCGAAAAGACTCTAACCTAAGTACCTCATCTCAATCACGCATCCTTACCTGTCTTCACTCATTCTTTCAGTATCTACTAGAGCATCAAATCATCTCTAATGATCCAACGGATCAAATGAATTATCCAAAGTTAGTTAAAAAACTACCTATTTTTTTAAATATTCAAGAAGTAGAAAAATTACTGGATGCTCCAAATATCAACTCAACTATTGGCCAAAGAGACCGAGCAATGATTGAACTTCTTTATTCTTGTGGACTCCGGGTTTCAGAGCTTATAAACTTAAGTTTTCATAATATCAATCTTAAAGATGAGTTTATTCGTGTTCATGGAAAGGGAAATAAAGAGAGAATGTTGCCGCTGGGTGAAATAGCGATTGATTTTTTAAGTGAGTATGAGAAAAATGCAAGGTCTCTACTTTTAAAAAATGGCCAGTGCGATAGTTATTTTCTGTCAAATCGAGGAAGCGCAATGTCGAGGCAAAATTTCTTTTACATTATCAAGGATTACGCCTCTTTGGCTGGCATTGACAAGCCAATCTCCCCGCATTCACTCAGGCATGCCTTTGCCACCCACCTTGTTCAAAAAGGCGCTGACTTGCGTTCAGTTCAATTGATGCTC
>CABWZU010000032.1:0-10710 GCA_902510115.1 uncultured Gammaproteobacteria bacterium | reverse complement strand
AGATACAAAATCTTCTGAGACTATAGATAAGTCTGAGGAAAAAGAGGTGGCAAGCCCTACCTCAGAAAATAATGAGCCTGAAGCTCAAGAGCAAGAAACACATTTAGAAGAGAAAGTAACAGAGGCTCCTATTGAAAGTCCTAAGCCTTCTCCTGAGCCCATTTCTCCAAAGCAAACAGGCAATCGAATGGAAGAGAGGGTTCCTATGACCCGAATTCGAAAGACGATCGCCAACAAGCTTCACTCAGCGACGCAAAACACAGCTATGCTAACCACCTTTAATGAGGTTGATATGAGCGAGATACTCTCCATGAGAGCAAGCTTTAAAGAGGCATTTGAGAAGAAGTACTCTGTTAAGTTGGGCTTTATGTCTTTCTTTGTTAAGGCTGCTGTAGAGTCTCTCAAAAAGTTTCCAACGGTCAATGCCTACATTGATGGCGAGGATATTGTCTATCATGCTTACTGTGACGTTTCTGTGGCAGTTTCATCTGATCGTGGCCTGGTCGTTCCAGTTCTTAGAGATGCCCATAAAATGGGTATGCACGACATTGAGAAAGGCATTGTAGATTTTGCAGTTCGTGCTCAAGATGGAACGCTTGGAATCGAAGAGATGAGCGGCGGAACCTTTACTATCAGTAATGGAGGTGTCTTTGGATCACTGATGTCTACGCCAATCTTAAATTCACCGCAAAGTGCAATTCTAGGAATGCACAAGACTCAAGAGCGACCTGTTGTTGTCGATGGTGAAATCGTTATCAAACCAATGATGTATCTTGCTTTATCTTATGATCACAGAATAATTGATGGTAAAGAGGCGGTTCAATTTTTAATATCAATCAAAGAAGCGCTTGAAGATCCAGCAAGACTATTGCTAAAAGTTTAGAATAAAAACTCAATTCACAATAAAAAAGGGCGGTATATCAATACCGCCCTTTTCATTTTTCACTTGTTACAGATTTTTACTTATAGTGGTCCTGCTCGTCAGAGTTGCCTTTAACTAAGACTCCTACCAACATGACCGTAGCAATCACTGTCCACCAGCCAGCGGCTGATGAGCCAGCACCGATGTACATGCCCATGTCCATCCAAGCACCATCAGCATCCATAAGCTCTGTAAAAGATTCAGCAAAATATCCCATATTAATTCTCCTTAAAAATTAAGATTCAGATTCAGGGCTCGCCATACCTTGAGGGTATGCCTGTGCAGGAACTTTCACTGCATCAAGTCCTCTTTCTTGAACTGCGTCTGGGATACGTAACATGCCAGCTTTGTTCACTATCCAAGACACAATGTATCCTGGAACAAAACCTAGTAAGAACATGACAACTGCACCGACAATTTGGCCAAATAGGCTAATTGCAACAGTATCTTCTGGAGCAAAAGCGCCAAGTCCTGGAACACCAGAACCCAGAATACCAAGCATTACAACACCAAATAGTCCAATTGTTCCGTGAACCGTAACACAACCAACAGCATCATCGATACCAAGACCCTCTAGCCAGTCCGCACACGGCTTAAGAATAATACCAGCAAGGATAGAAACAGCTATGACCGTTGAACCAAAGTACACATCAAGACCCGAGGCTACAGAAATAATACCTGCTAGACAGCCAGACATCATCCAGAAAGGATCTCTAGTCATAACCCAAGCACCAATAATACCGCCAGCAGCAGCTAGAGGAACGTTAAATGCTAGTGCCGAAAGTGTCATCGGAGTACCATAAATGGTAGTCGCTCTGTCACTATACCAACTCCAACCTTCTCCAGGCAGAATGATACAAGCCATTAGGAATCCGAAGAATCCAACAATAATCAGCATTAAGCCAGTTACTGTAAGTGGCATGTTGTGACCTGCCAGATGATTCGCAGAGCCGTCAGCGTTGAATTTTCCTACACGTGGGCCCAAGTTTAATAGAACACCCAGCGCGAAGAATCCAGCGACAGCGTGCACAAGACCAGCAGCACCAAAGTCGTGATAACCAAACTCAGTGACTAACCATCCGTCAGCATGCCATCCCCATGCCGCTGCAATACCCCATGCGGCGGTACCTAGCACAACCGCACAGATTACAAAACCTACAGTTTGTATTCTCTCGATTAGTGCACCAGAGGCAATCGACGCAGTTGTTGCCGCGAATAGAGCAAAAGCACCCCAGAATACGCCTGACGCATTGTCACCCATATTTGGTCCCATGTACTGAGCAGAATCGCCCCAGGCCCATGCGATAGCATTTGCATACTCTAGACCTGATATCTCCATATAGCCTGCACCAGCACTAAAGTCTAATGGCCAAGTTGGCAGGGCAAAGTAGAACCACCAACCAAATAGGTACCATGCAGCAATTGTAAACGCGAACGCGAGTAAATTTTTAACACCCGATGACAGTACATTCTGCAAGCGTGTAGCACCCATCTCATAGAGAAGGAAGCCAGCATGAATGAGAACCATCAAAGGAATTGTTATGTAATAGTACGCCTCAGCAAACATCCTGTTTGTGACCTCGGCAGCACCTTTTATAGCGGCTACTTCAGCCGTTAAAGCTAATATTTGATCTTCCAAAACATTATCTCCTTTTTTAGTTTAATCAATCTCTCTCCGTTTTTACCAGTAGGAAATTTTATATCCCTACAAGGAACGAGTATATAGAAAGTAGTTCATCAAATCTATAAAAATTATCTTTAAATTGGTTAAAAAATAGAAACTTTCTAAAGATATATATGAAATAACAATTGGTTATTGAAATTATAAAAAATCAAATATTTTTTATACTAGATTTCAAATTGAACTATACTGTTAAAGCAGCTGTTTAACTGCCATAGAAATCAACAATGCTGATGACTTGCTGCTTAAAGTCATCCTCGTAATGCTCTGCAAATTCCTCAAGCGTTGTAAGTGAACTTGAGTCAGGCATCCGGTCAGTATAGATGAGACCATCGAGATGATCGAGTTCATGCTGAAAGGTTCCGGCGCTTATTCCTTTGGAATTAAAGCTGAGCTTTTTGCCTTGACGGTCAAGTGCCTCAATTAAGATTTCAGGACAGCGATCGACCTTGCCTCTCATATTAGGAACCGATAGACATCCTTCAAAGACGTTGATTCTGTCTTCTGTTAAAAAGGTGACTTTTGGATTAATTAAAACAGTTAATGGAATGTCTGGCTTGTAGGGGTAGCGAGGATTTTTTTTCACTTCAATCACGCAGATTCTTTTGTGAACAGCGATTTGAGTTGCCGCAAGGCCAGCGCCATTAACATCCCTCATGGTTTCAATGAGATCATCGATGAGGTTTTGAATCTCAACTGATTTGATTTCATCTCTCTTAACTTCGTCTGCTATTTGACGAAGCGCTGGGTTTCCAATGTGAACGATTTTTCTAATCATGGCTTTGGAGAACTGATCCTATGTAATAGATCTAAATAAAGTTTACAACAAGAATTAAAAGCAGCAACAAGCTTGCGACCCAAAACAATTGGTAAGCCTTGCTCATAATGCCGCGAATATCTCTCAGCTCTTTAATAATTTTATCTACCTGATCATCGTTCATCTTCAAAGTCCTTTTTTATTTAAAATCTAATAGGGGCAATTTTTACAACCATTATTGCAGCATTCACCCTGCTTTACGAGGTACCATTTACTGAAAACATAAAGCCCGTTGTCAACAGTATAGTCTACGTTTTTAATGAGTTTCGTTTGGGAGCGATAGGGCTCAACAAATTTCTGAAAGCTCTCTATGCCCTTTTCCGCAACTAAAAAATCTATCCGATCATTGATCGCGACGCCTAGGCAGGATGGACAAAAGCAGTCCTCCTCCAGTGTTGGTGACATTAAAGGAGGAAAAACCATACACCAGCAGTTTCCAGTTCCAGCACCGCATCCAAATTCTTGATTACATTTTGAGCAATTCTTAGCTGTCATTTTCAGTTTAAAACTCAATTTTTTTAATATTTTAGAGCATTACACTCAAAAAAATATTCTATCAAATGTAATTAGTGAAAGACTAAGTCACACCAGTTCTTGAATAGAGTTTGTGATGCTTTTCCATTGGACGCTAGGTTATTTTCAACTTCACTCTCAAAGTCACTCAGACCCTTAACACCTAGAAGATCTTCAAGTGCCTCTGGAATTTCAGGTATGCACATCCATCCCTCAAAAGTGTGACTACAAACTTCTGGATGGAATTGACATGAATAGGCATTATCTGAGACCTGCATGATGTGATTGATACATTGATTGGATGAGGCTAGAATTTTAGAGTCTTGGGGAGCCTGAGTGACCTCCACTAAATGAACGTTAACCCATCTATCAGAGGCATCAAAACCTTTCAATAAAGGATGATTTTGTCCCTCTTTAGTTGGCGTTATTTCGAACAAACCGACCTCGTGGTTATCAGTTCTCTCTGCCTTTCCGCCTAATGCTTCTGCGAGGAGTTGATGACCTAGACATATTCCAAGAAAAGGTATTTTCAAATCCTTGACAGCTTGACGAATGGCTATTTTTTCATCGATGAGCCATGGGTACTTATCTTCCTCCCAAACATTCATAGAGCCTCCCATAACCCAGAGACCATCATAGTCCTTTAATTTCGGAATTTGCTCTCCTGCATGAAGGTCCACTTCATGAAATAAAATATTCATACTCTCAGCAAAATCTCTGAAAATACCAGGATTCTGTGAAGACATATGTTTGAAAACAAGGATATTTTTTTTCAAATTAAATCTCAATTAAATGATTAAGTGATATTGTAAATTATGAAAAATACAAACGGCTGTTATTATTTTATTGACAAAATTTAGATCAATTCAATTTAGAAGCTATATTGATAAGATATTTTGGCTTGCTTTAATGCATTGGTTGAGTCAACGTTGAAACCCAGTTTAAGATCTTTGTAATTAAGGCCAACATAACTTGATCTTGCAATCTTAGCATCTTCTATATGATTTTGATTAGAGGTCAAAACATGTTTTAATGAAAAACCAAACTGGTCATCAAAATCTTTACGATAAGATAAACCGTAGGCTATTTCTCTACCCCCAGCCTTTAAATCAATAGCTTTATTTCTATAGGATATAGTTCCATCGGACTCAGCTAAGTTTGCCATTCTGATTGATATCTCACCTCCATTGACTCTATTGGGTTGACTGATTGATAATGAAAATTGATCGCCTCCTAAAATATTTTTTTGACTTGCTACAAATGCTAGACTTGACGATTTAACGTTGCTCGCTGAGTCTATAAAACTTGAGTCAGGCTTAGTCATTTTAGTTTTAGCTATCGTCGCTAAGCCAGTCAAAGATAAGCTGTCATTAATATGACTTTGTGCCTTTAAAGCACTATAAACGGTACTTGAGTTCGCCCCAACTGTTGAAAATGCATCACTTCCTTTAAGTCCCAGTAAATTATCTTTCTCTAAAGTAATGCCAGTCATGACTGTAAAGTTTGTATCGTTAGGATTTCCATACTCCAAAGAAGCAACAATGGATTGTCTTGATCCAATCGAACGATTTTCGCTGTAACTGCTTTTAATTGGATTTGACGCGCCAAACATTAAACGTGAATTGTCAAGCTCATAAATAGCATTGAGTCCCAAACCATCGCTATTTGATGCAAGATATGACGTTTTAAAGTCGGATAAATCGATTTTTGGGTCTGAATCCTTTCCATAAAAACTTTGAACTGGAAGTGTATTATTGCCAAGCGTTAAACTTGTCTCTAATTTATTGCTATGAAATAAAGTTGAGGCGTTTCCAATGAATTTTTTTTCTGAAGAGTAATCATCATGATCATTCATTGGAGTGTCTAACCTTGAAAGCTCTTCAGACAAGTTTATTGTTATTTCGTAATTATTTGGAGTACCTACTCTTGTAGACATTTCAAAATTAAATCCACCATTTAAATCATCATAAGCGTATCCGACTTCGCCAATCAAGCCATGAGAAACTGCATCACCAAATGAACTAGACGGTGTAATGTATGATGAGCCAAGCGTATTGGCTTCACTTGATTGAATTGAGTTGCTAGTATATAGAGACATCGAAGCAGGATTTCCATCAGAGGTAATTGGACTCAAAGCCGCATAGAAATCTGGAACTCCATGACCCCAAGTGGAGTGATAGCCATGCTTTACACTATTGCCATGCGTTGTGAAAGTCGTATTACCTTCAGGCGTAAACCAGTCATTGTTAGCTGAGGCCAATATTCTATCTACTAGTTGCTCAGGCGTATGATTTGGAAAAGCTTGCGCCATTAATGCAACCCCTCCTGAAACCATTGGGGCAGTCCAAGATGAACCATAAGATATAGTGCCAGCATCAGAGTCATATTGACTTGTTCCGCTGTCTACATAGGTTGCTGCGTTAACATCATATCCATCAACTGACAAACAATACGCAGCTGTTGAGCCACATTTATTTCCTTTTAGCGTGAATTCTGAAGATGTAGCATTTGATAAATCAGAGTCGCCAGTGTATTGAACAACATTAGCAACTATCCATGCCTCTCCAAGGTCTGGAAATAACTCTGGCAAGCCAGCCATAGCGCTCGCATCTGACTCATCGACGTCATTGCCTGCTGACCAAACTACAACACCAGAGGATTCAAAATTATCTAATGCTGTGACGTAAGTATTCGAGTCTGTTAAGTCTTGGCCAGAGGATGAGCCGTGCATTAAAACTGCCAAACCTTGAGCATTCGTTAAGCTATTGCTAGATATATACGACTCAAGTTCAGAGATGTTGTAACTAGTGCCTCCCGAGGTATAGCCCCAACTCTGGTTTGAAGCTATTGCTCCAGCTGCTCTAGCAGCGTCTAAATCACTTGCATAATCGTCTCCCTCATTGGAGCCCTCATATTTGCGAATACTAGATAAAACTAGATCTGCATCGGGTGCCACACCACTTCTGGCGCTCACGTCTCCGGCAGCAAACATAGCTACACCTTGACAATGATTATTACTGGATGTTGCTGCGTCAAAAGTGCTCTCTCCTGAGCCGCCATCATCTAAGTTTGTTATTGTTTTATTGTCATAAATATCATGATTAACATCGCAGTAGAAATCTGCTACGTGGATTGTTTCTCCAGCACCTGTTAAATAAGCTCCATCTTTGGAAAAGGATTGAACCTTATGCACCCCCATTTGCTCATAAGGGTGAGTGACTCCGCCAGCTTCTATTGCCGTCCATGTAGATCTACTTTTTATTGTGTTTTGTGAGGAAGAACTGCCTTCTGTAAAAGATGTTGACTTAGCTAAAGCATAGTCAGTAGATGAAGAGCTAGCTACAACGCTAGAACTAGAACCTCCACCTCCACCTCCAATACAACCTATCAAAGAGAGCGACATTGCTACAATAATCAGATTTTTAAGATTCACTTATTAGCCAATTAAAGTTTGAGTCCAATATACCGTATTGGAGTAATATATTTATAATATTATTAAATCTAGTGAAATACAGATTTTCAACAAATGGTATTGAAAAAAGAGAATTAAATCATATATTATGGTGATACATTTTTTACAGGCTAATCACAATGACATTAAGAGCAATCGAGGCAATACTTCCACCAGACAATCTTCATTTTGTTGGTGATGGCTTTAGAGTTTATGGAATTTTAGGAAGGAGAGAGCCGCTTACAATGAGGCGAATGAGCCCATTTCTATTAATGGACTACGCTCCAGTTCACTACTTTCCACCGAATGATGGTTCTCCTCGCGGTGTTGGATCTCATCCTCACAGAGGCATTGAAACAGTCACCATAGCATACAAAGGGAAAGTTGAACACAATGATAGTACCGGCGCAGGAGGCGTTATTGAAGAAGGTGGCATCCAGTGGATGACATCAGGCAAAGGGATACTTCACAAGGAGTATCACGAGAAAAATTTCAGCAAAAAAGGTGGTGAGATGCAAATGGTTCAGCTCTGGGTCAATTTGCCTGCGAAAGACAAAATGACTGAACCAAAGTACCAAAATATCGAAAATAAAGATTTAGCGAAAGTAGATCTTGGTAATGGAATTGGATCCATCGATATTATTGCTGGTGAGTTTGAAAAAAATAAAGGGCCCGCTTCATCTTTTACTCCATTAAGTCTCTTTAATGTCAAACTCAATAAAGGAAAAGGAACCAGCCTAAGCTTTAATGAAAGTCATAATACTGGTCTTTTAATAATCAAAGGTAATGTTACTATCAATAATAAAGAAAAAGTGCCAACGAATCACTTTGTCCTTTTTGAAAACAAGGGCAAGGAGTTTACAATAAAAGCTGAAGATGAGGTTGAAATACTAGTTCTCAGCGGCGAGCCTATTGACGAACCCATTGCCTCTTATGGTCCATTTGTAATGAACACAAATGATGAAATTAAGCAAACCATTGATGACTTTAATAGTGGTAAATTTGGTTACCTAGACTAGCTGTTCAAATTAGCTGCTTTCAACAGAGGCTTCAAGTTTTGGATATTTAAAACCTAAGGTAACTCCTCGTGCGATTGAAAAAATAATGAGTGATGCCCATAGCCCATGATTTTCATATTTAGGCAGTAGTAAAGCCAGCATCAAAAGATAGACACAGAAAGAAATGAACATCATATTTCTCATATCCGCTGTTCTAGTAGCCCCTATAAAAACTCCATCTAGCATCCAAGCGGCAGCTCCAACGAGTGGCGCTAGAACCATCCAGGGTAAGTATTCACGGCTTACTTCTCTAACGTTTTCAGCTGTTGTCATAACATCAATAATATTACTGCCAAAAACAGCAAAAATAATTGCCATCAATATGACGGAGCCAAAGCCCCATTGACTGGTCATAATAGCGGATCTTCGAAACAATACTCTATTTCGAGCTCCAAGCGCTTGCCCTATGAACGCCTCAGCTGCAAAAGCAAAGCCGTCCATGGCGTAAGCAGTTATGTTTAAAAACTGGATGAGTACCTGGTTCGCTGCCAAGGTTGCATCATCAAAGCTCGAACCAAGAAATAAAAAACTCACAAATGCTATCTCAAGCAGAACCGATCGAATCAAAATATCACTATTCACTTTAGCCATCTTGATTAGCCTAGGTTTGTCAAAAATTTGATTCCAGTTTCTCCAGTAACCGTTTCTGAAACCCTCTTTTGCAAGCCATAATCCAAACAGCAATCCTGTCCACTCTGCGACAATAGTTGCTAGTGCGACTCCTTCAACCCCCCATCCAAATTTAAGAACAAAAATAAAATCTAAAGTTATGTTGATACTATTAATAAGCAGCATCAAAATTAAGACTGCACTCGCCCTCTCTTGGGCAATGAGCCATCCAGTTATTCCAAAAATAGCTATTGCTGCTGGAGCACTATAAACCCTTATCTGTAAATACTCTTTTGCCAAAGACTCAACTTCAAAGGAGGCAGGAGCCAACCCAAGAGCTGCTCCAAAGAGAGGTATTTGAGTCATTATGAGAACTAGCCCAGCACTAAGCCCAATAAGGATTCCTCTTACTAGGAGAGCTGATGTCTCTAGATCATCCTTTGAACCAATGGCCTGAGCTGTTAGCCCAGTGGTTCCCATTCTTAGAAAGCCAAAGAGCCAATAGATGGCTGAAATAATAATAGCACCTATACCAACTGCGCCAATTGGAGCAGCTAAGCCCATCTGACCAACAACTGCTGTATCAACGGCTCCCAGAATTGGAATGGTTGCATTGGCTAGAACAATTGGAATAGCAACACTTAAAACTCTTTTATGAGTAAGCGTTGTTGAACTGTAGCTCATATAGAATTAGTCTAGACTTTAGCTAGAGAGAGTTCGATTGAAAATTTTGAAACGCCAGTAAAGAATAAATGCAAGAATGGCATACAAAAGCTTTGCAAAGGTAAATACGCCAGGCAAACTCACAAACGTTGCCAGCCAGCCATAACCTTTGGTGTTACTCCAGACATAAATGAAAGCTTCAACTCCCTTAATTTCACTACCATCTGGAAACTCCACATAGAGTGCTTTTAGGTATTTGTCACCTTTCTGGCTACAGTCCTCATATCGAAGCTGAGATCTCTTTTTATAGTGCTTGATTTCAAAGTTACAGATACTGCACTCTTCGTTGAATAAAACCTTTCCTTCTAAACCACTTTTCATAATCAGCTAATATAGTCAAATCACACATTCTTGTAAATGATCTATTTGAATCCCTCAACAATTTGCCAAGAGCTTATTTCCTCTAGTTTAACTGTATTATCTAAGCAGCCATTTATAAAAAAACTTAATGCAATTAAACTAAAAATTTTAAAAAACTTTATATACCTCATCAAAGCATTTTTCATAGTGATACATTATACATTGATGGGAATTAGAGTTATCATCTTGGTTAATTTGTAATGAATTCCAATATGAACTATAATTATCATTTTCAATTCTATTTTTATTCATGGACTTTCATAGCCAAAAAGACCTCTTTAATAATCATAGACATCAAGCCATTCGTAACCTATTCATTGAAAAAAGAAAGCTTTTGGGGCTGTCTCAAAATGAACTAGCAGCTCAAATGCAAACTGATGTCACAAGTATTATTCACATGGAGTCTTATCCTGGAAATTTTAAGTTTGCTGATATTCAACTTTTTAGTGACGCTCTGAAAGTCTCAATAAAAGAGTTAGAAAATTTATTGAAATAATCCTGATATTTTAAAGATCAATTCTACTAGGCATATCAAATCATTAGTGCCATTGATTAATTCTTATTCAGGTATAGTTT
>CABWZU010000031.1:0-11297 GCA_902510115.1 uncultured Gammaproteobacteria bacterium | reverse complement strand
CTCGCCATCATTTTTGGCATGTCATCAGGCATAACACCTGTATACGATCTACCTTCAGCGATCATTTCATCGGTAATGTCTAATTCACCTATATCTTCTTCCTCTGACATAAATTACACCTAATTTATAAACTAAAAAACGTTACACCATTGTAACAAAACTGGATGGTTTTAAAAAATAAAACCCTAAAAAATTAAGGCTTTTCTAACTCTAGGATAAAGGAGAACCCAAAGTTAGACAAAGCCGGCTTGTGATAAAAAAAAGTTGCCAACAGCATTCACTATTGGCAACTTCATTACAAGTTTTACTATGGATCTTTACTTCAAAGTTGCAGCAAAAGCTAAACCTAACTTAGCGTTAGATGATTGAGCGCCTGACCAGAAAGGTACCGCTTTTTCAGCGAAATCTCTCTGCGAAGCCCAAACCTCTGCAAAGAATGCATTCTCATCTGCGTTCTTTTGAAGAGTTGCATTTGCAGCAGCCATAAACTCTACGAAATAGTCATCCGGAGTATCCATAAGCTGAACGCCTTGCTCTAACAAATCTGCCATAGCAATACCGTTTGCATAGATACGATTTGACATAGAGTCAAGTCTAGCTGCTCTTGCAGCTACATGAATAGCATGTTGGTCACGTGGAGAAATTTCATTCCATCTGTCACCGTTGATATACATGTCAGCATTCACAACGTTCTGGTGAAGTCCTTGCAAGTAGTAGTACTTAAGAACCTTTTGGAAACCGAAGTCTCTGTCTGGCTCTGGGCAGCACCATTCTGCTGCGTCAATTACGCCTTTCTCAAGTGCTGGTAGAATATCTCCACCGCCCATTGCTACAGCTGCGACACCAATATCCTTGTACGTTTGCCCTGGGATTCCTGGAGGAGCACGGAATCTAAGCTTACGGAAGTCGTCCATACTGTTAATTGGCTCTTTAAACCAACCTAATGCTTCTGGACCAACTGGCTGAAGCATCAAACCAACAACGTTCAAGTCCATCTCATCCCACAACTGGTCATAGAGCTCTTTACCACCCGCACTATGGAACCATGATAGCCATGCGATGTTATCAATTCCAAGTCCTGCACCAGCGATTGGTGAGCCAAACAGCATTGCAGCTGGGTGCTTACCAGACCAGTAGTGAGTCCATGCAAATCCGCCATCAATTAGACCAGCGTCAACTGCATCAATAAGATCAGAGTTAGGAACAACAGAGCCTCCTGGAAGAACTTCAATTGTAACTCTGCCATCAGTTAGTGCAGCAACGTCTTCTGCAAAATCTCTAACATAGCCAACTTCACTACCAGTAGAGTTTAGTACAGATTGTACTTTCAAATGGATATGACCATCAGCAATAGCGCTTGAACTAAACGCGACTAATGCAGCAGCCAATAAACCAACTTTATTTTTAAACATAAAATCTCCTAATTTTTAAACATTAATAGATAAACACACAATAAAATTACGCATTTAGCTAAGGACCAGTATACATCAATTGATATATATCTTTCAATCTATTTATAAAAAAATTTATCTATATTTTTTTATTCATAACTAGATGGGCTTAAGTTTTACCTATAATTGTCATATTGATTTTAGTGTTACTATTTTTAAAAAATAATCCATTTTTATATCCTTTTTGATTAAATAATTTTATGAATAATGATGCCTAAGGAATATGATTACATTATTGTTGGAGCTGGATCAGCGGGATGCTTGCTAGCTAACAGACTCTCATCAGACCCAACGAATAAAGTTTTATTGATTGAGGCTGGGCGAAGTGATAAAAATCTATGGCTTCATGTTCCAGTGGGTTACTTCAAAACAATGAACAATCCTAAATTTGATTGGATGTACAAGCTCGAAAAGGACAAAGGTTTAAATAATAGAAGGATTGATTGGCCAAGAGGAAAGGTGCTTGGTGGCTCTAGTGCTCTTAATGGACTTCTCTATATTAGGGGCGACAGTTACGACTATGATAATTGGGAGAAGCTTGGAAACAAAGGCTGGTCATACAAAGAGGTGCTCCCTTTATTTAAAAAATTTGAATGTCAAGAAAATGGTGAAGATCAATATCATGGAGTTGATGGCGAATTAAAAGTTTCCAATCTTAGATTAAGAAGACAGATCGCTGATCTTTTTATTGAGGCCTCTGAGGAAATTGGCATCCCATTTAATCAAGATTGCAATGGAGAAAAACAAGAGGGTGTTGGATACTTTCAGCAAACAACTCATAAAGGATTTAGGAGAAGCTCATACCGTTCATTTTTGAATCGCAAAGTTAGAACTAGAAAAAATTTAACAATCATGACTGACACTCAAATCAGTAAGGTTATTTTTGATGGCAATAAAGCAATAGGGGTTGATTGTCTTCAAAAGAGTGGTAAGGTAAATCTAACTATCTATGCTATTAAAGAGGTTATATTGTCTGCCGGCGCTATTAGCTCACCTCAAATATTGCAGCTTTCAGGAATTGGTGACGAAAGCCTACTTAATAAGTTGGGCATTAAAATGATTCATCATAATCCTGCAGTCGGTAAGAATCTCCAGGACCATCTTCAAATTAGACTAGTCTATAAAACCAACACTCGAACACTCAATGATGAGCTCAATACCTGGTGGAAAAAGGCGCTCATTGGAATGCAATATATTCTTTTTAGAACGGGCCCTCTAACTTTGAGTGCCAGTCAGGTTTTTGCTTTCACTAATACTTCTTTGGATGGCTCTAGACCAAATATACAATTTCATATGCAGCCACTAAGTGCAGATAAACCTGGGGATGGTGTCCATCCATTTTCAGCATTTACAATGTCAGTTTGTGTTCTTAGACCAGAGAGCAGAGGCGAGGTTTCTATCAACTCATCAAACCCTGAAGATCTCCCTACAATTATCCCAAATTACCTTTCAACTAAATCTGACAGAGAGGTCGCAGTAAAGTCCATCAAGGTTGCTCGAAAAATTGCGCAGGCAAACTCAATCAAAGACCACATACTTGATGAGTTTGTTCCTGGTGCCTCTTACTCTTCTGATGAAGAGTTATTAGAAGCTGCAAGAAATCATAGTCAGAGTATTTATCATCCTGTTGGAACTTGCAAGATGGGTCATGACAAAGAGAGTGTTGTAGATGACCAATTAAGAGTACATGGCGTCAAAAACTTAAGGGTAGTTGATGCTTCGATCATGCCCGAACTAGTATCAGGAAATACAAATGCGCCAACTATGATGATTGCAGAAAAGGCTGCTGAAATGATTCTTGGAAATAGTCATTCGGGTTTGACTAAATAGGCCTGTTTGTGTATTGTTTTGTTTATTTGATTTAAATTAATGGCTTCCTCAATTAATGACTTTCGTCGGAGCAAACTATTCAGAGCAGCTATTATTGTTCCGACAGTCATTGCATTAATTTTTTCGATATTTAACCTTACTGCACCGAATGATCCCGAAAAAATTTCATCAAACTTTAAACTGGGAATAGTTAACCTCGATAAAAGTAAATCCTTTCCTTTACTGTCAACTCAAGCAATTAAGTCAATCTCAAGATCTCTTCCTTTTAGAGTTGGATTATTCAATGATTCTGAAAATGCAAAAACGGCTTTAGCTAAAGGAGAAATCTCTTCAGTGATCATTTTCCCAGAAGACTTTTCTGAACAGGCTTTAGGTAAAAAAAGTATAAGCGTTAAGGTAATCAACTCAGATCACCTAACTGCTTCAGAAACACAAATTGCCAGTCAGCTCCCATCAACCTTTCAGCTCGGTCTCTCCGCTTTTATATCTAACCTTCGATTGGCAAAATCTCAAAATATTGCGCCTAGTTCCAAGATGCCGATCCAAGTCGAATTAGAAAATCTATACGAAGCCAAGAGTCTCGCGTCGACCCCCTCTCCATTTGTAATGAGCTTTATTACCTGGTTATCGGCAATGGCTGGTTCGGTTCTGCTCTTTCTAGCAACAAACCAAATGACGCTTCTAAATAGAGCCTATATAAGAACTGTTATTCCAGTAATGTCCATGGGCGCTTCCAGTCTAGTCCTAGCAATAGTTGTAACTTTTACTACAATGCAATGGGAAGTATTTTTTCTATCTTGGGTCTTTTCATGGTTCATATGTGTTTGTCTGAGCTGGTTCTTTCTAGGTATGTTTTCAACAGTCGGTCTTTCAGCTCTGCTAGTAATAGTTCCAGTAGTTTTTTATCAACCAGCACTGAGTGGGACAGTAATTCCTCTAGCGGCGGCTCCAGAATGGCTTGAATTAATTGGATCTTCAGTGCCTTTTGACTCTATTGGAAGAGCATATCGTTCAGTAATCTTTGGCTCTAGCGGAGGCCTTCCTCTCCTGTGGTTAGGCTCAGCGGCTTTCATTGGTCTTCTCCTGAACTGGGTCTCAGACATCCTCAGAGGGCGAATGAAAAGGCGCTGGTAAGGGCTATTTTTGCACTATCAAATTATTAATATCCGTTTTGTACCGTAAAAGCATGGAACGAAGTTTCTTGTCTTGCTTTTCAGTCCTTGAATTTAAAATTTCAACAAAAAGGCGTTCATTAACTTTGATATTATGAGAATAAGTTTTACGATAATTATCTGAAATTAAATCATCTCTATGTGTAATATTTGTCAGAGCTACCTCCCAGCCTTCATCCCTCTTAAGAGTCAACTTGAGATTTTCAATTAGAGCTTTTCGATTATTGATCCACTGACCATCGACTCTAATCATTTCTTTACTGGCAGCATTAATAAGATCGAGCTGATCTTTATTCATGCCTCCTATGAAGCGCCTCAAGTTCTTTCTTATGCGTTTGTAATTATCATTTTGATAAGTTTGTAAATTACGAACTAAATATTTTTTTTCATTCTGTTTAGTCTTGGTTTGCATTGTTTGAAGAAACTCTTCAATTTGCTTTTGCGATAAATCCCGAGTCATGGGAATAGCCCACAAAATCATTTCATCTTCAATTCGAAACCAAGCCTGTTCAACATCATAAGTAATGGATTCAATAGAGGAGAGCACAATTTTTTCATCAAGTAATAACTCTAAGTCTGCAATAATTTCTGCATACTTAGGTAATTCTTCCTCTCTATGCCATTCAAAAAATGGCTCAAGTAATTCATTTAAATTCTTCCTTTGCTCTTGATTTAAGTCAACATAACTTTCCAGATACCACGGCAACAAAAAGTCAATTCTATTATAAATAAAGGTGGTAGAGCTACATCCAACAAGGAAAACCAATGAAAATAATAATACTTTTTTTGTTATATTCTTCATCTATGCGTTAAAAAATTATCAAGATTATTAAATTTTTTAAAAAATTAAAATAAATATTTTTTTTATCATCTATCCAAAAAATATTTCTACATTTATGTTTAAATCATCGCTCAAAACTAAAAAAGAACTGAAATGATTAATCAAATCCACAATACAAATATCGAAAGTGAAACAGTGATTACTTCGCCCATTGATTTAAGACAGCAAATTAATGTCAGTGATTGCGGTAAAGATAACATTTTAACGAGTCGTAAAACTGTTAATGATATTTTTTTAGGCAATGACAAAAGACTCATAGTTATCGTGGGTCCTTGTTCAATTCATGATATTGGAGCAGCTAAAGAATATGCTCTGAAATTGAAGTCACTTCAGAAGGAAATTGAAGAATCAATCTATATCATGATGAGAGTATATTTTGAAAAACCAAGAACTACTGTGGGTTGGAAAGGATTAATTAGTGATCCGGATATGGATGATTCACTAGATGTAGAAAAAGGTCTGCGACAAGGGCGTGAGCTCCTCGTTTGGCTTGCAGAGCAAGGGATACCAACAGCAACTGAAGCACTTAACCCGATTACTCCTCAATATCTTGCTGATCTCATTTCCTGGTGTGCTATTGGTGCAAGGACAACTGAATCGCAAACTCATAGAGAAATGTCGAGCGGACTATCGATGACAGTTGGTTTTAAAAATGGAACAGATGGCAACTTAACAATGGCTGTTAATGCAATTAGAGCCTGCTCTTCCCCGCAAAGTTTTCTAGGAATTAATGATAAAGGACAAATCTCCACATTTAAAGCTAAAGGAAATATATCTTCTCACATCATACTGAGAGGTGGAACCGAACCGAACTATGACAATGAATCGGTATTAAAATGTGAAAAACTTCTTAAGGAAAATGGTTTAGCTAAGAGAATTATGATTGATTGCTCCCATGACAATTCTAATCAGGATTACAGAAATCAAGGTAAAGTGATTGAGGATATCAAAAGTCAAATTCTCTCTGGAAATAAATCTATTTTTGGTGTCATGCTAGAAAGTAATTTATTTTCTGGCAAGCAGAAAATACTTTTAGATAAAAAGAGTATGAAATATGGAGTATCAGTGACTGATGGATGTATTGACTGGGATGAGACAGAAACTGTAATTAAGAGTCTTCAAAAAGCGAGATAATTAATTTTTATCTAATTTCTCTCTAAATTTCATTATAGATTTTCTCTAAAATTTAGCTATAAAAAAATAGTTGACAGTACTTAAAATTCGTATCAAAATGTTGTCATTGCACAAACTGAATCTACGATTATGACTAGACGAAAATCAGGCGGCAGAGAGGCTCGAATTGCTTTAAGAAATGCACCGCTAAAAGAAGAAGAAAAGCCTGTCAATGCAGGCGAGATAGGAGGCAGATATAAGCCCCTAAGTGATAAACAGGTTTATGACATTGAAGCTAATATTTATAGGATTCTTGAGGAGGTTGGATTTGGTGATGCAACACCTCATTGCATAGAAACCTGTGTCGCTTTTGGAGCGACTCTTGGAGATGATGGAAGGCTGAGAATGTCTAAAGAAATTGTTGATAAGGCAATCAATCTTTCTCAAAAAAATCTAACGCTTTTTGGCCAATCACCAAAACATGATTTAGATCTCAGTGGTTCAAGGGTCCACTTTTCAACTGCTGGTGCAGCAGTACTTATTGCAGATCCTGAAAATAACGAATATAGAGAATCAGAGAGTCAGGACTTATACGACATGGCAAGAATCGCTGACAAGTGCGAGCATATTCATATGTTTCAGCGCACGTGTGTTCTTAGAGATATTGCAAGTCCACGTGAGATGGACCAAAACTCAGTGTATTGTGTTGCAATGGGAACTGAAAAGCATGCTGGTGTTAGCTTTACAGAGTCTAAACATGTAACTGATGCTCTTGAAATGCTTCATATTATTGCTGGTAGTGAGGAAAAGTGGAGAGAAAGACCTTTTATCAGTATGAGCAATTGTCATGTAGTCCCACCAATGAAATTTGCAGAAGAGTCATTGGAATGTGTTCGTGTCGGGGTTGAAGGTGGTATGCCTATATTACTATTATCTGCTGGCCAGGCAGGTGCTACAGCTCCGCCATTACTTCCAGGAGTAGTGTCTCAAGCCTGGGCTGAGTGTCTTGGTGGGTTAGTTTATGTAAATGCTATTAAACCAGGCGCTCCAGCTATTCTTGGTACATGGCCATTTGTATCAGACCTAAGAACTGGTGCCATGTGTGGGGGCTCTCCTGAGCAAGGATTGATTTCAGCTGCTTGTGCTCAAATGGGAAACCACTTTAATCTACCTACTGGAACACCAGCTGGAATGACTGACTCAAAATTCCCTGACTTTCAAGCTGGATCTGAAAGAGCTTCAACTCACGCTGTAACTGCAATTGCTGGAGCCAATATCGTTTATGAATCTGCCGGCATGTATGCAAGTCTTCTTGGAACTTGTCCAGAAAGCTTACTATTAGATAATGATTTACTTGGAGCCTCAATGAGAATGACTAAAGGTTTTAGTGATGACAGTGAAGAGTCTCTTTGTTTTGAAACCATTAAAGATGTTTGCCTAAATGACAAAGCTCATTATCTCGGTTCAGAACAAACAATTGATGTAATGCAAAGTGAGTACATCTATCCCGAGTTGAGTGATAGAGATAGTCCAAATGATTGGGCTGATATGGGCAAGCCTGTTATTTTGGAAAAAGCAATCCAACAAAAGAATGAAATTTTATCTGAATATTTTCCAAGTCATGTCAGTGATGATGTTGATCAAAAAATACGTAAGAAATTCAATATTAAATTAAGTAGAAACAACATTGGTCGCAAGCCACTTTAGACAAGGATAGTATTATGAAATCACATGCTCAAGTAGTCATCATTGGTGGAGGTTCATTAGGTGTAAATCTAATGTATCATCTTGGACTTGAAGGCTGGACTGACGTTGTTCTAATCGAAAAGGGTGAGCTCACTAGTGGCTCAACATGGCATGCAGCAGGGCTTTGTCCTAACTTTAATGGCAATCATACATTATCAAACATTCATGAGTATACAATCAAACTATATGACGAAATCCTCCCTGAAAAGACAGGTCTTCCGTCATCTTTTCATAAGACCGGCTCCCTAAGGGTTGGTTACACCGAAGTTGAAGAACAGTGGTTTACTAATATCTTAAGTCGAGCAAATCATGTAGGCTGTGAAATGCATTTTGTTTCAAAAGAAAAAGCTTCAGTCATAAACCCAATGATGGATTTTACGAAGGCAAGAAACATTTTACATACACCCAATGATGGTCATGTTGATCCAACAACTGTCGTTACACAACTAGCTCAGCTTGCTAAGAAAGCTGGTGCAGAAGTGAGTAACTTTAACCGAGTAACTGATATTAATATTCTTCCATCAGGTGAATATGAAGTGGTCACTGAGCAAGGCAACATTATTGCTGAGCATGTGGTCAATGCTGGCGGTTGTTTTTCTCCTCAAGTGGGAGCAATGGTTGGATCCTATGTGCCTTTAGTCAACCTTCAACATCAGTATTTGATTACTGACAGCCATCCAGAAATTGCAGCACTCTCCAAAGAACTCCCGGTTACTCGAGACTCAATTGCCGCCTCGTATATTAGGCAAGAAGGAAGTGGCTTCTTAATTGGTCCTTACGAAACTAGGGGCTCTAAGCCTTGGGCTCTAGATGGTGTTGACTGGTCATTTGATCGTGAACTCTTTGAAGGAGACCTTGAGAGACTGATGCCTTGGCTGGAAAGATGTATGGATATTTTTCCTCTCTTTAAGGAGGTTGGTATTAGCACAGTAATCAATGGTCTCATTACTCACACACCTGATGATAATCTTCTTGTTGGACCTGCAAAAGGTCTTAAGAACTTTTGGAATCTTTGTGGTGCAAGCATTGGAATTGCTCAAGGCGGCATCGGAAAATATTTAGCGCAGTGGATGGTTCATGGTCAAACAGAGCTCAATATGGCCTCTCTTGATAGTCGTCGATTTGACACATGGGCTGATAAAAAATATTGCACAACACGTGCAATTGAGTCTTATGAACGGATGTATGCCTATGCAGCACCGAATGAAAATCGCCCACATGGAAGGCCGATAAGGGTGAGCCCACTTCACACGGTCTTGGCTCAAAAAGGAGCAATTCATACAGTCAATACTGGCTTTGAAAAACCATCTTGGTTTATAACAGATGAGATAAGAGGTGAGACATTATCTTGGGCACACACTGAAGCGCATGAAGCCATCAAAGAGGAATGCAAGGCAGTTCAAGACTCTTGTGGTGTTACCGACATCAGTGGCACAGCAAAATTTAAAATCACTGGTAAAGATGCCTTTGATTTTCTTGACAAATTGTCTTGCAACAAACTGCCCACAAAGGATGGAAGAATTGGTTTGACACTTTTTCATGCATCAAAAGGCGGCATAAGGGCAGAGCAAACTATAAGTCGTATTAGCAAAGAAGAATTTCTTTTGATGGGTGCCATTGGATCTGAAGTCAAAGATTATCAATGGCTTGAATGGCACGTTGGTGAACTTGATGTAACGATTGAAAACTTAACTGAGGAATGGGGTGGGCTTTTATTAACTGGTCCTGATGCCAGAAATGTTTTAAGCCAATGCACCCAAGAAGATCTTAGCAATAATGGGTTTTCTTGGCTCAGTTGTAAAACTATAAAAATTGACTCGGCAGACGTTTTTGCAATCCGAGTTTCATATGCTGGAGAATTGGGTTGGGAGCTCCATATGCCTAGCTGGCAGTTAATCTCTATCTATGAATCTATATTTGAAATGGGCTCGACTTTTGGCATTAGAGATTTTGGTGGTCTGGCATTTAACAGTATGAGGCTTGAGAAAATGTACAGAGCATATGGAGCTGAGTTTACTGAAGAGATATCTGCGCTCGAAGCAGGAATGGACAGGTTCTTAGATCTGAGTCGTAATTTTATTGGCTCTGATAATATCAAAGAACGCCAATCAAAAGGAGTAGAAACTCAGCTAGCCTATCTGATCTTTGATGATGAGACTCCAGCGGAGTGTTTTGGCAATGAGGCAGTCTTTGATGGTGATGAGCTATCTGGAATCATTACCAGTGGAGCTTATGGCTATAGAGTTGGTCATAGTGTCGCATTTGCTTACCTCAATCCGAGTCACTGCAATGAAGGCAAGATACTCAGAGTAGAAACCTCTTTAGGAAGTCGAAAATGTCACGTCTCTATGAATGCTGCATACGACAACGACAATGAAAAACTCCGCTCGTAAATGACAACTGTACTAAAATGCTTTTCAAAAAAATAAGCTATGAGTGAACAAGCTAGACTAAAACAAATCAAAAGCCCTTGTGTTAGTATTTGTAAATACAATAAAAACAACTTCTGTGTTGGTTGCAAACGTCACATGAATGAAATTTTTGATTGGTTTGATTATTCTGATGAAATGAGAACTGCAATTATGACTGATTTATTATCTCGCGATATAGAAACGGATAGTCAATAAATAATAATCTAGAAGTAAAAAAGACTAAACCCAACACCAATCATTATTACTCCAAAAATCCTGTTTACTCTCAAGGCCATTTTTTCACTACTTATTAGTTGCCTTAATTTTTTTCCAAGAATACCAATAAATAATAAACCAAACAATAGTGAAATAGCAACAGTAGCTAAGATCTTTAGTCCATAAGATAAACTCACCTGATTGAGATCAATCAGAGAGGGAAGGACTGATAAGTAGAAAATCATTACCTTTGGATTAGTTCCAGCTAAAAGGAAACCCATCAGCAGTTCTTTCAAATGAGATTGGGCAGAAATGTCATTGTCCATACTGAATTTTCCAGCTCTCCACTGTGAGTAACCTAAATAAAATAGATAGCATGCACCAAAATATTGGACAGCATTTGTAACAGGTGTAATCAGATCAGCGAGCGCATTTAAAGAAAAAATGACAATAGTTAAATAAGATAAATCACCAAGCGTCATTCCGAGCGAAAAGAATATAGCTGAGGCTAGCCCTC
>CABWZU010000030.1:0-13148 GCA_902510115.1 uncultured Gammaproteobacteria bacterium | reverse complement strand
TGGCCTTTACATGGAGCTTCATGCGCATATGTTAAGAGTTGCTATCCCCTATGGAATCTTAAGTTCAAATCAACTTAGAGCACTTGCAGATGTTGCCGACATATATGATAGAGGATTTGGGCATTTCACAACGAGACAAAATATTCAATTCAATTGGATACAACTCCCAGAAATAGCTAACCTGCTTCGCGATTTGACTGATGTCGGTCTTCATGCGATTCAAACTAGTGGCAAAGCTACTCGTAATATTACTGCGGACCCATTATCTGGTTTGACTGAGGGAGAGATTGAAGATGCAAGACCATATTGTGAGTTGATTAGGCGTTGGTTCAATCTTCACCCAGAATTCTCATGGCTCCCAGGCAAATTTAAAATTGCTATTAATGGTGCTAAGCTTGATGAAACTGCCTTGAGGATTCATGATTTAGGCTTGAGGCTCGTTAAAAACAAAAAAGGTGAGCTAGGCTTTAGTGTTTATGTTGGTGGTGGATTAGGTGCTGCTGCTATGATTGGTTCTGAAACTGCGTCTTTTGTTCCCATTGAGGATATTCTCAGTTATCTTGAGTCTGCCATGAGAATTTATAACCTTAAGGGGAGACGAGATCACCAAAAGAAGCTTCGAATAAAGTTTTTGGTACGTGAGTTAGGTGCAGCTGAATTCTCTAGATTGGTAGATGAGGACTGGCAGCAGACCAAAAATGATCCAGAACTTAAATTAAATCTGAAGGAACTACAGAGTTTAAAAGAAGATTTCGAACTTCCAATTGATCCAATTAATCTTAAAGGATTTAGGGATGAGGTCGATTTTAATTATAGTATTTGGAAGAAAAATAACGTTCGAAGTCATAAGGTATCTGGCTATAGCATTGTCACTATTTCACTCACAAAATTAGGTTCAGCTCCTGGCGATGCGACTTCAGAGCAGATGAGAATCCTTGCAAAACTTTCTGATCAATATAGCTCAAGCGAAATAAGAACTACTAAAAGACAAACAATCGTTTTTCCTTTCGTTAGAAAAGATGAAGTTTTTGATTTATGGAAATCATTGGAAGAGTATGACTTATCTAGTCCTCATCAAGGCACACTTGCTCAGATTGTTGCTTGTCCTGGAAGAGATTACTGTGATTTAGCAAAAGCTGTTTCTATTCCGATAGCTACTAGAGTCCAAGAGAGGTTTAACGAGATGAATAAATTATTAGATATTGGTGATTTAAATATAAATATTTCTGGCTGTGAGAATTCATGTGCACATCACCATATCGCAGATATCGGTTTACTTGGGATGCAAAAAAATGGAGAAGAATATTATCAAATTACTCTTGCTGGTGAGACTCTTCATGAAACCAATATAGGTAAAAAATTAGGACCATCGGTGAGCAGTGAAACAGTTGTTGATGCTGTTGAAAATATTGTTAATGTATTTATTGATAATCGCAAGAGTGAAGAAAAGTTTACAGATGTTTTTAAAAGAATTGGAATTGAGCCATTTAAGGAGAAGGTATATGGTTGAGATTGAAAACCCTACTAGTTTAATAAATAAAGATTATGAATCAATTGAACTTGTGACCTTTGCTGAGTGGATTGAGGATTTTGAAAGGTTAGCAAATCTTGATGTTGGATTAATTTTGGAGCCTGGAGACGATGTTTATTTAATTCAAAATCAGCTTGATTTAATTGACTTAATTGCCCTAGACTTCAGTAATTTTGATGATGGAAGAGGGTACACACAAGCTTATTTGCTGAGTAAAAGATGGAAATATGTAGGAGAAATTATTGGAATCAATGCTCATCTTGATCAATTGCAATTTATGATTAGATCGGGCGTTACAAGCTATCAATTATTGGAATCTTACAAGGGCAGTAATGAAGAAGACTACTCCAATGGGTTCAGTTTTTGTTACCAAGCAGCTGCAAACAATAATGGCCTTAACTTACAGTATTAATTTTTTTTGCCAATAATTGGGAATTCAGATGAAAGAAAATAAGTTTAGATCTATCGGCAAATCAATTTCTTGGAGAATACTAGCTTCTTGCGACACGATGTTAATCTCATATGTTATTACCAGAAGCTTAAAGATAGCTGCAGCAATTGGCTCAATAGAAGTATTAACCAAAATGGTTCTTTATTATTTTCATGAAAGGGCTTGGAATAAATTTGCATTTGGTAGAAATTAATGCCCAGATGTGGTCTTTTTTCGGTCAATCATTTAAGGGTATAATATTGACGATTTTTTAAAGAATATGTTTTTAGAATTATTTAAAGGTAGGTTTATATGTCAGTAATGACTGAGCGCGTCACGCACGTGCATCATTGGAATGAGAACTTATTTAGCTTTCGCACTACTCGTGATCCTGGTTATCGATTTAAGAATGGTCATTTCACAATGATTGGACTTCCATCAGATGAGCGACCTTTGATGCGTGCTTACAGCATCACCAGCTCTAATCATGAGCCTGAACTTGAATTTTTTAGTATTAAAGTTCAGGATGGTGCGCTCACCTCAAAGCTTCAAAATCTTCAAGTCGGTGACGAAGTTTTAGTAGGAAAGCGTTCCACAGGTACTTTGGTTCCTGACAATATGCTTCCTGGAAAAAATCTTTATTTACTTGCAACCGGTACAGGTCTTGCGCCCTTTATGAGTATTATTAAGGACCCTGAGATTTATGATCAATTTGAAAAAATTATCTTGGCTCATGGTGTTCGTGAGGTATCTGAGTTAGCTTACTCCGACTATATTGAAAATATTCTTCCAAATGATGAATATTTGGGCGAAATGGTTCGTGAGAAACTCATTTATTATCCAACAGTAACACGCGAACCTTATAAAAACAACGGTCGTTTGACAACATTAATGGAGTGTGGCAAGTTATTCCTAGACCTAGATCAGCCTCATCCAACTCTGGAAGATGATCGCTTTATGATGTGTGGAAGTCCAAGCATGCTCAAAGATTTTGTCGCTATTTTAGAATCTAAAGGTTTTATTGAAGCTCGAAATGTTAATCCAGGCCACTTTGTCATTGAACGAGCATTTGTTGAATCCTAGGTTCATAGAATAAATCTAAGATCGCTCGTAAAATTTTCATTAAGCTAGATTAGATAGTTCTCAAAGTGTATTCAGTTGGATATGCCAACCTCTCTTAAAAATCTCAAATATATTAGACCCCAAAAAGATTTAAGAGGCTTATAATCTCTATCGTATTTATTTTAGTGAGGAGTATCCAATGCAATGCAAACTTGACTCTGTTCGTGTTCTTATGAAAGAAAACCATGTCGATTTAATTGCTCTTGGTCCTGGAACTCACATGAAATGGTTACTAGGATTCAACCCTTCTCCAGATGAAAGACCTTGCATGTTATTGATGGGACTGGAAAATGATGCCTTCCTTATGCCTTATGTTAATGCAGAGGATGCAATTAAGCGCTCTGATATCAAAATGTTTAGCTGGAAAGATGAAAATGGACCTGATATAGCCCTAGATGAGGCTCTTTCATATACTGGCTCGTCAAATGCAAAACACATTGCGATAGATGAAGCAATGCGTTCTCACTTTGCATTGATACTTATCGATGCATTGCCAAAGCCGACCTATGAGTTTACTAACTCTACGATTGGTGCGCTCAGAATGAGAAAAGATGATAAGGAGTATGCAAACCTTAAAGAAAATGCCCTGATTGATGATAGAGCAATGCAGGCTGGTTTTGCAGCAATTAAAGAAGGCGTAACTGAACTCGAAATTGGTGAGGCAATCAACAAACACTTTATTTCTGAAGGAGCAAGACCTCAATTTTGTATTGTAGGTTCTGGTCCAAATGGTGCTTTTCCGCATCATCATACTGGGAATCGAAAAGTACAATATGGCGACGTTGTGTTGATTGATATTGGTGGACGAAAAGGTACTTTTCCAAGTGACATGACTCGTATGTCAGTCCTTGGTGAGCCACCAGAAGAGTATCATGAAGTTCACGCTATTGTAGAGCGTGCTGTTCAAGCTGCTATGAAGGCTGCGAAGCCTGGAGTAATGGCTAAAGCGGTAGATGCTGCGGCCAGAGGCGTAATTACCGAAGCTGGCTATGGCGACTATTTTGTGCACCGAACTGGCCACGGCCTTGGTATTGATATTCATGAGCCTCCATATATTACTGCAACTTCTGAGGTCGTATTAGATGAGGGGATGGTCTTTTCAATTGAACCAGGAATTTATCTGCAAGGTAGATTTGGGGTTAGGCTAGAAGAAATAGTAATCTTAAGATCCGATGGTCCTGAAATTCTCTCAGAATTATCCAGAAAAACAAATTTTATAAGCTAATGAATGAGAATTATCTAATACTATTAGGCTTAGGTAATGACGCAAAAGCAGAAGGAAAGTCTTTAGCTGAACAGATAGATGCGGTTCTTCCCCAAACGCAGTGCACCCAGTGTGATTTTGATGGTTGCAAGCCTTATTCAGAAGCAATTGTTAGTGGTGAAGCAGAAATTAATCAATGTCCACCTGGAGGTCAAGATGGAGTTGATGCTTTAGCGGAGCTTTTAGGTCGGCAATCCCTTCCATTAAATGAAACTCATGGCGAAACAAAGCCAAGGAGACTTGCCATTGTTGATGAAAATGCCTGCATAGGATGCACACTTTGCATTAAGGCCTGTCCAGTAGACGCCTTTGTTGGATCATCAAAAGTTATGACCCAGGTGATTGCCAAAGAATGTACGGGTTGTGATTTATGTCTTCCAGTCTGCCCAGTAGATTGTATAGATATGATTGAGTCTAAGCCACTTCAAAAAATCTCTCATAAAGATTCAGCTCAATTCAATAATGCTCTAAATCAAAGGCAGATTTTAGAGCGATCAATTCGAGATAATTCAAGAGAAAGATTTCAGTTCCATCAAGCCCGTCTAGAGAGAGATAAGCGTGAGAGAGATGAGTTACTAAAATCTAGAACAATTGCTTTGAAAGAAAAAATGCTAAAAGATAAAGCTCTAAAGGAAAAAATTGAGGCGGCAATTAGGCGGGTAAAAGACTCTAAAAAAAATAATGAAACTAACTGATTTTGATTTTGACTTGCCACAGTCATTGATTGCTCAATATCCAAGCTCTAAGAGAACTGACTCACGCCTATTAGTAAGAAAAGATAAGTTCATTGATAGTCATTTCTCTCAGCTAGGCTCCTTCTTAAGGCCAAATGACTTACTCATTCTCAATGATACAAGGGTTATTCCAGCTAGACTTTTTGGATATAAAGAGTCTGGGGGCAAGGTTGAGATTTTAGTTGAGCGATTGATTGATGATTTTTCAGCGTTGGTCATGATTAAATCTAGCAGGGCTCCAAAAGTTGGAAGCTTTATTATTTTAGAAAATAAGACTCGCTTTCAGGTGGTTGACAAAAATGAAGGTATTTATAAGGTCAATTTTGAGGGCGAAAAAA
The DNA here is from genome assembly GCA_902510115.1 of uncultured Gammaproteobacteria bacterium. Lineage (GTDB taxonomy): Bacteria > Pseudomonadota > Gammaproteobacteria > PS1 > Pseudothioglobaceae > Pseudothioglobus. The sequence continues at coordinate 7,729 of CABWZU010000030.1, read as the reverse complement.
TTCTGAGTATTCTTGATGAAATTGGTCATATCCCTTTACCTCCATACATCGAGAGAAGTGATTCAGACGAAGACTCCAAAAGATACCAAACAGTTTACGCAAAGAATGATGGTGCTGTTGCAGCTCCAACAGCAGGGCTTCACTTTGATGAGTTGTTGCTATCTAGTCTTAAAAAACAAGGCATGGATCATGCTTTTGTAACTTTACATGTGGGTGCTGGAACTTATCAGCCGGTAAAAGTGGATGATATTGAGACCCATAAAATGCACAGCGAGCACTATGAAATTGATCAAATAACAGTAGATAAAATTATTCAAACAAAAAAGAAAGGAGGGCGAATAGTTGCTGTTGGGACGACTGCAGTTAGAACACTCGAGTCAGCATTCATCGCTGGAGAACTTAAAAGCCAAAAAGGTGATACAGAAATCTTTATATACCCAGGCTTTAAGTTTCAGGTTGTTGATGCAATGATCACAAACTTTCATTTACCAAAGTCTTCACTGCTTATGTTAGTCTCTGCTTTCATTGGATTTGAAGAAATGCATCAAACTTATCACCATGCAATTCATCAAGAGTACCGTTTCTTTAGTTATGGTGATGCTATGTTTTTAGAGAAAAAATTAGACTTCTGAATCGAGTGAAAGATGTTTTGAAAGGCTGAATATAAAAAAGGCCATGATCGGAAGAATTATAAAGCTCGTTTTAATTGATGTAATCTCTGCAAGGAGTCCAAGAAATAATGGGCCGAGCAGCATTCCTCCGTAGCCAAGGGTTGCAATGCTTGCTATAGCAGTGCCTTGCGAGATAGTTTTATCATTACCTGCTCGAGAAAATGCCAAAGGAATAATTACTGCTATTCCCAATCCAATCAATCCAAAACCCAAAAGTAATAAAAAGAAAGAGTCTGAGATTAGTAAAATAATTGAGCCAGTTAGTGCAACTAATCCAGAGTAACGAGCTGCAGTTGAAGGTCCCAGCGCAAAGGATATTTTATCTCCCATCAACCTCATTGAGAACATGCAGACTGAGAACACTGTAAATCCCAAAGCAGCATTTCCATCATTCAATGATGCAACACTTTTTAGAAAAATAGCACTCCAGTCAGCTACAGCGCCCTCACTCAATGAGGCAAAAAAGGTAATTGTAGCTACAGGGAGTAGAGCTCCTTTTGGAATTGAAATGAAGGGCGACTTAGTAACTTTTTTATTTTTTTGAGATTCAAAAGGAACAAAAGCAATACTCAAAGCGATAAAAAAAATAACAATTGCGATGAGGCTGAAATGATTTTTATAACTCACTTCATAAAAGGCTAGCAATGAACCAAGGCCTGCACCAATTCCAGCGCCCAGACTCCACATTGCATGAAAAGAAGACATCACTGGCCGAGTATATTCTCTCTCAACCTCTGCAGCCCATGCATTCATGGCAACATCATCACCTCCATGGATTGCACCAAAATAAATAACCGCCATAACTAGCATTCCAATGGAATTTGCAAACGCTATAAATATTAATGTAAGCGGGATAAGAAAAATGGTGGCTCTTTTAGTGATAAAGGCTGCTCCATACTTATCAGCAGCTCGGCCAAATACAGAAAAAGCAATGACAGCAGAGAGGCCAGCCAAGAAAATTAATAAACCTAAGGAACCTGGTGACAAGTCATGAAAATCAACAATGGCTGGAATTCTGGAGGCCCATGTGCCGAAAACCATACCATTGATAGCAAAAATTAATGAAACTGCAAATCTACTATTTTTAAAAATATTCATCCAGTTTTAAATAATTGAGTGAATTCAATTACAAGGCTTCAAGTAATGTTTGCCCCATTAATGCTGGTGTTGGTGAAACACTAACACCAGCAACATTAAGAGCTTGAATTTTACTTTTTGCATCGCCAGAGCCACCACTTATAACGGCACCTGCATGGCCCATTCTTTTGCCTTTAGGAGCCGTTAGCCCGGCAATATAGGATACAACGGGCTTGGTCACATTTGATTTGATATACTCTGCAGCCTCCTCTTCAGCACTGCCTCCAATTTCACCAACCATTACAATAGAGTGAGTATCTTCATCAGCCTCAAATAACTTTAGACAGTCAATAAAGTTCATACCCTGAACTGGATCCCCGCCAATACCAATACACGTGCTTTGACCGAGACCAGCTAGTGTGGTTTGATGGACAGCTTCATAGGTTAATGTTCCTGACCTAGAAACGATTCCAACACTGCCACTTTTATGAATATTACCAGGCATAATGCCAAGTTTACATTCATCTGGTGTAATTAAACCTGGACAGTTAGGGCCAATGAGTCTCGATTTACTATCAGCAATAATAGCTTTAATCTTAATCATATCTTGAACAGGTATCCCTTCGGTAATACAGGCAATAACTGGAATCTCAGCTTCAATAGCTTCAACAATGGAGCCATAGGCAAACCTAGGCGGAACATAGATCATAGTGGCATTAGCGCCAGTTTCATCCATAGCCTCTGTGACAGAATTAAATACTGGCTTTTCTAAATGCATTTGACCCCCTTTCCCTGGAGTTACACCTCCAACGAAATCAGTTCCATAAGCAATAGATTGCTCTGAGTGGAAAGTACCCTGTTTTCCAGTAAAGCCTTGACAAATAACCTTAGTGTTTGAATTAATTAGTACGCTCATTTAGCCATCTCCACAACTTGTTTAGCAGCTTTCGTTAAGTCAGCCTCGGTTAATATATCAAAATTACTAGAATTTAGTATTTCCAGACCTTCCTTGGCGTTAGTTCCCTCCAGACGAACAACTATTGGAAGTGTTAAACCAACTTTTTCAATCGCCTGCAGAATACCGTTAGCGATAAGGTCACATCGAACGATACCACCAAAAATATTAACTAATATTGCTTTAACATTATCACCACTCTGAATAATTTCAAATGCTTTTGCCACTCTCTCAGCGGTTGTCCCACCACCTACATCAAGAAAATTTGCCGGAGAGCCTCCATGGTATTCAATTAAATCCATAGTTGCCATCGCCAGTCCAGCCCCGTTAACCATGCAGCCAACAGTTCCATCTAAAGAAATATAATTTAATTGATATTCGCTCGCACTTCTTTCCTTTTCGTCTTCCTGAGAAATATCCCTAAGGGCAGTGATTGACTCATTTCTATAGAGCGCATTATCATCAAAATCAATTTTGCCATCAAGCGCCATTATTTGGTTATCTCCTGAAATAATGAGTGGATTGATTTCAATAAGATTAGCATCATGTTCTGTAAAAATGGTAAATAGGCCCATCAATGCTTGAGCAAATTGACTATGAAGTGGAGCATCCAGTCCTAGTTTAATCGAAATCTCATTGCAATCTTCATGAGTGATTTTGCCAAGAGGGTCAATTTTCTTCTTAATTATTTTTTCAGGTGTCTCAGAGGCAACCTGTTCAATGTCCATGCCCCCTTCAGTTGAGGCTAATACTGTAATTCGTTCTGAGCCCCTATCAACTAGTAATCCTAAATACAATTCTTTAGCAATATCTTGACCTGCCTCAATAATGACTTCGTTGATAGGTTGACCATTGGAGTCAGTTTGAGGAGTGATTAGATTGGAACCAAGTAATTTCTTACTAGCAGTAACAGCTTCTTGGATTTTTTGACATACTATGACTCCTCCACCTTTTCCCCTTCCTCCAGCATGGACTTGAGCTTTGACAACCCAAACTGATCCTCCTAGTTTTTCGCAAGCTTGCGCTGTTTTATCTGCATTTGAAACAACAATAAAGTTTGGAACTTTAATATTATTTTTCTTGAACAAGTCTTTCGCTTGGTATTCATGTATGTGCATATAATTAAATTACTTGGGGTTAAATATAAGGTCACGTATTTTATCATTCTTAGATTGAAATCTTAATTTTATTAGGCTGTTTCTTCAAATTATAAAAAAATATCTAGACTATCATTAAAATATGAACTCATGATTAACTCCATGTCAAAAATAAATTTTAGGATGACAAAATTATGAATTACAGTACCAGCCAATTTAAAAATGGTTTGAAACTCATGCTTGATGGAAACCCTTGTTCAATTGTTAATAATGAAATTGTTAAGCCTGGAAAAGGCCAAGCTTTTAATAGAGTGAAGTTTAAAGACTTAATAACTGGAAAAACACTAGAAAAAACTTTTAAATCTGGCGAGTCTCTTGAAGCTGCAGATGTCATGGAGCTAGAAATGCAATACCTCTATTCTGATGGAGAGAAATGGCATTTCATGGATCCTGGATCTTTTGAGCAATTTGATCTTGGAGAAGAGTCCATGGGGACTGCGTTAAACTATCTCGTCGAGCAAGATAATTGCATCGTTACCTTATGGAACAATAACCCAATTTCTGTATCCCCGCCTAACCATGTAATTCTTGAAGTCATTGATACTGATCCTGGCCTAAAAGGAGACACAGCTGGAACAGGTGGAAAGCCCGCTACTCTTAATACTGGTGTCGTAGTTCAGGTGCCTTTATTTGTTGCTATAGGTGATAGAGTTAAAGTTGATACAAGGACTAATGAATATACTGGCCGTGCCTAATTGGCCCCATGCCTAATTTCAAAGAAAAACTTATCCGTTATCAATACCTAATCAGAAATATTAGGGATTTTTTTTATTCGCACAACGTTGTTGAAGTAGTTACGCCTTCTCTTTTGGTTGCTCCAACAACTGATGTCTACATTGATAGTATTGAAGTTTCAGTCAATCATGATCTATCAAAATCCTCAAAATTTTATTTACATACATCTCCTGAACTTGAAATGAAGCGTCTTCTTTCCAAAGGCAGCGGTGATATTTTTCAAATTTGCCAAGTTTTTCGTGACAATGAGCATGGCCACATTAACTCTAATGAGTTTACAATGCTGGAGTTTTACAGAATGGGTTTTGACATGCATCAATTAATTGATGATATCAAGGCTTTATTGATCTCACTTGGAAATGATGATCCTGTCAAAGAGATATCGTATGCTCAAGCTTTCTATGATTATGCAGAAATTGATATATTAAACTCTGATTTTGAAGGTCTCAAGAAAATTTTAGAATCACATGGCCTTAACTCAGATTACGAATGGATTGAAGATATACAAATGGTTCTTTTTGTTCATCTTATTGAGCCAAAACTTAAAACTATTCCAGTATGTTTTATCTATGATTTTCCGAAACAACAGTCAGCTCTTGCGCAAATAGATGGGCTTGTTGCTCACCGTTTTGAAATGTATATCAAGGGCACTGAAATTGCTAATGGTTATCAGGAAATCCAGACTTCAAAAGAATATCGAGATAGGTTTGAAACAGAGCTTGGCAAAAGGAAGAGCTTATCCAAATCGATAGGCTCTCTAGACGAGGATTTTTTGAATGATCTTAAGGATGGACTTCCGCCATGCTCGGGCGTGGCAATCGGGATTGACCGACTCTTCACCTCTTTGAGTTTATAATTGAAGTTAACTCTTGCTTAAATTAAAGTATTAATAAACTTTGGATACTTCGAATACACCTTTTTGGGAACGTAAATCGTTAAAGGAAATGAGCGAGCAAGAGTGGGAGTCACTTTGTGATGGATGTGGTCGATGTTGTCTTCACAAGTTTGAGGACGAGAGTTCAGGCGATATCTACTTTACAGATGTGGCTTGCCAATATCTTGATGAGGAAACTTGTTCTTGCCCGCACTACCAAGATAGGCAAAAACATGTTCCCGACTGTTTAAGTATTAATCCAAACTGGGGAGAAAAGTTTAATTGGCTCCCATCAACATGCGCATATCGGTTACTATATGAAGGAAAGAGCTTGCATGATTGGCACCCTCTTATCAGTGGCAACAAGCAAAGTGTTCATCTTGCAGGTATTTCAGTTAGGGGGAGAACATACAGAGATAATGAAATCAGAGAAGATCATTTATTTGAGCATGTTATTCATTGGGTGGACTAGATGAATAAGGCCATTTCCCTAATAATTTGCTTACTTATTTCGTTCAGCGCTTCAGCATCTGATTGGCCTCACGAAAATCTTTCTAATGCAGAGTTCGCTCTAGAGATCAAAGAGAGAACACCACTTAATATTGTTGACGAACTCGACAATTCTTTCGGTAAAATCTATTTTTTTACAAATTTACGCAACCTTCAAGGTCAAAGGGTTAAACATCGCTGGATTTTTAACAATAAAGTAATGGCGGAAGTTGAATTTGATGTCAAGGGCCCAAGATGGAGGGTTTGGTCATCAAAAAATCTATGGCCTACTTGGCTTGGAGAGTGGACAGTTGAGCTCATTAACTCAAAAGATGAAGTGTTTTTTAAAAAAGAATTTAACTATATAAATAAAGAATGAAAAAAGTTGTATTAGCGTATTCAGGTGGACTCGATACTAGCATTATTGCAAAGTGGCTTCAAGATACTTATAGCTGTGAGGTAGTTACTTTTACTGCAGATATTGGCCAAGGCGAGGAGGTTGAGCCAGCTCGACTAAAAGCTCAAGCTATGGGTATTAAGGAAATATACATTGAGGATTTACGTGAGGAGTTTGCGCGGGATTTCGTTTTTCCAATGTTTAGGGCGAATGCTATTTATGAGGGCGAGTATTTATTAGGCACTTCAATAGCAAGACCTTTAATTTCTAAAAGGTTGGTTGAGATTGCTGAAAAGGTCGGCGCTGATGCAATTTCTCATGGGGCAACTGGTAAAGGTAATGACCAAGTTAGGTTTGAACTGAACGCGTACGCCATTAATTCTGAAATTCAGATTATTGCTCCTTGGCGTGAGTGGGATTTATCTTCACGTGAGAGCTTAATGAATTACGCTGAGAAAAATAATATCGAAGTCGATTATAAAAAGCAGTCAAAAAAATCTCCTTACTCTATGGACGCAAACCTTCTTCATATTTCATATGAAGGAGATATTTTAGAGGATCCATGGCAGGAGGCTGAGGATGATATGTGGCGATGGACGGTTTCACCAGAGGATGCCCCAGACAAACCAGAATACCTTGAATTGACTTATGAAAAAGGTGATATCACTGCAGTTAATGGAAAGACAATGTCACCCGCAAAGGTTATGGAAGCATTAAATGAAATTGCAGGGCGCCATGGAATAGGAAGGCTCGATATTGTTGAAAATCGTTTTGTGGGAATGAAGTCTAGAGGGTGTTATGAAACTCCTGCTGGAACTGTCATGTTAAAAGCGCACCGCGCTATAGAATCATTAACTTTAGATCGTGAGGCCGCTCACCTTAAAGACGAACTAATGCCAAAGTATGCTAAATTAATCTATAACGGCTTTTGGTTTGCTCCAGAGCGCGAAATGATGCAGGCGGCCATTGATGCCTCTCAGGAAAATGTATCGGGTGAAGTCAGAGTTAAGCTATACAAGGGAAGTGTATCAGTTGTTGGTAGAAAGTCATCGAACAGCTTATTTAGTGAAAAAATAGCAACCTTTGAGGACGATGAAGGAGCCTATAATCAAAAAGATGCTGAGGGCTTTATTAAGCTAAATGCACTCCGTCTAAGGCTTAAATCTCTCCAGTAAAAGTGATAGAAGTAGGCATCCTCTCTGATACCCATGGAGTGATTCATCCTGAAATAATCAAACTCATGAATGCATGTGATTTCGTGATTCACGCAGGAGATATAGTCGACGAAGCTTCTTTAAAGGCTCTTCAGCCAAAACAGAGAATGATTGCAGTAAAGGGGAATAATGATATTCATATTAATTCTCTAGGAGAGGT
>CABWZU010000029.1:0-13398 GCA_902510115.1 uncultured Gammaproteobacteria bacterium | reverse complement strand
AGTGGGTAATTACCAGATTACTACCCACAAGGGTCAGCGAATGTCTGCTTCGAGGGCGTATATATGGCCAACAAAGGGCCGATCCAATCTTACAATTGTCAAGAATGCTAGGGTAACAAAAGTCCTCATAAAAAATAAAAGGGCTTATGGAGTTGAATACTTAAAGTCAGGCAAGACTCACAAGGCTACTGCATTTCGTGAAGTTATATTGAGTGCAGGGTCAATCAACTCACCACAACTCCTTCAACTCTCCGGAGTGGGGCCAAAAAATATCTTAGAGCAAGCTTCAGTTCCAATAGTTCATGATAGCCCTGCAGTCGGAGAAAACCTACAAGACCATCTCGGTGTGAGTTATTTTTATAAAAGTAAAGTACCTACTTTGAATGACCAGTTAAGACCAGTTCTAGGTAAAATTTATCAGGGGCTTCGATATATTTTTTTAAGGAGAGGGCCGCTCAGTTTAAGTGTAAATCAGTCAGGCGGCTTCATTCGAACTCGAGATGATCTTGAAAAGCCAAATATCCAGCTTTATTTTTCGCCAGTCAGCTACTCATTGGAGTCTCCAGATAGACGTGCAATGATGAGTCCAGATCCATTTTCAGCAATGCTACTGGGTATTTCAAATTGTAGTCCGAGATCAAGAGGCAACGTGCATCTGAGAAGTAGTGACCCATTGAAAACACCCATCATTAGGCCCAATTACCTTTCTAATGAGGATGATGTCAAAGATTTATTAGCTGGCGTAAAGATTTTAAGGAAGCTAGCAAAAACTGATAGCTTTAGACCAGTTATTGGAGAGGAGTTTCGACCAGGCCCTCAGTGCCAAACAGATGAGCAAATGATTCAACATATTAAAGATACTGTATGGACAGTATTTCATCCATCCAGTACCTGTAGAATGGGGTCTGATCCAAAAAGCAATGTGGTAGATAGTGACCTTAAAGTTTATGGGATTGAAGGTCTGAGAGTTGTTGATGCGTCAATATTTCCGAGCTTAGTCTGTGGTAATATTAACGCCGCAACTATTATGGTTGGTGAAAAAGCATCCGATCTCATTTTGAAGGATCAAAGAACAAAGCATGAAGATAATTAGCATTGAAACATTTACTAATGAATATGTTGGATTGGTTCGTTTGAGAACTGATGAGGGTGATGAAGGATGGGGGCAGACTGCAACCTATAACAGTGAAATAACCTCTCAAATAGTCCATCTTCAAGTTGCCCCCCATGTTTTGGGGATGAGTGGACTTGACATACCAGAAGTCAACCGAGAGGTTTTGGAAAGAGAGCATAAATTTCCTGGCACTTATCTTTATAGGGCACTATGCGGCGTAGATACTGCACTTTGGGATATTAAGGCGAAAAGAGCCAAACAAAGTGTATGCCAGCTTATTGGAGGGAACCCTAAATCTATTCCAGTGTATGCATCTAGTATGCAGCGCGAAATTTCTCCTGAAGCTGAAGCCCAGAGACTTCTGGAGTTAAAGGAAAAGTATGGCTACTATGCCTTTAAGTTTAGAATTGGTAAAGAGTGCGGCCATGACACAGATCAATGGCCTGGTCGAACTGAATCAATTGTCAAAGAGGTGAGGAAGCAGTTAGGTGATAAAGCGACTTTGCTTGTTGATGCTAATAGTGCTTACAGTCCAAAAAAAGCAATAGAAGTAGGACATATGCTTCAGGATTATGGCGTGAGTCATTTTGAAGAGCCATGTCCTTATTGGAAACCTGACTGGACTCGAGAAGTCTCTGATGCCCTTGAGATTGATGTCAGTGGTGGTGAGCAGGATAATGACATGAGGATTTGGAGGCATATGATTGACACTAAAGTAGTTGATATTATCCAGCCTGATATTTGTTACCTAGGAGGCATTACACGAACATTAGAAGTTGCTAAAATGGCTGAAAAAAAGAGTATTCCAGTGACTCTGCATGCTGCTAATCTTTCATTAGTAACGCTTTTTTCTGCACACATTATGGGCTCTATAAATAATCCAGGAAAGTATCTCGAATTTTCTATAGAGGGCCTTGATTATTACCCTTGGCAAGACAACATTTTTACCCCAGATTTTAAGATTGTTAAAGGAAACTTAGAAATGACTCATCAGCCTGGCTGGGGAATTGAAATTAATAGAGATTGGCTTGCATGCGCTCAACATCAAGTAAGCTTTGCTGGTTCTCGCTTCTAGTATCGCACACAAACTTATTTTTACGTCTTAAGTGCACTTTTTTTTAAGACCCAAAATACTGTATAATTTGCCTTTTTTTAATATGTTACGGATTTAGAAATAGATGAAGACATCACTCACCACACTCGAGGGACTTAAGAGATCTCTTACAGTTGAATTGCCAGTAGACACGTTCAATCAAAAAACAGAAAAAATCATCAAGAGTCTCGCAACTAAGGTTCGTATTGATGGCTTTAGAAAAGGCAAAATCCCTGCAAATATATTGCGTCAAAGATTTGGTGCAAGTGCTAAGTCAGACGCTGCGACTGAAATGGTCAGTGAGACCTTAGAAGATGCATTAAAGGATGCGGATGTAGTTCCTGCTGCGCAGCCATCACTCACTAATGTTGATACTGAAAATTCTGAGAGTTTAATTTATACAATAGAATTTGAAGTCTATCCTGAAATCAAATTAAATGCTTTGTCTAGTCTAAAAATTGACCAAGTCACCTCAAAAGTCACTGAAGAGGATGAAGAGCGTGCATTACAAGATCTTCAAGATAGATCAACTGAATACAAAAGCGTTAAGCGAAAGTCAAAAGAAGGTGACCGCTTAATAATTGACTTTGAAGGCCTAATGGATGGTGAATCTTTTGAGGGCGGCGCTGCTGAAGCATTCGAAATCATACTGGGCAGAGGAACAATGATTGATGGCTTTGAGAAGGGCCTTATTGATATTGCTCCAGGTAAAAATGTTGAGGTGAATGCTACATTCCCAGAAGATTATCATGTTGAGAATTTAGCTGGAAGAGAGGCTATTTTTAAAGTTAAAGTTAACGAGGTTGGTTCTCCTATTGAGCTGAAAAGAGATGATGAGTTTGCCAAGAAATTTGGTGAATCAGACTTCGAAACAATGAAAACAAGAATGACAAGTCAAATGAAAATGGAGCTAGATTCACGCCTTGTTCAACAAAATAAAGATACTGCTTTTTCAGCTCTATTAGAGGCAAATGATTTTGAGGTTCCTGAGGGAAGTGTTTCTTCAGAGGCTTTGAGACTTCAGCAAGATATGGAGTCACGTATGGAGCAACAAGGAATGCCTTCAAAGGGTAAGCTTCCAGCTGAAATGTTTAATGAGGAGGCTGCTAGAAGAGTAAAGCTTGGCTTACTGATTAATAAAATTGCTACTGATTCAGAAATAACGGCTGAGAAAGACTTAGTTGATGCTAAACTAAATGAAATGTCACTCCAATATGGTGAAAGTGCCCAACAGATGATTGATTGGTACAATACTGACCCTTCACGTCTGGCTAACATTGAATCAATTGTTGTTGAAGATCTAGTAGCTAAGCACATCGCAGATGAGGCAAAGGTTACCTCAACTGAAAAAAACTTTTTAGAAATAATGAATACTCAAAATTAATATGACAATTCAAAATTTAAATCAAATCCCTATGGTTATCGAGAGCTCAGGTAGAGGTGAGAGAGCTTACGATATCTATTCAAGACTTTTAAAAGAAAGAGTGGTTTTCATGGTCGGACCAGTCGAAGACTATACCGCAAATGTTGTTGTTGCACAGCTGCTTTTCTTAGAATCTGAGAATCCAGATAAAGATATTCATTTATATATTAATTCTCCAGGGGGCTCTGTAACTGCCGGGCTGGCTATCTACGATACAATGCAATTTATTAAGCCTGATATTTCAACTTTATGTATTGGACAGGCCGCAAGTATGGGTGCTTTGTTACTTACTGCTGGCACTAAGGGTAAAAGGTTTGCACTTCCTCATGCCAGATGTATGATTCACCAGCCTTTAGGAGGGTTTTCTGGACAGGCGAGTGATATTGATATTCATGCCCAAGAAATTCTTAAGGTAAGAGATAATCTGAATTCAATTCTTAAAGATCATACGGGTCAGAGTTTAAAGAATATTCAGAAAGATACTGATCGTGATAATTTTATGTCAGCTAGTGAATCTGCTAAATATGGACTCATTGATAAAGTGATTAATAAACGCTAAAAAAGCATACTAATGGATCAAAATACTGAAGAACTAAGCTGCTCATTTTGCTCTAAAAACAAGGATGAGGTTTCTCGTCTTATAGCAGGCCCTGGCGTTTACATATGTGATGAATGCATTGATTCTTGCTACAACCTAATTCAAGAACAATCTATCAAGGACAAAAAAGATCAACATCAGGATTGGAATTACACGCCTAAAGATTTATTTAATTCACTCAACGATTATGTCATCGGACAATCTCATGCCAAAAAAGTACTTTCGGTCGCAGTCTATAATCACTACAAAAGGCTTAAATCCAATTACGTATCAAATGATGTCGAGCTTGATAAATCTAATATATTACTGATAGGCCCAACTGGAAGTGGAAAAACTCTATTAGCACAATCATTAGCTAGATTTTTGGATGTTCCTTTTGCAGTTGCTGATGCTACAACCTTAACCGAGGCCGGTTATGTAGGAGATGACGTAGAAAATGTAATAAAGAGTCTACTATCTAAGTGTGATTTTGATCCCGAAAGGGCTGAGCAAGGGATTATATTCATTGATGAAATTGATAAAATCTCACGCCGTTCAGATTCTCCATCAATTACAAGAGATGTCTCTGGAGAAGGGGTTCAGCAAGCGATGCTTAAATTGATTGAAGGCACTATCGCATCTGTTCCACCTCAGGGTGGAAGAAAACATCCTAATCAGGAAACCATCGATGTAGATACCTCTAAAATTTTATTTATTTGCGGTGGCGCATTTGATGGTCTTGGCAAGGTAATTGATAGGCGAGTTGAAAAGGCTACTGGAATAGGCTTTTCTGCAAATGTAAAAGATGAGGGAGACAAAAAGACTTTGACTGAACTCTACAAATTCTTAGAGCCTGATGATTTAATAAAGTTTGGACTTATCCCTGAATTAGTAGGTCGTTTAGCTGTTCATACTTCACTTGATGAGCTCGATGAAGAGGCTTTGATAGAGATTCTTACGAAACCAAAAAATTCAGTAGTCAAGCAGTTTCAACAATTTTTTGCAATTGAGGGAGTCAAGCTGAGAATTAGAAAAAATGCTCTAGTGGCAATTGCCAGATTAGCACTCAAAAGAAAAACTGGCGCAAGAGGTCTGAGAGCAATCATGGAAGATCTTCTTCTAGAAACAATGTATGAAATACCTTCTGCCCCTACTGCAAAGGAGGTTGTTATAGATAAAGCTGTTGTGGAAGGCGTAAAGCAGCCTGTTATTCTTCATGAGTCAAATAATAAGAAAACTAACATTCGAAAAGCAAGTTGATAGTTTTAAGCTCATTTTTGTTTGAAATTTAACTATGTCTTCGGATCTATTTGATCGCCAGAAGGATGCAGTTGGTCAAGGTGAGCGAACAATCCTTGTCCATGTTGAGCTCACCTCAGGTAACCATTCAAATGGAAGTTTAGAAGAGTTTCAACAACTAGCGGAATCATCTGGTTTAAATATTGTTGAAACGTTAGCAATTAAAAGAAGCTTCACAAAGGCGCAGTTTTTTATTGGGACAGGTAAGGTAGATGAGCTTGAATTGCTTGTCAGAGAAAATGAAATTGAGCTTGTTATCTTTTCAATGCAGTTGTCCCCTTCTCAAGAACGTAACTTAGAAAAAGCATTAAAGTGCCAAGTGATGGATAGAACTGGCCTAATACTTGATATCTTTGCATTAAGAGCGAGCTCATTTGAGGGAAAGCTTCAAGTTGAACTGGCCCAATTAAAGCATCTATCAACAAGACTCGTAAGAGGTTGGACTCACCTAGAGAGGCAAAAGGGAGGTATTGGGCTTCGAGGGCCTGGTGAAACGCAGTTAGAAACTGATAAACGACTAATCTCGTTGAGAATTAAAAATATCAATAAGCGCCTTTCAAAAGTACATAAACAGCATGACTTAGGACGAAAATCTAGGGTAAAAAATCAGCTTCCTATGATTTCACTTGCAGGTTATACAAATGCTGGAAAGTCGACTCTTTTTAATCTTTTAACTAAAGCTCAAGTTTATGCAGATGATAAGTTGTTTGCAACCTTAGACTCTACAATTAGAAGAGTCATGCTACCAGCATCTGGAGAAGCAGTCATTGCAGATACAGTAGGCTTTATTCAAGACCTACCCCATGAGCTCATAGAGGCTTTCAAATCAACTTTAGAGGAAACTCGGCAGGCTGATGTGCTTCTTCATGTTGTGGATGCTTCTGATCCTAACAGCAGTGATAAGATTGAGCAAGTTGTAGAAATTATTGATCAAATTGATGCTGCAGAAATTCCGAGAATCATTGTCATGAATAAGATTGATGGTATCAATGATTTTAAACCAAGAATAGATAAGGACAATGAAGGTAATATTTATCGAGTCTGGCTTTCAGCTCAAACTGGAGAAGGTGAAGATCTTCTTTATGAAGCTCTCTCCCAAGGCCTGAGTGGAATGATGACTTTTGCCAGTATTAAATTAGATGTCCAGTCAGCATATATCAGAAGTGAAATCCATAAAGTGGGATTTATAAAAAAAGAAATAATGAATGAATTTGGCCAATGGCTACTTGAAATTAACGTTACGAGTCACTATCTAGAAAGATTACTAGATAAGCAAGGTGTTTCATTATTATGGAAGCAGAGTCCCCAGCAGAGTCAAACGGCATAGTTAAGCAGTCAATACCTCTTTTACCACTGAGAGATGTAGTGGTTTTCCCTCACACTGTCATACCTCTATTCATAGGTCGAAAGTCCTCAGTAAAGGCAATTACTCAAGCCATGGAAGCTGATAAAAATGTATTCTTGGCAACGCAAAAAGATGAAACTATTGAAGAGCCAACGAATGATGAACTTCACACAGTTGGTACTCTTGCAACAATTCTACAACTATTGAAGTTGCCTGATGGAACCATCAAAGTTCTTGTTGAAGGTGTGAAACGAGGAAAAATTGAGGAGTTTGTTGATTTAGGAGAGTACACAGAGGTTGTTCTCACTGATTGCACTCTTAGTTTTGATGACGATACTGAGATTAAGGCTATGATGCGCCTTGCTCTGGAAAATTTTGAAAAATATATCAAGCTGAGTAAAAAAATTCCTGAAGAGGTTTATAAGGTTCTTAAAGAAATTACTGATATAGAGAGATTTAGTGATGTAATTATTGCAAATTTAAATCTTAAGGTTGAAGAAAAGCAAAGTCTTCTTGAGAGTGGGCTAGCAAAAGATAGACTTGAAGCTATCCTCTCTATACTTGAGGGCGAATTGGATGTACTGGGCGCCGAGCAGAAGATTCAAAATAGAGTTCGCAAGCAAATGGAGTCGAACCAGAGAGATTATTATTTGAATGAACAAATGAAGTCTATTCAAAAAGAACTTGGAACGCTTGATGACGAAAATGAAATTGAGGAACTCCAAAACAATATCAATAAGGCTAAGATGCCTAAAGAGGCTAAAAACAAAGCCCAAAGTGAATTGAATAAACTTCAAAGAATGTCGTCTCAGTCATCGGACGCATCAATTATCAGAACTTACATCGAAAATTTATGTTCTGTCCCATGGAGCAAGAAAACAAAAACAAATAAAGACCTAGTTAAGGCTCAAAAGATTCTTGATGCTGATCATTATGGCCTAGATAAGGTCAAAGAAAGGATTATGGAGCATCTTGCTGTTCAGAGTCGAGTGACTCACAATAAGGCAAACATATTGTGTTTGGTTGGACCTCCGGGAGTTGGTAAAACTTCACTGGGAGAGTCGATAGCAAAATCGGTGAATCGCAAGTATGTCAGAATGGCTCTTGGCGGAGTTAGAGATGAGGCGGAAATTCGTGGTCATAGGAGGACCTATATTGGTGCTATGCCTGGCTCTATTGTTCAAAAAATGCAAAAGGTTAATGTTAAAAACCCATTATTCTTGCTCGATGAGATAGACAAAATGGCCTCAGATTTTAGAGGTGATCCAAGTTCAGCCATGTTAGAGGTGCTCGATCCAGAGCAAAATCATACATTTAACGATCACTACCTAGAGGTTGACTATGATTTATCTCAGGTAATGTTTGTTGCAACAGCGAACTCTTTAAATCTTCCCGAAGCATTGATCGACAGGATGGAAATAATTCAGCTGTCTGGCTACACTGAGGATGAGAAGCTTGAGATTGCAAAAAGACACTTAATTGCTAAGCAAATGAAAAATAACGGCATTAAGGCCTCAGAAATAGTCTTTAAAGATTCTGCAATCATGGATATTATTCGCTATTACACCCGTGAAGCAGGTGTAAGAAATCTTGATCGAGAGATTGGAAGTATTTGCAGAAAGGTGATTAAAGATGTCACTCTAAAAAAACGCAAAACAAAAGCAATAATTAACTCAAAAAGTCTTCCAAAGTTTTTAGGCATGAAGAAATTTAGATTTGGACTTGCTGAGGAGCATAACCAGATCGGCGAGGTAACAGGCTTAGCATGGACATCAGTCGGTGGAGACTTGTTAACTATTGAGGCATCTTCTTATAAAGGAAAAGGAAAACTAAATTACACTGGACAGCTTGGTGATGTCATGAAGGAGTCAATTCAGGCCGCCATGTCCGTCACTAGATTGCGTGCAGATTCTCTGGGCATCTCAGATGATTTCCATGAAAAGCTGGATATTCATATTCATGTTCCTGATGGATCTACTCCTAAAGATGGGCCTAGTGCAGGCGCTGCAATGTGCACTGCATTAGTTTCAGTTCTAACTGGGCGAAAAGTAAAAGCCGCTGTTGCAATGACAGGTGAGATTACACTTCGAGGTGAAATTACACCAATTGGTGGACTTAAAGAAAAACTTCTTGCAGCCATGAGAGGTGGTATCAAAACTGTGATTATTCCTGAGGACAACGAGAGAGAATTATCTGAAGTTCCTGAAAAAATTAAAAGTAAGCTTGAGATTATTAAAGTTAAATGGATTGATCAGGTCTTAGACATTGCCCTTGAAAAAGAATAAATTCAGTTAGATTTGATAACTTAATCTTTTTTATGCTGTTTTAGCTTGCTTGAACTTCTTTTCTAGTTTCATTGCTAGCATTGCTGAGGGTATCGATACAATTAAAAAGAATACACCCACTAAAGTCATTGGTTCAAGATAAGTGTAGTGGCTGTTACTATATTGATCAGCAGCCCTAAATAATTCAACTACTGTGATTGCAGCAAGTAAAGGTGTTTCTTTGAACATCGTTATCAGATAGTTTGCTAGAGGAGGAATCATAGGAGGAATTGCTTGAGGAAGAATAACATTTTTCCATGTTTGAAGTGGGTTGTAGTTTAGTGATTTGGCGGCTTCCCATTGACCCTTAGGTACATTATCAATTCCAGCTCTAAAGACTTCTGATGTGTATGTGCTAAAGTGAATACCCAAAACTATGACGCCACATGTAAAGGCTTCTAGGAAAATTCCAAAGTCAGGAAGGACATAAAACACAACATAGAGCTGAACTAGAATTGGCGTTCTTCTAACAAACTCAGTGACCCAATATAAGGCGACTCTAGTGAACTTACTTTTAGACATTTTGAGAATAGCTATTCCTAAACCCAATACATAAGCAAGTAGGGATGCAACAATTGTTGCTTGAATGGTTACAACTAGTCCGTCTGCTAGTTGCGGTAAAACTGCAAATGCATGATCCCAATTCCATTCCATGACTATTTATCTCCAGCAGTCATAATATTTCTGCCTTTAGAAAACTTTTTGGCAATCAAGTCTACTATCTTTACAAGAACTGAAGCAATGATAAAGTAAATGACAAGAATTAATAAAAAGGGCTCTAAAGTAAGAGCAGTCTGAACTCTAATAATTTGAGCCATGAACGTTAGGTCAGAGATAGTAATCAGAGAGGCAACCGCAGTTAATTTCAGTAACTCAATGAGTAGGTTGCCAAATGTAGGGATCATAATTGGAATTGCTTGAGGAATTATCACATACCTATATTTCTTGAAAACAGAATAATTTAAGGCTTGTGAAGCCTCATGCTGTTCTTTGCCAACTGCTAGAATAGCGCCTCTGACTACTTCTGATCCATAGGCACCAACATTTAGTCCACAAGCAACTACTCCAGCAGTAAGGGCGTCAAAATATATCCCCCACATTGGTAGTACAAAATAGATAAAAAACATTTGAACAAGAGCTGAGCTGCCTCGAAAGAATTCCAGATAGATGATTGCAATCACTCTAACTGATCTGAATTTAGAGATTCTTGAGAGTCCAACAATGAATGAAACAATAAGAGCTAGAATAGCACCCAGAACTGTTAATTGGATCGTTGTAATCGTTCCTTTAATCAGTATTGGATAAAAAGCTATAACTTCATTCATAAAAAAATTCTAAAAAAAACCTGCCCCGTAATAATTACAGGGCAGATTAGGTTATTAAGTAAATTCTAATTAAACCTACCCTGTATATCTTACAGGGAAGATTAAATTATAAAATAAATTTACATTCCATCAGGACATTGAGTCAAGTAGGATTTACTTGCAGTTGCTTCTGCTGAGAAACCATAAGGCTCTATGATAGCTGCAAATTCACCAGTAGCTTTTAACATAGCTAATGCCATATTATATTCAGATCTAAATTCTAAATCATCCTTGTTAAATGCTGCGCCCGCACAACCCATTGGAACTCCTGTAACAGGCATTACTAATTCAAGATTTGGATCATTAGTTTTATTCAGTAGATCTGCTGTACCTAGGCCTGATAGAGCAAATACATCTACTCTTCCTTGCTGAAGCATCTTAATACCACTCGGAGGGGCATCAAAATAAACAATTTGGTCAGCACTTACACCACGCTCTAGTGCATATTTTTCTTCAGCACAACCAGCGCAAGTAGTCATCTTTAATGAAGGATTTGCAGCAATATCTTCATAAGTTAATAAATTGTTTGGGTTACCCGCTGGAACAGCAAAAGCTTCAGCACCACAAAGATCAGGCTCTGAGTATATGATTGACTCACATCTACCTGGCTTAATATAAAGACCTGATGTAGCCATATCTACTCTTCTTGCTTGAAGAGCTGGAATCATAGCACCATACATTATAACTTCAGCCTTAAGGTCTGGAACACCTAGGACATTAAGAACAGCACGAGCAACATCAGGTGCTGCACCAGTCACATATCCATCTGACTTAATGTCAGAGTAAGGCGGTTCGTTAGCAACAGCTACAGTTGCATAACCTTGTTTCTTAAGTCTTTTTAAAGTATCAGATTCAGCATATGAAACCTGCGTGAAACCCAATACAATAAAAAAACATGTAAATAATGAAATAATTTTTTTCATATCGTTCTCCTTTTTATTATTGTTTGGAAATTAAAGTTTAACACTATCATTAAGACTAGAATTATTTTTAATTTACAAATATTTGCGTAAATTATGCAATATTAATAATTTTTCAATTTAATTATGCGAAAATCTGACATTATGAATAACATCAATAAATTAGATAGCTTTGACTACAAAATACTAAATGCTGTTCAAGCGAATAACCGAGTGACTTCGTCGCAATTAGCAAAAGAAGTAGGGCTTTCGTCATCAGCTTGCCAAAGAAGATTAAATGCAATGCGCAAAGTTGGCATTATTGAGAAAGATATTTCTGTTTTGAATCGTAACAAGCTCAATAGAAAAATTACAATCATTGTTCAGATACTGAGCGACATAGAAGGTGCTGAGCACGATAAAGAGTTTAAGAAGTCAATGTTGAGCGCACAAGAGGTCATGCAGTGTTACTATGTTACTGGTGATTATGATTACGTAGTGATAGCAACCTTTAAGGAAATGGGTGATTATGAAGAGTTTACAAAGAAATACTTCTTAAAAGATCCAAACATCAAGCGCTTTAACTCAATGGTGGTTATGAATAAAGTAAAGGAGAATTTATCAATTCCAGTTAATTAATATTATTAATAAACTTTTTAAGAAATTCTCTTGTCCTTTTTTCTTTTGGGTTTGAGAAAAGATTCTCGGGTTTACCAGACTCAACAATCTGGCCTCCATCAAAAAATAACACCCTATCTGCAAATTCTTGAGCAAAGTTCATTTCATGCGTGACCGTAAGCATTGTAGTATCAGAGTCAGAAGCAAGTTTACGAAGAACCGTTAAAACTTCATCTACAAGCTCTGGATCTAAGGCTGATGTCACCTCATCAAACAACATAATCTTTGGATCCATTGCAAGTGCTCTAGCAATTGCAACACGCTGCTGCTGGCCACCTGATAGCTGATGCGGATACTGATCTTTTTTATCACTTAGTCCAACCAAACTAAACAACTCTTCAGCTTTTTCTTTGGCTTCAGCCTCCGTTTTTTTCTTAATTAAAGTTTGAGGCTGCTGCACATTTTCAATGGCAGTTAAATGAGGAAATAAATTGAATTGCTGAAAGACCATTCCAATGTGGTCACGCATTTTGTGCAAATGTGTTTCAGAGGCTGGAATGATTTTTCCATCGCTCTTTTCATGCCATAAATATTCATCATTGACTGACACAAAACCATCATCGATTGTCTCTAAAGTCATCAAAATTCTTAAAATTGTAGTCTTACCAGAACCACTTGGTCCTATGAGAGCTAACTTTTCACCATCTTTCACTTCCAAGTTAAGATTCTTTAAAACTTGTAAGTCACCAAAAGATTTGGATACATTTTCAAATTCTATAATATTTTCCATTGCTTTAAATTGTAGTTAAATAAAATCTTGCATAAGCGAGTCCCAAAGGATTTTATAATTTATATATGTCCAAAATAAATTATTAACTTGTTTTTTTCAACTCAACTAGAGTTGTATGGCATGTTGGACCTTGACCTAAGGATGAAGTTCCAACATCTTTAGTTAGCACATTGGGATTGCCATGTCTCTCAATGTTTAAATCATAATCCGGATCAAACCAAGCACCAGTCGACAAAACAACCACACCTGGCATAATATTGTCAGAAATTTTTGCACCAGCCAAAACTTTTCCTCGAGCATTATATAACAGAACAATATCACCATTTTTGATATCTCTATCTGATGCATCTTTTGAGTTAATCATGACAGGCTCTTTTCCATGTATTTTGTTTTTTTGACTCATTTCAGCATTATCCAGTTGGCTATGAAGCCTATGTGTTGGCTGATTTGAAATTAAATGCAAAGGGTATTCATCAACATTTCCAAGCCATTCATAGGGTTCGAACCAATATGGATGAGAATGACAATCAGGTAGTTGAAAACTTGAAATTG
>CABWZU010000028.1:0-13512 GCA_902510115.1 uncultured Gammaproteobacteria bacterium | reverse complement strand
ATGTTGATCTTGAAATCTAACTTATTTTTTTGTCTTGGGAGAAGCTTTCTTTTTTCTTTTTTTTGGCTTGGCTTTTGCCTTAATTTTTCCTTCGATAGCTTTTTTACATTCTTCTAAGGTTAAATCCGCAGGCTCCTTATCTCCAAATACTTTAGCAACAGTGACGTTTTTCTGCCCCTTACCCCTCTTTTTTCCATTCCAAATGTAAGGCCCAAAACGACCATTTAGTACTTGGATATCTGAATCCTCATAAACTTTGATGATCCTCTCTGCATCAAATTTTTCTTTTGCAGCAATTAGCTCTAATGCAGTTTCTAAAGTAACCTCCTCTGGAGTCTCTTCTTTCAGAGAAACATATTTTTTGCCATATTGAATGTAGGGTCCAAACCGACCATAGTTTGCTTTAATAGTCTCGCCAGCTTCAGTCTCACCAACAGTTCTTGGCATATTAAAAAGCTCTAAGGCTTCTAAAAGAGATATATTTTCAATATCTTGTCCCGTTCTTAATGATGCAAAAGTTGGTTTTTCCTCATCATCCTGACTTCCAATCTGAGCAAATGCACCATACCGACCAAATCTTACGCTCACTGGCTTACTAGAAACTGGATCTTCCCCTAGCACTCTTTTGCCATGGGTCTCGTCTCTTGAAATATCTTTAGCCAGCTCGATCTGTTCATGAAAAGGCTCGTAAAAATTACGAACGACCCCTGTCCAGGACTTCGATTCTTCAGCTATAAGATCAAAATCACTTTCTAGATTAGCTGTGAACTCATAACCAATAATATTTCTAAAGTTTTTTAGCAAAAAATCTACCAATAGGTAAGCGACATTAGTTGGGAAAAGCTTATTCTTTTCAGCCCCAGTCGTTTCAGTTTGTGTCAGCTCTGAGATATTGCCCTCTGAGATCTCAACACATTGATATTCTCGCTGAATACCATCTCTCGTATCTTTAACCACATAATTTCTGTCTTGGACAGTTGTAATCATAGTTGCAAAGGTTGATGGCCTTCCAATGCCCATTTGTTCAATTTCTTTAACTAGTGATGCTTCCGTATACCTTGGCTTTGCTCTTGAAAAAGACTCCCTTGAGTTCATATCAATCAAGGTCAGCATGTCGCTCTTACTTATTTCAGGCAAAAGCTTGTCATCAGAAGACATATAGTCATATACCTCAAGGAATCCAGCAAAAGAGAGCACCTCACCATCCGCGATAAAGTGTTCGCTCCGTCCAGATATATTAATAGTGACTTTAGTTTTTTGTAATTGTGCATCGCTCATCTGCGAGGCGAGTGTTCTTTTATAAATTAATGAGTATAACTTTGAAGATTGGTCATCTAGGCCAAGAATAGTAGGCTTGGTAAGGTCAGTAGGTCTAATAGCCTCATGTGCCTCCTGAGCGCCACTCGAACTAGTTTTATATCTTCTAGCTTGATGAAATTGCTTTCCATATTTTGAGACAATTTCTTCTTGGGCAGCAGTAATTGCAACTTCAGATAAATTCAATGAGTCAGTTCTCATATATGTAATTGCGCCCTCACGATATAAGTTCTGGGAAATTGACATAGTTTGTTTAACTGAAAAACCAAGCTTTTGGGATGCCTCTTGCTGCAAAGTAGAGGTAATAAATGGCGCCTTAGGTGATCTTTTAGATGGCTTTGTGTCAACTAAATCAACTATTAAGTCAGCTTCTAGCAAAGCCTCAGCAAAAGAGAGAGCATCTTCCTTTGAGCTAAATTCTTTACTGAGTTTTACTTCAAGATTTTGATTGTTCTTATTCGCTAGATTTGCTTTAACTTTAAAAGTACTAATTGGAGTATGGGCTGAAATTTCACGCTCTCTTTCAACAACCAATCTTACAACTGGAGACTGAACTCTTCCTGCTGAACGAGCCCCAGAAATTTTTCTCCAGAGAACTGGAGAAATCTCAAAGCCAACTAGCCTATCAATTATTCTTCGAGCTTGTTGCGCATCAACTAGATCAGTATTTATTGTTCTTGGATTCTTAATGGCCGCCGTAATAGCGCCCTTGGTTATTTCATGAAATACAATCCTTGGAGTATCTAGATCTAAAGATAGAGCCTGCTGAAGATGCCATGCAATAGCCTCTCCTTCGCGATCCTCATCCGTAGCTAAAAAGATTTTCTCAGCAGTTTTAGCAGATTTTTTTAAATCGGCAACAACTTTTTTCTTATCTGCACTGATAGCATAAGTGGGCAGAAAGTCATTCTCAATGCTGACACCCATATCTTTCTTGGGCATATCTCTAATGTGACCAATGCTGGATTTAACAACATAGTCTGGCCCTAAAAACTTTTCAATTGTTTTTGCTTTCGCCGGTGACTCGACAATAACAAGATTTTTTGACATAAGAAGTCCTACTGGAGAGTAGGGTTATCATCATGAAACACAATGGACTCTATCCATTGTGATGGAATAGCCGATTCAGCACTATTTCCAATAACCATCATTACTACCCATTTCAAATCATCAATACTAAGCTTTGAATCCTCTAAAGACATAACTTGATCAATGACTATCTCTCTTTGACTGGGGTTTAGTTGACCCATATTTTCCATAAACATTATGAAGCCTCGAGCCCTGGAATCTAATTTAGTTTTTTCAAGCTCACTATAAATTCTCATCGAATTATGAACCGTATTAAAACTTGCAATTTTTCCGTCTTGGAGCGCGGCAATATTCTCAAGCCAGATTAATGCTTTTTCAATTCTCTCAGAATCAAACCCAGCTTCAGATAGGTGTGTCTTTAACAAATCATCATCCAACTCTTGAGTTGAATCTTGCTCAGCAGATTCAAAAAGGAAGTCAAACATAAAAGTGAGTACATCAAGAATGTTGTTAGTCATAGAGCCTCTTAAAATTAACATATCTTACAAATTTATTCATACTAGACCCCCATCGCAAATTATAAAGAGTCTATTTACTTGCTTATTACTTGTGGGCAACAATCACTTTTTCAACCTCCACTTAAGTTATAAAGTGATTACTAAATTAAAGCAACTAATTATTTGTTACCTTCATTATCCACATCTTTATATAAATTGGGCCTTAATAAGGCTTTAACAGCTAAGAAACTCTCATTTATCAGCCATACCGATTCTATTCAAGTATGGTAAAATTGCAAAATTTTTTGTTGGCATAAATAGATTATGAAAAGAACTTTCCAACCGAGCGTGTTAAAACGTAAACGCAATCACGGCTTTAGAGCCAGAATGAAAACCCGTTCTGGACGTGCTATTCTTAGTGCACGTAGAAAAAAAGGGCGTAAGCGCTTAGCAGCCTAATACAATGGCTAGCTCGCTTGCTCGAAGTGTGCGTATTACTAATGCCAAGGAATTCGCATATATTTTCAAAAAAGGGCACCATTCTCAAAGTAAGTTTTGGAAAATAGTCACGAGTAAAACTGAATACTCATTTTCAAGACTTGGGCTTGCGATATCGAAAAGAGAATACAGAAGAGCTGTCGATAGAAATCATCTAAAAAGACTCGCTCGTGAAACTTTTAGAGTCAACCAAGACAGCTTAGGGCAATTGAACTATGTTGTAATGGCCAAAAAAGCTCATTGCATAAACAATATTGAAATGACAAATGAACTGCTTTCACTTATGAAAAAAGCAATAAATAGGTCAAACTCACAATGAAATTCTTACTTCTACCTCTCATCAAAGTTTATCAATGGGTTGTCAGTCCTATTTTAGGCAGTAATTGTCGCCACATACCGACTTGCTCTGAATACACATATGAAGCAATTAAGTATCATGGAGCCATTAAAGGGGCCGCTCTTGGTGCAAAAAGAATAAGCAAATGTCATCCTTGGTCTGAAGCAAGCTACGATCCAGTCCCAAAAAAAATTAAAACAATTTAAATACTTATGAACACTCAAAAACTCTTTCTTTTTATTGCGATTTTTTTAACTGTTTTTTTGCTTTGGGATAAATGGGAGCTTACTCAGTCTGTAGACGAGAATGGAAATGTAATAACTCAAACACAGCTAGTTACTAATAACTCTTCAACAGAAATAACTGATGTTCCACTTCCAAGTGATGTTCCAACAGCAGAATTGCAAGCCTCAGAAGATTCGACTCCAGCAATATATGAGCCAACTAATTCTGGAGCATATACTACAGTTGTAACTGATCTTTTAACTCTTCAAATTTCACACAAGGGTGGAACGATAATTAGTGCCTTATTGAATGCGTACCCTGAAAGTTTGAATTCTGAAGAAAGATTTGAGTTATTAAGTAATTCACCAGATAGAATTTTCCATGCACAAAGTGGATTGATTCCTGCAGACCAGATGCCAACTCATCAAGATGAATATACTTCAGAAAGAAAAGAATATTTCTTAGGGGGTAATAATGAATTGACTGTCCCACTAAAATGGACTGACAATAATGGTGTCACTGTAACCAAAAACTTTCACTTTAAGCCAGATAGCTATGTAATCGAAGTTGACTATCAAATAGACAATAACAGCTCTTCTGACCGCATTGTAAGTAGCTATACTCAGCTTGCTCATGGTGCTTCGCAAGAATCTGGTGGCTTTATGATGGGAATGCAAAACTTCAACGGTGGTGCTATTTATAATGACGAGGAAATCTTTGAAAAAATTGATTTTGAAGACTTTGACTCTAGTCCAAAGACAACATCTATCGGTGGATGGGCAGCAATGATTCAGCATTACTTCTTTTCAGCATGGATTCCAAACGAAAAAGAGAAGCATACATATTCAACCAAATCAAGTAGAGACAACTTCCTTCTAACAACTGTGAATCCTAGCTCAAGAATTGCCGCGGGCTCCTCAGTCAATATTGGAAAAAATCAGCTCTTCATTGGACCTAAAGAACATGTTCGTCTTGAAAATCTAGCACCTGGACTAGATAAAACAGTTGACTATGGATTCCTTTTTATAGTGGCTAAACCTTTATCTGTATTCCTTCATTGGATTTATAGTTTTGTTCAAAACTGGGCCATATCAATTATCTTAGTAACTCTTGCAATTAAGCTAGCCTTCTATAAATTGTCTGAAAAATCCTTTAGATCAATGGCTGGGATGAAAAAATTAGCACCTAGACTCCAAAAGATTAAAGAAACATACGAGGGCGACAAACAGAAAATTGGTAAAAAAACCATGGAGCTTTACAGGACTGAAAAAATCAATCCTGCTGCTGGTTGTCTTCCGATTCTGGTTCAAATCCCTGTATTTATTTCAATTTACTGGGTTCTTATAGAGATGGTTGAGCTTCGCCAAACACCTTTCTTATATCTACCAGATTTAGCTGCAAAGGATCCTTATTTCATCCTCCCATTAATCATGGGCGCATCAATGTGGTTTCAACAAAGACTAAATCCACCTCCTGCAGACCCAATACAAGCAAGGATTATGCAGATGCTTCCAATTGTTTTTACTGTCTTCTTCCTCTGGTTCCCATCAGGACTTGTATTATACTGGGTTACAAACAACGTTCTTTCAATTGCACAACAAATGTTCATTAACAAAAAAATTAATGGGTAGCTAGTTTATTATGAGTAGTTATTCTAAAGCCGAAACAATAGCTAAAGATATAAAGCTTTTAATCTTGGATGTCGATGGAGTACTAACTGATGGTGGTATTTACTTTGATGATAATGGCACAGAGCATAAAAAGTTTGATTCTCAGGATGGATGTGGAATTAAATTACTAGAATTATGTGGTGTTGAAGTTGCAATCATTACTGCAAGAAGTACTCGCTCTGTTGCACATAGGCTTGAAACACTTGGTGTCAAAAATTACTACCACGGGATAAAAGACAAGGGTGCTGCCCTCAAAGAGCTTTCAAAAAAACTGTCTATTGATTTAAGTGAATCAGCCTTTGTGGGAGATGATGTCATTGATTTGCCAGCTATGTCAAGAGTTGCATTACCTATAGCTGTTGCAAATGCTCACTCTTTTGTAAAAGAAAATGCATTGATGGTCACAGAAAAGGCTGGGGGCTCTGGAGCTGTTAGAGAGGTTTGTGATTTTTTATTAAAAGCACAAAATAAATATGATAGCTTAATGAAGACATTTTTGAAATGACTTCATTTCAATCAGAGTGCTATGAGGCACTCAAAAAAGTTCCGCCTGGTAAAGTGATTTCATATGCTGGTCTTGCTAAGATGATAGGCAGACCAAACGCTCACCGAGCTGTTGGAAGCGCCATGAATAAAAATCCTTTTGCACCTAAAGTACCTTGTCACAGAGTGGTGAAGTCGAATGGAGAGATAGGTGGTTTTGCAGATGATATTAACGTAAAAATAAAACGCCTTCGTAAAGAAGGCGTTGAAGTATTAAATAATCAAATTGTTAATTTTAAGTCTATTTTATTTAGCGAATCTTAACGCTTTTTACCTCTCATCTTAGAAATCATTTGAAGCTGAGCCATTGACTCTGCCAATGCTGCTTGAGTAGTTGTTAAATCCTGATCACCCTGAGAATTTGACATGGCTTCTTCAGCTCTTTTCTGTGCCTCGAGTGCTTTTGACTCATCTAAGTCATTAGCACGAATCGCTGTGTCAGAGAAGATCGTTACAGTTCCAGGTTGAACTTCAATAATCCCTCCTGAAACAAAGATTGACTCCATGCCACTCTCAGTTTCAACTCTGACCTCGCCAGGCTTGAGGGTACTAATTAGTGGAACATGCATTGGATAAACACCAATCTCACCCATTGAAGCGGGGGCAAAAACACACTTTGCCTCTCCTGAGTATATTTCCTCAGTTGCACTAACTACATCAACGTGGATTACTGACATTTATGCTGTCTCCGATGCCTTTTCTTTAACTTCTTCAATTGAGCCCGTCATATAAAAGGCTTGCTCAGGGATTGCATCATGCTCTCCATCTAAGATAGCTTTAAATCCAGAAATCGTATCTTTTAATGAAACATACTTACCCGGCGAACCAGTAAAAACTTCTGCAACAAAGAATGGCTGTGACAAGAATTTTTGAATCTTACGTGCACGAGATACAGTTTGCTTGTCTTCTTCAGACAATTCATCCATACCAAGAATAGCAATAATATCTTTCAGCTCTTTATAGCGTTGAAGAACACCTTGAACTCCGCGAGCAACATCATAGTGCTCCTGGCCAACAATTAAAGGATCGAGTTGGCGTGAAGTTGAGTCAAGTGGGTCTACTGCAGGATAAATACCTAGCTCTGCGACTTGACGAGACAGAACTACCGTTGCATCCAAGTGAGCAAATGTTGTTGCTGGTGATGGGTCTGTTAAGTCATCAGCAGGAACATACACAGCTTGAATTGATGTAATAGAACCTGTCTTAGTTGAGGTAATTCTCTCCTGAAGAGCTCCCATTTCCGAAGCAAGAGTTGGCTGATATCCAACTGCAGATGGCATACGTCCTAAGAGGGCAGACACCTCTGTACCTGCAAGTGTATATCTATAGATATTATCAATAAATAAAAGTACGTCTCTTCCTTCATCACGGAAGTACTCAGCCATAGTAAGGCCAGTTAAAGCAACACGAAGTCTGTTTCCTGGAGGCTCATTCATCTGACCATAAACTAACGATACTTTATCCAGTACATTTGAATCTTTCATCTCATGGTAGAAGTCATTACCTTCACGCGTTCTCTCACCAACACCAGCAAATACTGAGTATCCTGAGTGCTCGATTGCAATGTTACGAATAAGTTCCATCATGTTAACTGTTTTACCTACGCCAGCACCACCAAACAATCCAACCTTACCACCTTTTGCAAAAGGACAAACTAAATCAATCACTTTAATACCTGTTTCTAGTAATTCCGTCGCAGGTGCTAATTCATCATATGCAGGGGCAGCACGGTGAATTTCCCAATCAGCTTCTTGACCAATCTCACCGGCATTATCAATTGGCTCTCCAAGCACATTCATAATACGGCCAAGGGTTTTAGTACCAACAGGCACCGTAATAGCTTTACCAGTATTAGTCACCTCTAATCCTCTCTGAAGCCCTTCAGAGCCTCCCATAGCAATTGCTCTAACGACATTATCGCCAAGCTGTTGCTGAACCTCTAAAGTAAGGTTCGCTTTAGTAACATGAAGTGCGTTGTATACCTTAGGTATTGCATCAGATGGAAATTCGACATCGATAACAGCGCCAATAATTTGTGTAATTTTGCCTATACTCATTTGCTTTTCCTTATTTTAAATCTTTAAACAGCCGCAGCGCCCGCTACAATCTCAGAAATTTCCTGAGTAATAGCAGCCTGCCTTGCCTTGTTATAAATCAATTGAAGATCATCAATCATATCTCCAGCATTTTCTGTGGCACTATGCATAGCTATCATTCTTGAAGATTGCTCACAAGCAATATTCTCTACAATTCCTTGATAGACTAAGGCTTCAATATAACGAACCAATAATGCGCTTAGCGCACTCTCTGCATCTGGCTCATAAATATAATCCCAGTGGTGATCCATACTTACTTCTTCAGTAACCTCCATTGGAACAATTTGTTTAACAGTTGGCACTTGTGACATAGTGCTCGCAAATCGGTTATAAGCAATCATAATCTGATCAATCTCACCAGCGTCATAGCGGTCCAACATAACTTTAATTGCACCCAAAAGGTCGTCAAAATTTGGTGTATCCCCTAAATCCGTGAGCACAGAGTTAATTGTTAAACCAGTGTTCTTGAAGAATGAGGTAGCTTTTTTACCAATAGTACAAAGCTCAACATCAACCTTATCTGATTGCCAAGCTGCGATATCTTTTAGAAGGCTTCTAAATAGATTTGTATTAAGACCTCCACACAGGCCTCTATCACTTGAAATTATAATAATTCCAACACGCTTATTTTCTTCAGAAGCAGTCATGTAAGGGTGCTTAAACTCTGAATTAGCATGAGTTAAGTGGCCAATAACATTAAGGATTTTTTCAGAGTATGGTCTCGATGCAAGCATTCTATCTTGTGCCTTCTTCATCTTAGATGCGGCAACCATTTCCATAGCCGAAGTAATCTTCTGAGTATTTTTAATACTCGCTATTTGAGTCCTAATTTCCTTACCTACTGCCATCTCAATCTACCAAGTATTATTAGCTTTAAAGTCATCAATCGCTACCTGAAGCTTTGCCGCAATATCATCGTTGTAGTCACCCGACTCATTAATAGAATCCATCAAGTCTTTCTGACTTGTGTTCATATATGCCAAAAGTGCCGCCTCAAATGCCACTACTTTATTTGCCTCAACATCATCAAGCGCTCCTGAGTTAGCAGCAAAAAGTGAAGTTGCAGTTTCAGCAACATTTAATGGTGAGTATTGTGCTTGTTTCATTAGCTCTGTTACACGGATTCCTCGATCAATCTGAGCTTTAGTTTCAGCATCAAGATCAGATGCAAACTGAGCAAAAGCAGCCAATTCACGATACTGTGCTAAGTCAAGACGAATACTACCTCCTAGCTTCTTAACAGCTTTAGTTTGGGCCGCACCACCAACTCTTGAAACTGAAAGACCAGCATTAATCGCAGGACGAATACCTGAGTTGAATAAATCTGTTTCTAAGAAGATTTGACCATCAGTAATTGAAATTACGTTTGTAGGAACAAAAGCCGATACGTCACCAGCTTGAGTTTCAATAATAGGAAGAGCGGTCAAAGAACCCGTCTTACCTTTAACTTCTCCATTTGTTACCTTCTCAACATAATCAGCGTTAACTCTTGAAGCTCTTTCGAGTAACCGTGAGTGAAGATAGAATACATCACCTGGATAAGCTTCACGCCCTGGTGGTCTCTTCAGAAGGAGTGATACTTGACGATAAGCCCAAGCCTGTTTGGTCAGGTCATCATAAACAATTAAAGCGTCCTCTCCACGTTCCATGAAATATTCACCCATTGCACAACCAGCGTAAGGAGCAATATACTGAAGCGCTGCAGAGTCAGAAGCTGAAGCAGATACAATAATTGTATGGGCTAAAGCACCATGTTCTTCGAGCTTACGAACAACAGCAGCAATTGATGATGCTTTTTGTCCAATAGCAACGTAGATACATTTAACACCAGTATCTTTTTGATTGATAATCGCATCAATGGCTACAGCAGTTTTTCCAGTTTGACGGTCACCAATAATAAGTTCACGCTGACCACGCCCAATTGGCACCATTGCATCAATAGCTTTAATTCCAGTTTGGATAGGCTGATCAACAGATTGTCTGTCAATTACTCCAGGAGCAACAACCTCAATTGGTCGGCTTGCACTTGCTTTAATTTCACCCTTACCCTCTAAATCTTCTCCGAGAGGATTAACAACTCGTCCAAGAAGCTCATTTCCAACCGGAACTTCCATAATTCGGTTTGTACACTTAACAGTATCACCTTCTGAAATATGAAGATAGTCACCTAGAACAACTGCACCAACTGAGTCTTGCTCTAAGTTAAGGGCTAAACCAAAAGTATTTCCGGGGAACTCTAGCATCTCTCCAAACTGGGCATCAGCTAAGCCATGGATACGAACAATTCCATCGCTCACACTAATTACTGTGCCCTCTGTTCGAGCCTCTGCTGAAAAGTCAAAGCCCTCTATTTCTTTTTTAATTAAATCACTGATTTCAGAAGCGTTTAATTGCATACCAAACCTCTCTATATAAAATTAATTTACAGACAATGAGACACTTAGCGCATCTACTTTTGCCTTAACTGATGTATCAATTACCTTGTCACCTTCCTTGATAATGACACCGCCTTTAAGGGTCAAGTCAATTTCAGTTTCAACTGATACGGTTGTTTTGTGTTTATTTGTCAAATCCTCTACAATTGTATTTTTTTCTGCTTCACTTAATTCAAAAGCACTAATAACTTTGAAATTTTTGCTCTTGTTAGCATTTGATACAGCAGCCTCAAAAGCATTCGATATACTGCTAATTGCTGCTGAACGATCATTATTAAGAATCAAATTAATAAAGGCAATTTCTTGCGTACTAAGATCTTTCGAAATTGCTCTTCCAACTAAAGTAGAAATCAAATCAAATTTTTGATCCTTACTTTTGCTAGGAGATGCAATAAAAGCTTTTGTATTAGTGTCAGCCATAACTAGAGTGGCGGCTGACAAAAGCTGGCTCCATCCTGAGACAGAATTATTTTGCACAGCAATTTCAAAAATCGCTTGAGCGTATGGCTTTGCAATTGTTGATAATTCCATTGTGCCTACCTATAGTGATTGAGAAAGCTTTGAAAGCATATCTTTATGCGTTTTAGAATCAACTTCTTTATCCAAAACCGAATTTACGCCCTGCATAACCAAAGTTGAAACTTGGTCTTTGAGCTCATTACGTGCTTTCACAACCTCTTGGTCGAGCTCAGATTTTGCTTGAGCTTTGATTTTATCTGCTTCTTCAGATGCTGCACCCTTTGCATTATCTATCATTACGCTTGCCTGTTTATCAGCATTTGCAATAATTTCAGCTGCCTGAGTTTTTGAGCTTTCAATTAAATCTTCTGCATTTTTTTGGGCTAACGCATGCTCTTCTTTTCCTAGCTCTGCAGCCTTTAGTCCATCTTCGATCGCTTTTTTGCGAGCCTCCATAGCCTCAACTAGTGGTGGCCAAACAAACTTCATGCAAAACCAGACAAACATGGCAAACATAATTGTTTGCCCAATTAGCGTAAGGTTAATATTCATAACTTAATACCCTTGTTCATTGAAAAGAATACGATTTATCCTGCAACCGCAAACAAGATATACATTGAGATACCAACTGCAATCATAGGTACCGCATCAACTAGTCCCATTACGATAAACATTTGAGTTCTTAGCATTGGAATTAATTCCGGCTGACGTGCAGCACCCTCGATAAATCTAGCACCAAGAATACCAATACCTACAGCAGCGCCAAGTGCACCAAGACCCATCAAAATAGATCCTGCTAAAAATAATATACTTTGTTCCATTTTTTGCTCCTACTTATTAAAACTATTTAAAAAAAATTAATGCTCTTTTTGGTGTGCCATATCCATATATACAATTACTAGGGTCATAAAGATAAACGCCTGAAGCAATACAATTAAGATATGAAAAATAGCCCACGGCAAAGACAGGCTCCACTGAATCCAGAATGGCAACAGTGCAATTAGAATGAAGATCATCTCGCCTGCATACATGTTTCCAAATAAACGCAGTGCAAGCGAAACTGGCTTAGCCAGTAGGTTCACTCCTTCTAAAAATAAGTTAGCAGGCAACATCCACTTCCCAAAAGGATGTAGCGTTAATTCACCCGCAAATCCACCTAATCCCTTTTCTTTGATACTGTAATAGAGGATTAGTATAAAAATACCAATTGACATTCCAAATGTTGCATTTGGATCAGTTGTTGGAACCACCTTCAAGTACTCAACACCCATTGCTGCAAAGAGGGTTGGGAGCCAATCTACTGGAACAAGGTCCATTGTATTCATTAGCACAATCCAAATAAATGTGGTAAGTGCTAGAGGAGCAACGAGGGGGTTTTTACCATTAAATGACCCCCGGACATTTTCATCAATAAAATCAACGATACTTTCTACAAAATTTTGGAATCCGCTCGGCGCCTCTATAGAGGCTTTCTTTGCTGCTCTGGCAAAGAAAAATAAAAATAGAGCTCCTAACACAAAAGAAA
Source organism: uncultured Gammaproteobacteria bacterium (assembly GCA_902510115.1). Classification (GTDB taxonomy): domain Bacteria; phylum Pseudomonadota; class Gammaproteobacteria; order PS1; family Pseudothioglobaceae; genus Pseudothioglobus. The sequence continues at coordinate 881 of CABWZU010000028.1, read as the reverse complement.
AACCAAGAGTATCTACGTGCACAGCCATAAAACCCATGTCAGCAGCTTCTTGAGAAGTATGTGCAAAACCCCAATGACCATCAGGAAACTTCCCAAAAGTTAAATTTTGAAGATGGTGCTTAATATAAGCACTAGATGTTAGTTCACCACTTGCCATTATTTTTGCCTTAACCTATCTAATATAAAACCTACTTGACCAACTACCAAACTCAAACACAGAGCTGCAGGATCAAGCTCTAACAAACCAAGCCCAATTAAAGCTAATAGGATAAGAGAAAATGTTCTAGTAACACTACTATTTATCGCCATCCTAAAGCTTTTTTGCGCATCAATATCAACTAATGTTTTTTGCTTATTTGTATACCAATTAAAAATCAAGGTATTGCTCAAACTAACTAGGGCCCCGTATAACGCGGCAAGAACAAAACCATTAGTGGCAAAGTAAACAACAATTAAAGCAAGGAAGAAGTATTGAATAAGTGAGCTAACTGATTTCACTTGCTACTTAACCACCCTGATTGTGCACAAACGCAATATTATACAATTTAATGTTTAATAGTCAAGCATTGAAAGCTGAATATATGTTGCCTAAAGTTAAAAAAAATTCAACTAATTAAGGAGTTTAATTCAATGGCAATTTCTTTAAGTCTTATGAGCTTGAACTAATCATTTCTTCTGCCGCAATTCGCGTCTTTTCAGTAATCTTGATTCCACCCAGTATTCTTGCAATCTCATCTGCCCTCTGATTGTTATCCAATGAGACTACATCAGTGAAAGTCATATCATTTTTTTGTGTTTTCTCAACTTTTAGGTGGTCTTCACCTTGAGCGGCAACTTGAGCCAGATGGGTTACGCAAATAATTTGATAATGTTTTGCCAGC
>CABWZU010000027.1:0-13815 GCA_902510115.1 uncultured Gammaproteobacteria bacterium | reverse complement strand
TTCAAGCGCCTGATAAATGGGAACGGTTCCAACTGGAACTGGAGAGTTTCGAATAATCCACTCCCTTGTCTCATGAATATTTTTTCCAGTTGAAAGGTCCATTATTGTATCAGCACCCCAACGCACACCCCAAACCATTTTTCCGACCTCTTCATCAATCGAAGATCCGAGAGCTGAATTACCAATATTTCCATTAATCTTAACCAGAAAATTCCTTCCAATAATCATCGGCTCCGTTTCAGGATGGTTAATGTTGTTTGGAATTACTGCGCGACCACGAGCGACCTCATCTCTGACAAATTCTGGTGTTATAATTTTCGGTGTTGCAGCGCCAAAACTCTCGCCGTGGTGTTGTCCAATATAATCTTTATACTCCTGCCAGAGACAGTTCTCTCTGATCGCAATATATTCCATTTCAGGGGTAATGATGCCTTGTTTTGCATAATGCATCTGAGTCACATTTTTCCCTTTTTTAGCCTTTTTTGGGGCTTTCAAATGCTCAAACCTAAGCTCATCTAGCTCTTTATTATTTAATCTTTCATTAGAAAATTTTGAGCTAACTCCGCCCAGTATTTCTGTATCTCCTCTCTCTTCGATCCAGTTACTTCGAATCGAATCAATTCCTTTTCTGTAGCTAATTGTTTTATTAGGATCTGTGTAGGGACCTGAAGTATCATAGACATGAATTGGATCATTTTTTTCAGCCAGATCACCAATCGTATCAGTGAGCTCTATTCGCCTCATTGGGACCAAAATATCGTCCCTCGAACCTGTCGCATATACCTTTGTTGAATTAGGGAAAGGCTCTACAAATGCCTTGTTAACGCTTGATAAACTTGTAAGTGTGTCGGATGATTGCTTCATTATTGTATAATTTGGTTAATGTTACTTTAGGAATCAAAATGTCCATTTTAACTCATCGACCAAGAAGATTGAGAAAACAAAAATTTAATCGTTCTTTGGTGCGAGAAAACTCTTTGAGTGCTAGTGATTTAATTTACCCTTTATTTGTAATTGAGGGTGAAAACAAAAGAGAAATAATTGAATCTATGCCAGGAATTGAGAGGGTCAGTATTGATCAACTTCTTGTTGAGGCGAAAGAAGTTATGGATTTAAAAATTCAAGCGATAGCCCTCTTTCCTGTTATCAGCTCAGATAAAAAAACAGAGGAAGCTGAAGAGGCTTACAACCCTGATGGCCTGGTCCAAAGAGCAGTTAGAGCCCTTAAAAGAAGCCTTCCTGATCTGGCGGTGATTACTGATGTTGCACTCGATCCCTTTACGAGTCATGGCCAGGATGGTTTGATTGACTCTGATGGATACGTCTTGAATGACGAGACAGTGGATGTCCTCATCAAGCAATCTATTTCTCATGCTGAAGCGGGGGCAGACATTGTTGCACCCTCCGACATGATGGATGGAAGAATTGGTGCAATAAGAAATGCCCTAGAAGAGTCTGGATTTATTCACACTAACATCTTGTCCTACTCCGCAAAATATGCCTCTTCATTCTATGGCCCCTTTAGGGAGGCAGTTGGATCTTCGGGTAATCTTGGAAAATCTGACAAAAAATCCTATCAAATGGATCCGGGAAACTCAAATGAAGCGATTCGGGAAGTGGAGCTAGATATAAATGAGGGAGCAGATATGGTTATGATTAAGCCTGGGTTACCCTACCTTGATATTGTTTCCAATGTTAAACAAGTTTTTGGTGTGCCAACTTTTGCGTATCACGTTAGTGGAGAATATGCTATGCTAAAAGCTGCTAGCCAAAATAACTGGATTGATGAAAAGTCTACCGTACTTGAAACTCTCTTATGCTTTAAGAGAGCTGGGGCCGACGCTATACTGACTTACTTCGCAAAAGATGCAGCTAAATGGATTAAGGAATCGTGATAATAAAATTAAAATGAATCAAAAAATTGCCTTCTATTTAATTTCGGTTGTCCTTGTTTTCTTCATTGGTTACTCCTACTCTCAATACAACGCTGAGCCTCCAGAGCCTGTCATCATTAACCTAGATAATTCAGATGAGATTAAACAATACAAAACTGATATTACGAGCCTCAAACTTCAGCTTGATGAGCTTGATACCCAACTAGTCAATACACTTGATGAGCTCAAGAAAACTAGCAAAAAGCTTCTAATCTCATCCAGCAAAGTAACGGTCCTTGAGGATGAAATCAATTTGATTCAAATAAAACATGATGAATTGGAATCTAGGTTAATTCAAGGTGACTCAATAGTTTCAATGAATGAGAAGGAAATAAATTCTTTGAGAGAACAGTTAGAAAGCACTTTAATTGAGCTTGAGTTGAGTCAATTTGAAATCGAGCTTCTCGAAGAGCAGCTTTAAATATTTTTCTCAAGAATAATAATTGACAAAACCCTCTAGACTCTCTCTAGTTGTTCTATAGGAATTAACGATGTGTTTTTTATCTTCGTAACCTATTGCTAACCCGCATAGAACAAGCTTGTCTTTATACTCTGGGAGCTCTTGACGGATAATATCAGGATACTCTCCTAGAGCTGCCTGTGGACAAGTTGCAAGGCCATACTCTACAGCCGAGAGCATAATGGATTGAATAAACATACCATAATCCATAAATGAGCCTTTCTCCATAGTCTTATCAATAAAAAAAAGAAGAATGACTGGCGCATTAAATGCTTGATAATTTAGAGCCCATTGATTGATTTGTCTTTCCTTGTCCTCCCGCATAATCTCTAGGGTTGAGTAGAGTAGTAAGCCGCATTCCTTTCTTCTTTCTTTGTATTCATTTTTCCATTCAACGGGATAATACTTATAATCCATCGCGCCTTTATGTCCCTCTCTGAAAGCTTTCTCAAATTTATTGCAAAGAATATCTTTGCTTTTACCAGTTAATACTGCAACCTGCCATGGCTGAGTATTAACTCCCGAAGGAGCGGTTTTAGACTGATCAATAATTTCATTGATCATATCAATTGAAACCTCTTTATCTAGAAAAGCTCTTGTAGATTTTCGTTTTAATAAAGCAGTTTTCACATCCATCATTTACTCCACTGAATTCAAATAATCTAATTGACCGGCTTTGCATACAGGACAATAATGTTTCCCACTATGATTAATAATACGCCAATTAGGCCAAACCAACTCCACTGATAGTTCTCAAAGAATGTCGATAAAAGGAGTGCAATTGTAGGTGTAAAGATATTGACATAGGAGGCTTTATCAGCGCCAATATTTCCAACAAGTTTTAGGTATACCCCAAAACCTATGACTGAGGCAACGACAGCTAAATAAACCAATGACATAACATAACTAAAGCTTGTATCAAAGCTGAAACTCACGTCACTAAAGTTGATGTATAAAACTAGAATAATCGACCCATACAGCATACTAAAAGCATTACTCTGAACTAGGGGCATTTTCCGAGCTTGAAATTGGCCAGATAGCAACATTCCTATGGAAGCGAAAAAAGTTGCTAGTAGCATCCACATAAAGCCCTTAGCTACGTCAGAATTTAAAGACCACTCAGTGCTGCTGATCTCATTAGAGAAAATGATCGAAAGTCCTCCAATGCCAACAATAGCGCCAATCAAAATGGGAAGCCTTATTGGTTTTTTAAAAAAAATAAATCCATTGAAAACTGTAAACAATGTTAAAGTTGAAAAAATTAAACAAATTAAGCCCGTGGCTAAATAAAAGGTTCCAAAGTATGCACAAATATAGTTAATACAAAACAGAAAAAAACCGAGTAGAAGCCAATTGGCATGGTCTCGCCAAGGAAAATTGAGCCTAAGCCCTCTAATGTAACACCATGCAAAAAGCAGCATTGATGCCAATAAAAAACGCCACACTATTGACACCTGTGGCGCAACATCACCAAGTTGAAAACTTATCGCGAACCAGGAAGAACCCCACGCCAAAAGTACTATAAAGTATAGGAGCGCATTCATTGCTTTTAAAGTTAGTTAAATACTTTTATTGAACTCGATTAGAAATTAAATCATCTACGACACCAGGCTCAGCTAATGTGGATGTATCACCCAGCTCCTCATAATCATCCTCAGCAATCTTTCTCAGAATTCGTCTCATGATTTTGCCTGATCGCGTTTTGGGTAAGCCCTGTGCGAATTGAATCTTATCAACGGTTGCAATTGGACCAATTTCTTTTCTGACAAGTGCTACTAGATCTTTTATCAGCTCCTCATTACCCTCAACACCATTCATCAGAGACACATAGGCATAGATACCTTGGCCCTTGATCTCATGTGGCATTCCAACCACCGCAGCCTCACTTACATTGCTATGAAGGACGAGTGCTGATTCTATTTCAGCAGTTCCAAGGCGGTGCCCAGAAATATTAAGTACATCATCGACTCTTCCAGTAATCCAATAATAACCATCGGCATCTCTTTTTACGCCATCGCCCGCAAAGTACTTACCAGGGAATGTTGAAAAGTAAGCCTCCATAAAGCGATCATGATTGTTATATAGAGTTCTCATTTGGCCAGGCCATGAGCGAGCGAGCACCAGAACACCAGAAGCCTCGCCCTCAAGAACCTCACCATTCTCAGTTAAAACTTGCGGCTCAACACCAAAAAAAGGCTGCGTTGCAGATCCCGGTTTTAGTTGAGTTGCAAAAGGCATTGGAGTTATCATGTGGCCTCCTGTTTCCGTTTGCCACCAGGTATCAACAACCGGACACCTCTCTTCACCAACAACGCTGTAATACCACTCCCAGGCTTCAGGATTAATAGGTTCTCCAACCGTCCCTAATATCTTCAAACTAGACCTGGATGTTTGCTGAACAAGTTCATTTCCAGCGCCCATCAATGCTCTGATTGCAGTTGGCGCAGTATAAAAAATATTGACCTGATGCTTATCCACTACCTGCCAAAATCTTGAAGCATCTGGGTAATTCGGAACCCCCTCAAACATTAGAGAGGTTGCTCCATTCGCAAGAGGTCCATAAACTATATAGGAGTGGCCAGTAACCCATCCCACATCTGCAGTACACCAATAAATATCGCCCTCTTGATAGTCAAAGGTATATTTGTGCGTCATTGCAGCATACAACAGGTAACCACCTGAAGTATGGAGAACACCCTTCGGTTTGCCAGTAGACCCTGAAGTATAGAGAATAAATAGAGGAGTCTCCGCATCAAACATCTCGCATGGGCAAGTTGCAGGCACATCTTCAACTAAATCATGGTACCAAACATCTCTATCAGACCAATTAATTTCATTACCAGTTCTTTTAACAACAACAATATTTTCTACACACTCACACTCTTTGACTGCAATATCAACATTGGTTTTCAAGGGTATAGATTTCCCTCCACGAACGCCTTCATCAGCTGTGATAACTAACTTACATTCACTATCAAGTATTCTGTCTCTAAGAGCGTCCGGAGAAAAGCCACCAAATACTACCGAATGAATAGCACCAAGTCTTGCACAGGCCAACATCGCAACAGTCGCCTCAATAATCATTGGCATGTAGAGACAAATTCTATCGCCCTTCTTAACACCTAAGCTCTTCATTCCATTTGCAAATTTGCACACCATCTCATAGAGCTCTTGATATGTAATAGACTTACTAGAATTAGGATCGTCCCCCTCCCAAATAATTGCAACTTGATTAGCACGCTCTGGAAGGTGGCGATCAAGGCAGTTATAAGAAACGTTGAGAGTTGCTCCTTCAAACCAAGCAATTTTCCCCTCAGAAAAATCAACATCTGACACTCTATCCCACCTACTATTCCAGCTTATAAATTTTTCAGCCTGCTCAGCCCAAAAATCATCAGGACTCTCAATTGAGTATTGATACATTGAGTGATACTGTTGAGCATTAATTAACGGCTTTCTATTGCTTTGCATGATTGGATACTTCATCAAAAAACTCCGATTCATCAATTTATAAAAAATCCATGTTACCAAACTCAATAGAGAAGTTAACTAAAAAAATATATTTGATTAAGCAAAAAAAATGACGCAATTGCGTCATTTTTTTTACAAGCAAGGGATTAAATTTATTCCTCTTCTTCCTTGACTTCTAGAGCGTCCGACTCAACCTCTGAATCAAGAGTTGCTTGAGACAACTCTTCAGTGACCTCACTCATTTTAGCCTCGTCTGCCAATTTTTCTTGAGCGTTGAGCTCTTCTTCCATTGCGTATTCTTCAGTTAGTATTGAAGCATCAATTAATCCCGCCTCAATCTCTCTTAAGGCTAAAACAGTTGGTTTGTCCTTCGCAACATCCAAAGTTGACCTGAAACCACCAGAATTTAATTGATGTGCGCGCTTTGCTGCAACCAGAACTAATTCAAATCTGTTTTGTACCTTATCTAAACAATCTTCAACTGTTACTCTTGCCATAATCTTGATATACCTTTTAAGGTGAATGCTAAAATAGGTTATTTTACTTTATTACTCAAACCATGGAAAGACTTATTGTGCTTGATACTGAGACAACAGGTATCAATCCAAAAGAGGGGCATCGTATTATTGAAGTAGGTGCTGTTCAAATTGAGAATAGAGAAATCACAAATACTGAATTTCACAAATATGTTCAGCCTAATCGCACAGTTGGAGACTCAGTAAAAGTTCATGGAATAACGGATAAGTTTTTAATTAATAAACCTCAATTCAGCCAAATATCAGATGATCTTATCTCCTTTATTAAAGGGTCTACTCTCATTATTCATAATGCTCCATTTGATTTGGGATTTCTTAATCACGAACTTAAACTAAATGGAGTGAAAACTAAAATTGATGATTTGTGTCCTGTAATTGACACACTTGAATTATCAAAAGAGCAGAGGCCCGGAACAATGCATAACTTGGATGCTCTTTGCAGAAGATTTGGAGTTGATACTAGTGCGAGAACAAGACATGGGGCACTTTTAGATGCTCAAATACTTGCACAAGTTTATTTAGCAATGACTGGTGGTCAATCAAATCTTTTTCAGGAAGATCTGAGCAATCAACCACAGATTACTAGCTCCTCAATGATTAGCAAAAATAAATCCAATAAGGAAAAAATTAAAGTTATTTTGGCTAATAAAGAAGAAACAGAACTTCATAATAACTATTTCAAAATTTAAGACAAAAAACCGCAAATATTTAACTCAAATTTGGTTTAATTAAGCATTGACTAAGAAGGGTATGACAGTATAATTACTCACCTTCGGAGTGTAGCGCAGTCTGGTAGCGTATCTGGTTTGGGACCAGGTGGTCGGGGGTTCAAATCCCTCCACTCCGACCAAAAAATTTAATTTTTAAAGTGCAAGCCTATACTTTATTAAAGCAAAGTTATCGCGCCCATAGCTCAGCTGGATAGAGCAACGGCCTTCTAAGCCGTAGGTCATACGTTCGAATCGTATTGGGCGCGCCACTTTTTTATTATGGCGGGAATAGCTCAGTTGGTAGAGCCCCGGATTGTGATTCCGGTTGTCGCGGGTTCGAGCCCCGTTTCTCGCCCCATTCCATCTTAAGAATTTTTTGGTATACTTTCTAGCAAGAAAATAATCTCAGATTCTAATGAAAACCTATAAAGTTTTTAGTCATCCAACAAAAGAGTTAAAGGCAGTTAAAACTGGTTTTGCATGGCTAGCAATACCTTTTGTAACCCTTCTTCCATTCCTTCCAGTATGGTTTTTATTTCGTGGACTTTGGAAGATTTTTATTGCCTACATTCTAACTATTCTTATTCTTGCAAGTATTGATTATGAAATCTATGGTGAGTTAGGATTTTTTAATTTTTCTAATACCAATGATCTTCAAATCATCATAGTCATTATTGAAATGGTTATTCTACTATTACCCGCCTTTAAAGGAAACGAGTGGACATCACTTAACTTACTAAGCAAAGGATATAAAGTATTGTTTTCAGTTCAAGCCTCAAGTAAAAAGGAAGCACTTAAGTTAGCACAAAATAAAAAAATTAATTACGACATGATTAACTGAAGAAAAAAAATCCCATAAACTTGACTTCATGGGATTTTAAAAGCATTATAAGAGAGTATTAAAAAATACTTGTTACTGCTCCCCAAATACCGCCAACTACGTTTCCAACACTATCAACTGCAGCAGCAGGTACTGCCATAATAGTGTCCATACATCCACTCGCGAGCAATGCTAAAAAAGCAACAAATAAAAATCTTAACTTCATTTTTTAAACTCCATAAATATTTCGAGTTTTTATTATAAAGTACTTTAATTTACTAATCCAATCTAATTGAAAAATCTTTGAACTATTAAGAATTAATCATTAATTGTCAATTTAAGTGTATATTTCCTGTTATAAAATTTTAATAAAAAAAATAATGCAAGTTACAATTCGACAATTAATAGTATTTTCATCTCTTCTTTTCTTCACTAATTCTTTTGCTTCAAGTTTAGCTCAAGATGCTATGAATCGTGGGATCAATACAACTTGTAATAATTACTTAAATCAAATAGAGTCATCTTATGAACTTAGTGGTTTAAACATTACTTTTGCTCATCCAGAAAATCCTTCAAAGCTTCCTTCTCTTCATATTTCTGCACAAAAATATAATAATGGCAGCTCATCTTTTTCTGTAACTTTAACTCCTGATGGAGAATACTGTTACCTCTCTTCAGTTATGGTTACTGCCGTAAACAATCAATCTTGTTCTGAGATTGCCAAAATTAAGGCTGAAAATGATCAAAATTTGAAAATTTCTGATTATGCAGATGGTAATTACACAATTCTAACTCCTGCAGATGCAACTTTCCAGTTAATTCTCACTTCATCGGGAAATAATAGCTGTACCATGACTGAAACAAGAATGATGTGGCCTGGAAGATAATTAATATATTTATTGCATAAAAAATTCATCAATATCACATAATTAAAGATATAGTTTTTTATATAATTTTTAAATCAATATAAGGAATAGATAAATGCAGAGAATACTTCTCTTTTTACTTACTAACATCGCAATAATGGTGATCTTAAGTATCACTCTAAGAATCCTTGGAGTAGACAGCCTTTTAATGCAGAATGGCAGTCAACTAGACATTAATGCATTAGTTATTTTTTCTGGGATTTTTGGTTTTGGTGGTGCCTTTATCTCACTTGTCATTTCTAAGTGGATGGCTAAAAGGATGACGGGTGCGCAAGTTATAACAACCCCCTCAAACAATATTGAAACATGGTTAATTGAGACAGTAAAAAAACAATCTAAGGTAGTTGGAATTAAAATGCCTGAAGTTGCCATTTTCCCATCAAGCCAAATGAATGCATTTGCTACAGGTGCTTCAAAGAATAGTGCTCTGGTTGCAGTTTCTCAGGGATTGCTTGACAATATGACTCAAGGTGAAATTGAAGCAGTTGTTGGTCATGAAATGAGTCATGTTGCAAATGGAGACATGGTGACTCTTACACTTATTCAAGGTGTAGTTAATACTTTTGTAATTTTCTTTTCAAGAGTTATCGGTCACATTGTAGATAGAGTAATTTTGAAAAATCAGCGTGGTTATGGTATTGGATATTTTGTAACAACCATTTTTGCTCAGATTGTTTTATCTATTTTAGCCAGCGTCATAGTAATGCACTTTTCAAGAAAAAGAGAATACGTTGCTGATACAGGTGGGGCAGATTTAGCTGGACATCAAAATATGATTAATGCTCTTAAAAGACTTGGACAAAGAGAACCTGAAGCTCTTCCTGAACAATTAGCAGCATTTGGTATAGGTGAAAAACCAAAGTCAAATCGCTCGCAACTATGGTCCTCTCACCCTCCTCTTGAAGATAGGATCAAGGCGCTCGAAAAAAGAGCGCAAAAATCTAAAAAATAATACAGATGTCAATCTCAATTAAGTCAGCAGATCAAATTGATAAGATGCGCGTTGCTGGAAAGCTTGCATCCAGAGTATTAGAAATGATTGGTGACCATGTTAAAACCGGAGTAACTACCGAAAAACTTGATCAACTATGTCATGACTTTATTGTGAATGACCTTGATTCAATTCCTGCTCCACTAAACTACAATGGCTTTCCAAAGTCGATATGTACCTCTGTTAATAATGTGGTTTGCCATGGCATTCCAAGTGAAAAAAAACTAAAAAAAGGTGACATTATCAACATAGATATTACTGTGATCAAGGATGGATTCCATGGCGATACTTCTAAAATGTTTATTGTTGGAAAGCCTAGCATAAAAGCTCAGAAAATTTGCAATGTAGCTAGGGATTCAATGATGCTGGGCATTGATCTAGTCAAACCTGGTATTCATCTCGGTGAAATAGGAAAGGTAATTGGAGATTATGCTCATAGTAAAAACTGCTCTGTTGTTAGAGACTACTGTGGCCATGGGATAGGAGAAGTCTTTCATGAGCTGCCGCAAGTTATTCATTATGATGATGGCAGAATAGATCAAAGTCCTATCTTGGAACCCGGTATGACTTTCACAATCGAGCCAATGATCAATCTGGGTGGATACGAAGTCGTAACATCAAGGATAGATGGTTGGACCGTGACTACTAAAGACAGATCTCTTTCAGCACAATCGGAGCATACAATTTTAGTTACTGAAACTGGGCATGAAATCTTAACGTTACGTGAAGAGGAAACTAATTTATAACCTATTCAGATTAACCTTCTGAGAATACAATTGCTAATCCAGCTTGTGTTAAAATATTCCTTTTTTTAGACTTACTTATTTAGTACAGTGAAGCGCTTAAGAAATTACTTTATATCTGGGCTCCTTTTTTGGATTCCATTAGCCTTAAGTGTGCTGGTTATTAAATTCTTTTTAGAGGTTGTCAATAATTTAGTTCCTCCAAGACTACTTCCCGAATCACTACTCAATTTAGAAACAACGATTCCTGGTTCTGGAATTATTTTAGTTATTTTAGTTATTTTAATAACTGGAGCACTAGTTACCAATATATTAGGCAGAAAGCTTGTGGATCTATGGGAGAGAGCACTCAATAAAATTCCTGGCTTTAGAAATATTTATAATGCCTTAAAGAAGATTTCAACTACTGTTCTAAACACCTCGAGTGATAGCTTCAGAAAAGCTTTTTTAATTCAATACCCCAGCAAAGGAATCTGGGTGATTGCTTTTCAATCAGGAGATTATAAGGGTGAAGTCAAAAACATCATTGGAGATGAGGTAATCAACCTATTTGTTCCAACAACTCCTAACCCTACCTCAGGATTCTTTGTGATGATGCCTAAGAAAGATGCTCACGAGCTTCATATGACGGTTGAAGAAGCATTCAAACTAGTTATCTCAGCTGGAGTAGTAACTCCCGAGAATTTAAAGATTAAGGAAAAGAAATGAGAACACACTTTTGTGGAGAATTAAGCAAGGCAAATCTCAACGATGAGGTCAAGCTTTGTGGCTGGGTTAATAGAAGACGTGACCATGGTGGTGTAATTTTCCTTGATGTTCGAGATAAAAAAGGAATTGCTCAAGTAGTCATTAATCCTGATACAGCTATGACCTTTAAAATTGCTGAAACTATTAGAAATGAGTTTGTACTCCAAATTACTGGTAAGGTTCTTGCAAGAGATTCAGAGATGGTTAACAGTAAAATTCCAACCGGTGAAATTGAAGTTCTTGCTCAGCAGATTGAGATTTTAAACTACTCTAAGCCAATGCCGTTTCAACTGGATTCTATGGAAACTTCAGAAGAAGTAAGGCTTAAGTATCGCTATTTAGATCTCAGAAGAGATGAAATGCAAAAAAGACTTCGCTTAAGATCAAAAGTGACACACTTTATGCGTGACTTTATGGATAAAAATGACTTCATTGACATAGAAACTCCTTTTTTAACTAAGGCAACGCCTGAGGGCGCCAGAGATTATCTTGTTCCATCGAGAACACACGAAGGCAGTTTTTTTGCACTTCCACAATCGCCCCAGTTATTTAAACAGCTCTTAATGATGTCTGGCTTCGAAAGGTACTATCAAATTGTGAAATGCTTTAGGGATGAAGATTTAAGAGCAGATAGACAACCAGAATTTACGCAGCTAGATGTTGAGACATCATTCATGAATGAAGATGAAATTACATCGCTCATGGAGGAAATGATTAGAGGTCTTTTTTCTGAGGTTGGAAACGTTGATCTTCCAAATAAATTTCCATCAATTACTTATTCTGATGCAATTAAGCTTTATGGTGTTGATCGTCCTGATTTGAGAATTCCGCTTCAAATGGTAGATGTTAATGAAATTATGAAAGATGTTGAATTCAAGGTCTTTTCAGGACCAGCGAATGATAAAAAAGGAAGAGTGGCAGCAATTAAAGTTGATGGTGGTGCCTCAATCAGTCGCAAAAAAATTGATGATTACACAAAGTTTGTAAGCATATATGGTGCCAAGGGGCTTGCATACATCAAACTGAATGATGATGGTCCCGCTTCACCGATCATTAAGTTCTTGGGTGACGACGTCACTCAAAAAGTTATCGATTTAACTGAAGCTAAAACTGGAGATATTATATTTTTTGGTGCAGACAAATCTAAAGTCGTTAATGAAGCACTTGGAAATCTCAGGGAGAAACTGGGCCAGGATTTAAATTTATACAATAAAGAATGGGCGCCAGTTTGGGTAATGGACTTTCCTATGTTTGAGGTCTCAGATGATGGCTCTTTAAACGCTATACACCATCCATTTACTGCGCCGAGTGTTGACTCAAAATCTTTAAAAAATAACCCTGAAGAATCACTTTCAAGGGCTTATGATTTAGTGATCAATGGGTCTGAGGTTGGAGGTGGATCAATTAGAATTCACCAAAGTGATATGCAAAAAACGGTCCTAAGCCTTTTAGGAATTGATGATGATGAAGCAAAAGAAAAATTTGGCTTCCTGCTAGATGCTCTTGATTATGGTTGTCCTCCTCACGGAGGGATCGCTTTTGGTCTTGATAGGCTCGTCATGACTCTGAGCAAGACAGAATCCATCAGAGACGTGATTGCCTTCCCCAAGACTCAAACAGCAGCATGCCTTCTGACTGATGCACCCTCAATGGTATCAAAGGCTCAACTCAAAGAATTAAATGTTAAGGTTACCCTTCCAAACAAATCTCAGTAATGCAAAACATAGTTATAGATCAATCTATTGAAGACTCAATTAAAGAAGCATTAAATAAAAATAATGCTACACTAGTAGCACACTATTATGTGAGTGCTGTCCTGCAAACTCTAGCGGAAGAGTCTGGTGGTATAGTTTCTGACTCACTTGAAATGGCTAGATTTGGTCAAAACAGTAATGCTGAAACTATCATTGTTGCAGGGGTAAAATTTATGGGAGAGACTGCCAAAATTTTATCTCCAGAGAAAAGAGTTTTGGTTCTAGATGAAAAGGCTACATGCTCTCTTGATTTATCCTGTCCAATTAAAGAATTTTCTGAGTTTTGTGATCATAATCCTGATCATGTAGTGGTTGTTTATGCAAACACTTCAGCGGAGGTTAAAGCAAGGGCAGACTGGGTAGTTACTTCAGGTAGCGCATTGAAAGTAGTTCAAAAATTACATAGCGAAGGAAAGAAGGTTCTTTGGGCGCCTGACAAACACCTTGGACACTATGTACAGTCTATGACTGGAGTAGAAATGTTGATGTGGGATGGAGCCTGTATTGTTCATGAGGAATTTAAAGCAGAAGGCTTAAAAAGACTTATGGAGCTGCATCCAGAGGCTGGCGTTTTAGTCCATCCTGAATCACCGAAAGAAGTTATTGCTCTTGCTGATGTCGTTGGCTCTACAACTCAGCTCATTAATGCAGTATCAGCAAGACCAGAAACTACTTTCATTGTAGCAACAGATAATGGCATTTTCCACAAAATGAAAGAGGCTG
>CABWZU010000026.1:0-14516 GCA_902510115.1 uncultured Gammaproteobacteria bacterium | reverse complement strand
TGTTCTAAACGCGCATCTGTTGTTGTTGGCGCAACTAAAAAGATTAAATCAATCTGATATTTATCGAGTTCTTTTTTAAGGTCTACGGCCTCTTCAGGAGGCATATCAACGACCAGAATCCCGTCCACTCCAGCTTCATCAGCTCTGGCTGCAAAATCTTTAAAACCAAACACTTCAATTGGATTGGTATAACCCATTAATACAATACCTGTGCTTTGATTATGCTCTCTGAACCTTTCAACGATTGCAAAAACATCATGAAGATCTATACCATCAGCTACTGCTCTCTCATGTGATTTGGCAATCACCGGACCATCAGCCATTGGGTCAGAGAATGGCATACCTAATTCAATAATATCAGCACCGCTATCTGCAAGAGTAAAAACAAGCGCTTCACAATTATCTAGGCCACCATCCCCAGCAGTGATGAAAGGAATGAAAGCAGTTTGATCAGCTTCATCCAGTTTTTTGAAAATATTAAAGATTCGCGACATAGTATTGTTTTATTTTTTATTTAAATTAATTTTAACATAGTGACATTAGATCTATATTTAACTGATTTTTTATTTTGGATAAGAATGCACTGCATCGACCAAGACCTTCATGCTCTCTGGATTAACCTCAGGTGTAATCCCATGGCCTAAATTAAATACATGTCCAGTCGAACCTTTAAACTGATCTAGAATTTTATGCGCCTCAGTTTTAATAACCTCTGGCGATGCATAGAGAACCGATGGGTCAAGATTACCCTGCAACGCTACCTCCTATCTCAACAGTCCAGTCAACACCAACTGCATCACAACCAGTCGCAGCTATTTGCTCTAGCCAAGCTGAACCTCCTTTTGTAAAAAGAGTCACTGGAATGACTCTGCCTTCATATTCTCGCCTAATTCCATCAACAATTTTTGACAGAGCTATAGAGATAGTTGAGCGTGCCATTGAAAAGCATGGCTCACCTATTTATGTAAGGCATGAGGTCGTTCATAATAAATATGTCGTCAATAATCTAAAGAATAAAGGCGCTGTCTTTGTAGATGAAATTTCTGAGGTCCCAGAAGGAAGTGTAGTAATCTACAGCGCGCATGGGGTCTCCCAAAAAGTTCGAAGAGAGGCCAGTAATATCTCAGCTGTTATTTATGATGCAACTTGCCCACTGGTGACTAAGGTGCATAAGGAAGTAATTCGTCGCCAAAAAAATAATCATCAGGTTATCCTTATTGGTCATGAAGGTCACCCAGAAGTGGAGGGAACCCTCGGTCAGTCGCCTGAATCAAAAAATATCACTTTAGTAGAATCAATCAATGACATTGAAGGGTTAACTTTTAGTCAAGAAAGAGACATTTCATACACTACCCAAACAACATTGTCAGTGGATGACACAACAGAGATTATTGAGGCATTGCAAGACAAATTTCCGAATATACAGTCTCCAAAGAAGAGTGATATTTGCTATGCAACACAAAATCGTCAGGATTCAGTCAAAGAGGTAATTAATCATTCAGAAATTCTCATAGTCATCGGCTCAAAAAACTCTTCAAATTCGAATCGTTTGAAAGAAATTGCCGATAATCAAGGTAAGCTAGCTTACTTAATAGATAGTTCTAATGATATTGAGGAGCAGTGGCTAGAAAATATTAGTTCGGTAGGAATAACCGCAGGCGCTTCAGCGCCTGAAATATTGGTTCAAGAAGTGGTGAGTTTCTTAATGTCCCAGGGCGGTAATGAGATTATTGAGGTTGAGGGGGTAAAAGAAGATGTTAATTTTCCTGTGCCTGCATCTTTAAAAAATTAATATAAAACAATTATAAAGAATGAAAAAATATAATATTTATGGAATGGGTGCTGCAATTGTTGATACTGAAGTTGTAGTCAATGATTCATTTATTAAAGAAAATGATATTGGTAAAGGGCTGATGACTTTAGTTGACGCTGAGCGACAAAAATATCTTATCGACTCTCTTACGACTCAGCGTGTTCCTGTCAAGATGAGCTGTGGAGGCTCGGCATGTAACTCAGTTGTTGCAGCAAGTATGTTCGGTTCTACTGCCTTTTTTTCGGGCAAGGTAGCCGATGATGAGGTGGGCGATTTTTTTGTAAAAGATCTTAAAAAATCAGGAGTTGATTTTCATCAGGTAGATCCATCAAATGGTGTTACTGGAAAGTGTCTCGTCATGGTTACGCCCGATGCGGAAAGAACGATGAACACTAATCTGGGTGCGAGTCTTGAACTCACTTACCGCGAAGTTGATGAAGAGGCACTTGCTAACTCTGAATGGTTATATATAGAGGGATATGTCGTAACTGATGATCAGAGAACAGCAGTTGCGCGTGATGCAATGCAGTACGCAAAAGATAATGGTGTTAAGACCTCACTGAGCCTCTCTGATCCTTTTGTTGTTGAAGTATTCTCAGATAATATAAAAACTATTATCGGAGATGATGGTCTTGATTTGATTTTTTGTAATGGCGATGAAGCAAGAAGCTTTACAGGAACTCACACGATAGAAGCAGCAGCAGAGGGTTTAAAAAAATATGCAAAGACTTTTGTGATTACCAGGGGTCCCGGCGGCTCATTGGTATTTGATGGCAATAATCTCATTCATACTGATGGAGTTTTAGCAAGCGCAGTAGATACGAATGGTGCAGGAGATATGTTTGCAGGTGCTTTTTTACACGCTTTATGCAGAGGCAAAGGTTTTGCATGGGCAGCTGATTTTGCAAATGCTGCCTCTTCAAGAGTAGTTAGTCAATTCGGTCCAAGAATTAAGTCAATTGAATACATTAGTCTCAAGCAGCAATTCAAATTAGATTAGTTTTTTGCAAATACCCTTGTATATTTGAATATAAATGAATAGAATAACAATTTGAAATAAAAAAAGTTAATTCAATTTAAATATTTGAGGTAAATGATGAAGAAAGCCGTAAGTAGATTATTTCAACTTAGAAAAGCATTAGATGAATGTGAGAAAGAATTTGGGTTGAGCGGATATTCTGAGGTGGAAAAAGCAGTTTTTTCATTTATAAGTTCTAATTCAAATGTCACTATCACTTCAATAAAAAATGACCCGTACTTTTCAAAATACTCCTTATCAACAATCAAAAGAGCAGTTCTTTTCCTAACATCTAATAATATTGTTAGGGCTGAACAGTCGACTTTGGATAAAAGAGAGATGATCTTGTCATTTCAAAAATAACTGCAAATTTATCAAGTGAGCGAAGCCTATAGAGACCTCACTATAATAAAATCCAATAGGACTCGACTGATTCTGCTAGCAGCGAGAAATAAGTGAATACAGAATGGCGCTTGCCACTACTTGCAGTTAATGATGCTTTTTATCTATAGGGTATTAGAATGCAAGAAAATATAACTAAAGGTTCTCTTCTCGAAGTGCTTCAACCTCAAACCATAACTTTCTTGATAGTTGTGCTTTGTTACTTTATAAATGGGCCTGCTTATCCCTTTGAAGGAAATCTTATCTGGCTTCCTTTAGGTGCAATGTCACTATGTTTTTTGTTGTTTGGTTTTAGGGTAGCTCTTGCAGCAATTTTTGCCTCGCAATGTTCCGAATTTTGGTTTAACTCCCAGCCTTTTTTTGATCAGTTGACACTGGCTATGACTATTTCAGGAACACTTGGGCCCATTCTTGCTATAGCAAGTATGAGGTTTTTTAAATTATCTAATTTTTTTGATGGCGAGAAACTTGTATTTCACCACCTTATTTTTTTAGCAATCTTAACTGCGTTATTTAATACGCTTATTGCATTTTTTGTATCTTCTTATATTGTTTCAAATGGTCAAGCTAATGAGGTAATTCATGCGACCGACTTTTTAAGGAACTACTTAATGGGTGATATTTTAGGCTGTTTGTTAGTTTTATTTTTTGCAGCTCTTGTGGTTGTTCCATTTATCAAATACTTTTTTCCAAGGATTGCTCCTTCAGAATAATTTTTGACGAAGAATATTTTAGCTCTTTTATGAGTTCGAGCTAACTAAACCAGTGACTTAACTATATTACCAATTTTTTTAATTCTAAATTGATCAGCCTCCATAACTTCTTTTACTACCAGGGTTTTTTGATTTTTTAGATTAAACTGTTGAGGCTTTGTTTGGATTAGATTGATAATTTTTGATGTATCAATGTTATTGTTGTCATTTAAAGTAATTTCTGCCTTATCGTCATAGATATTGATTTTAAGAATTCCAATATTTTGAGATAAATTCTTTAGGGAGGATGACTCAAATAAATTTTGAGTTGGCTCAGGAAGAGGCCCAAATCGATCAATCATTTCAACTTTTAGTTCTTTCAATTCGTCTTCCAGCTCAGCACTTGCAATCCTTTTGTAAAGAATAAGTCGCTCATGAACATCAGGCAAGTAAGCTTCTGGGATGATGCAGGCAATCCCTGGATTAATTTCTATCTCTTCCAGTGAGGTATCTTTAATATCAAGTTTATAGTTATTCTTTATCGCATGAATGGTTCGTTTTAGTAAATCATGATAAAGATTAAAGCCAATCTCAGAAATCTTTCCACTTTGATTTTCACCCAATAAGTCACCTGCACCTCTTATTTCTAGGTCATGATTCGCCAACATAAAGCCAGCGCCCAGCTCTTCCAATGAAGCGATTGCATCCAGACGTTTTCTAGCATTATCAGTTATTGATTGATTTGATTTAACGACCAAATAGGCATAAGCTTTGTGGTGAGAGCGGCCAACTCTGCCGCGAAGCTGGTGAAGCTGAGCAAGACCAAAATTTTGAGCATTGTTAATAACAATGGTATTGGCGCTTGGGATATCAATACCAGTCTCAATAATTGTTGTACAAACTAAAAGCTGAAAACGCTGATGATAAAAATCAGTCATTATTTGCTCAAGCTCCTTGCTTGGCATTTGGCCATGGGCAATCCTAATTTTTATATTCGGCATAAGTTCTCTTAATGACTCTGCCATGTTGTCAATCGTATCAATGTCATTATGCACAACAAAAATTTGACCACCTCTATGGAGTTCTCTTGAGCAAGCTTCGGTAATTGTATTGTTGTCCCACTCATCTACAAAGGTCTGTATTGCAGTTCTTTTTGCTGGAGGAGAGGCGATAATAGATAACTCCCTCAATGAGCCAAGGGCCATATTCAGTGAGCGTGGGATTGGTGTTGCTGTCATGGTTAATATATCGCTTTGGCCACGGATTTTTTTTAATGACTCTTTTTGTTTAACTCCAAATCGATGCTCTTCATCAATAATTATTAAGCCAAGATTTTTGTAACTAATACCACCTTGAATTAGTTTATGAGTTCCCACTACAATATCAATTTTTCCTAGTTTGAGGTCTGATTTGATTTGTGTTTGCTCTTTGGTACTTTGAAATCTAGATAGAGACTTAATAACCACTGGAAATTTAGAAAAACGGTCATTAAAGGTTTGATAATGTTGGTTAGCTAGAAGCGTTGTTGGAACCAGAATAGCAACTTGCTTTCCTGATTCAACAGCTAAGAAAGCAGCCCTCATTGCAATTTCAGTTTTACCGAATCCTACGTCACCACAGACCAGTCGATCCATGGGTTTATCAGATTGCATATCCATTAAAACATCATTCATTGTTTTAATTTGATCAGGCGTTTCTTCAAATGCAAAACTTGATACAAAGGAACTATATGAGTCATTAGGGCTGGGATACGAAAAACCTTTTTGTGACTCACGTTTTGCATAAATTTCTAATAGTTCAGCAGCTACATCATAGAGTGACTCAGCAGCTTTTCTTTTTGCCTTTGTCCACTGCTGACTCCCTAATTTATGAAGAGGTGCGTTATCCGCACTTACTCCAGTGTATCTAGAAATGAGGTTTAAGCTCGTGATAGGAACCATCAGCTTTGATCCATTTGCATATTCAACTGAGATAAAATCTTGTTGATTGTCATCAAAGCTTCGACTAATCAGACCTAAATAGCGCCCAACACCATAATGTTCATGGACTACAGGATCACCCAGTTGAATTTCAACCAAGCTTTTTATGGCTTCATCAAAATCCTTGTGTTTTGCTCGACGCCTGCGTAGCTGCCTAACCGCATCCTGTCCAAATAAATTATTTTCAGTTATGACCGCTATTTTTTCAAAAATAACACCTTCGTCTAAGCTTGCATGGGAGATACTGAGTTTTGAATCTTGATTGAGGAAGTCAGACCAGTTCAGGCATTCTTCTGCTTTTAAATCATACGAAGATAGCAAATCATTTAAAACGCTTTGCCTCCCCTCTGATTCACAAACAATTAAAGTGCGTCCATTAAAGTTATTAATGAAACTGAATAGTTTATTTAGTGGTTTCTTGGCCTCAGCTTCAATTTTAACTGGAGGGAGAATTGCAGATTTAAAGTCTAAACCACCATCTTTGAGTGTCTTAGATGTTTGAATTTGAACCTGCTTTTTTTTCTTAAGGGCAGCAAAAAAATCGTTACTATTTAAAAAAACCTTGTCCACTTCAAGGGGCAATCTTTCTAGTGATTGCTGACAATAGTTAAAGCGCTCTAATAACTCTGCAGTCTGCAGATCAATTGACTCAGAAATTCCTTTTTGAAAAGCAATGACTGAATTATCTGGAATGAAATCAAACAATGTTTCAGTTGTTTCAAAAAACAATGGCAAATAGAATTCTATTCCTCCTGGATAGCGTCCCTCGCTGACCTCTGTATAAATGAAACCATCAGTATTACCAAACTCAGATAAATAGTTTTTTTTAAAGATATCTATACTAGCTTTATCCGATGCAAACTCTCTTGCGGGTAGAAGTTGAATTTCTTCAATGAGTTCAATAGATCTCTGTGAAGATGGATCAAAGGATCGAATCGACTCAATTTCATTATCAAAAAGATCAATTCTATATGGGTTTTTTGCGCCCATTGGGTACATGTCAATTAGCGCACCTTTTAATGAAAATTCACCTTGCTCCATAACCGTTGTTACTCTTCGATATCCAATCCTTATAAGATTTTCAGTAAATGAGTCAATCTCAAGATTCTGGTTATTTTTAAGACTCAGGCTATACTTATCTATAAAGCCTCTTGGACATATTCTTTGAGACAGCGCCTCAATTGTAGTAACGATAATTCCAGACTCAAGGGATGATAATTTGGCTAGCGTACTAAGCCTTGAAGAGACAATGTCGGGATGAGGTGAGAAGTGATCAAATGCCAAAACTTCCCAGCTTGCAAAACTAAGAATCTCAATGGATTTGTTAAAAAAAGCGAGTGACTTATTGATTTTGTCATACTGCTTTATATCGCTAGCAATATACAGAACAAAGCCTTCGTTAGATTCTGCAAATTCTAGAAGTGCAAGTGCTTCTGAAGGGCCAAATAATGAGCCCCAATAATTCTTTCTGAAGTCTGAAGGGATTGACTTAGATTCTGCGGGATAAACTAGGCTCATAGAACGTGAACATTTTCCTTTGCGAGCATATCGATTAATTGAATTGCTGGAAGCCCAATAAGACTATTGGGATCATTGCCCTCCATTTTGGTAAATAATGCAATTCCTAAACCCTCTGATTTGAAACTGCCGGCACAGTTAAGAACATCTTCCTTGGATAAATAGTTTAATATTTGATTATCTGATAATGTTTTAAATGAAACCTTGAAATGTTCGACATGAACCTGAGTATTAAGATTTTTTGTGTTCATCAAAACTAACCCTGTAAGAAAGTTTACAGTTTTTCCAGAGCTTTTTTTGAGTTGAAGGAATGCATTTTCATGACTGCCAGGCTTGGTTAAGACTGAGTCATTGGCTTTGTATCCAGTATCCAATGTAGCTACCTGGTCAGAGGCAATAATCAAACCAGTCTTAGATTTTGCCACTGCCACTGCCTTTTCCTTTGAGAGGCGAGTTACCAAGTCAATGGGTGATTCGTTCACTCTTCTGTCCTCATTGATCTCCGGAGCAACTACTTCGAAGTCGAGTCCTAGCTTATCAAGTATAGCTTTTCTGAACGGCGAAGATGAGGCAAGAATGAGTGACACTGAGAGATTAAAGATTGTAAAATAATCTAATATTTTACTTCAATCAGGCTGAATTAATGCGCTTATCAATAGTAGTGGCAATGGATGATAATCGTTTGATTGGTAATAAAAATCAACTTCCATGGCATCTTCCAGCTGACTTGGCATACTTCAAAAAACTTACCACGGGCAAGTCAATATTAATGGGAAGAAAAACTTATGATTCCATTGGGAGGCCACTTCCTAATCGAAGAAACATTGTAATTACTCGAAATTCTGAAATTTCAATACCAGGATGTGAAGTGGTTTCGAGTTTAGGTCAAGCGCTTGAACTCACAAAAGGAGAGGAAGAGGTAATGGTTATCGGCGGTGCAAGTTTGTGTGAGCAGCTTCTTCCAGAAGTCAACAGACTTTATATTACCAAGATTGATGGAGAATTTGAGGGCGACGTTTTATTTCCAAAATATGATCATCTTAATTGGAGCCAAGTGAGTTGTGAGTCACATAAAAAAGATAGTGTAAATGAATATTCACACCATTTTATTATTTTAGATAGAGTCCAATGAAAAGGCTGATCTCGCTAACTTTATTGATTGTATTCTTGTCGGGTTGCGTCTTTACTAAGGTCGTTACTGTTCCTATGAGAGTAACTGGCGCAGTGGTCTCTGTAATTCCAGTGGTTGGTGATGGCGTTGATAATATCTTGGGCACTAGCGCCGATGTCATCGACGCGATACCTATTTAGACTGCTTTCAAGTGCTTCTTATCTCGGGCGGCTAAAACTTCTTTTAGGGCCTTAGGCATAACCTTGACGAAGTGCATAACTTCTTTATCCCAGTTATCTAATATCTTCCCAGCTATTTTTGAGCCTGTGAATTTAAAATGCTTTGTTGTAAATTCATGAAGCTCAGATAGTGACTCCTTGTCCATTGGATCAAAGTCAATCATCGCAGAATTTGCTCTTGACTCTAATGTTAGATTTGGATTATAAACGTATGCGATACCTCCACTCATACCAGCGCCAAAGTTTCGACCAACCTCACCCAGAATGACAGCTCTTCCCCCTGTCATGTACTCACATCCATGGTCACCAATTCCCTCAACAACAGCTATCAAACCAGAATTTCGAACGCAAAAGCGCTCAGCAACTTGGCCTGAAAGATACAGTTCGCCACCTGTTGCACCATAACCACAAACATTTCCAGCAATAATTTCATTTTCAGAGGAGTAGGTTGAGTCTTTAGGAGGATAGACAATGACTCGACCACCGGATAATCCTTTTCCTACATAATCATTTGCATCACCCTCTACAGACATAGTGATTCCTTGAGCAAGAAAAGCTCCAAAAGATTGTCCAGCAGAACCTTGGAAATTAATTTGAATTGAATCATCCTTGAGATTATTACCTTGCCTTGATTTAACAACATGAGAGGACAACATGGCCCCAACAGCTCTATCGACATTCGAAATACTAGACTCAAATTGAACTCTCTTATCGTTTTCAATAGCCTCTTTAGACTTTTCAATTAAATTGAGATCTAACTGATCTTCAAGTTGATGATCTTGCTTAATACTCTGATAGGTTCCAGCATCTCTGTATAGATTTTCAGCGGGAGTTAATATTGAACTTAAGTCAATTGAATCTTGCTTCCAGTGATTGATCGCTTTATTCATTTCAAGCATATCGACTCTTCCAACCATATCAGTTAGTTTAGAAAAGCCAAGTTCAGCCATGATAGTTCTTAATTCTTCTGCAACCATAAACAGATAGTTAACTACATGCTCTGGTTTGCCAGTAAATTTTTTACGTAATACTTTATCTTGTGTAGCAATTCCAACAGGACAAGTATTTAGGTGACATTTACGCATCATAATACAGCCAAGAGTAATCAATGGAGCCGTAGAAAAGCCAAACTCTTCAGCACCCAGTAAGGCAGCAATTGCAACATCTCGTCCAGTTTTGAGCTGACCATCAGTTTGAATTACGACCCTTGATCGAAGGTCATTCATGACCAGTGTCTGGTGAGTTTCAGCAACACCTAATTCCCATGGCAGTCCTGCATGTTTGATTGATGTAAGCGGAGAAGCTCCAGTTCCTCCATCGTGTCCTGCGATTACAATATGATCAGATTTTGCCTTAGTGACTCCAGCCGCAACCGTTCCCACGCCAACCTCTGATACAAGTTTGACACTGATACGAGCATCTGGATTTGATCGCTTAAGGTCAAAAATGAGTTGAGAGAGGTCTTCAATGGAATAAATATCAT
This sequence comes from uncultured Gammaproteobacteria bacterium, assembly GCA_902510115.1. Classification (GTDB taxonomy): domain Bacteria; phylum Pseudomonadota; class Gammaproteobacteria; order PS1; family Pseudothioglobaceae; genus Pseudothioglobus. The sequence goes on along the minus strand of CABWZU010000026.1, from coordinate 4,261 downwards.
GATGAGGAGGTGGGCTGATAAGACCAACACCTGCTGTCGAGCATCGAATTTTAGCAATGCCCTCATCAACTTTTCCACCTGGAAGTTCTCCACCCTCGCCTGGTTTAGCGCCTTGGGATACCTTGATTTGAAGTTCATCAGCATTATTCAGATAGTCAATTGTAACGCCAAATCGGCCTGAGGCAACTTGCTTAATGGCACTGCGTCTAGAGTCACCGTTAGCATCTGGCGTCCAGCGTTTTGAGTCTTCACCACCTTCACCAGTGTTTGACTTTCCACCAATGCGATTCATAGCTATCGCAAGTGACTCATGTGATTCAGCTGAGATTGATCCGAAACTCATAGCACCAGTAACAAATCTTTTTACAATTTCTTTTGCCGGCTCTACTTTTTCTATATCAATTGGATGCCCATCTTTAAAAGACATTAGACCACGAAGTGTGCAATTTCTCGTACCCTCTTCGTTTGATTTTTTAGAAAATTCCCAATAAGCATTCTGATCATTACCTCTAGCAGCTTGTTGCAAAGAAGTAATTGTTTGTGGCTCCCACATATGCTTTTCACCACCACTTCTCCAGTGGTAATGACCCAGGTTATCAAGTGATTTTGTTAAAAATGCTTTCTTATGTTGCGTTTCAGATTCTTGTTGAATAACATCAAACCCAACTCCACTGATTCGACTTGCGGTTTCAAAAAAGCATTTATTCATAACTTCATCAGAGAGCCCAACAGCCTCAAAAATCTGAGCGCCTTTGTAGGATGCTAAAGTAGAGATACCCATTTTTGCCATAACTTTGAGCATGCCCTTGGCAATGGCTTTGCGGTATGACCTAACCACTTCATCATCATCTTTCAGGTTAATTAATTGATCTCTTCTGGCTTGCCATAATGCCTCAAAAGCTAGGTAAGGGTTTACGGCATCAGCGCCGAATCCAGTCAATAGACAAAAGTGATGAACCTCTCTGGCCTCTCCAGTTTCCACTATGATGCCTACTTGAGTTCGCATATGGTTTGCAACAAGGTGTCTGTGAACCGCTGATGAAGCGAGGAGAGAGCTAACTGCATTACGATTAGAATTTATTTTTCTATCTGACAAAATGACAAGGCTATGACCATCTTTAATAGCTTGTGTGCTCTGCTCACAGATTGAGTCAAGCATGTCACTTAAATTATGATTACCGTTTGTCTCGTATGTTATGTCAATAGTCTGACTTGTCCAGCCTCTATGGTCACATTGATTGAGTGCAGCCATTTCCTCATTAGTTAAAATTGGATGATCAACAACCAGTCGGTGAGCATTTTCCTCCTTGTTACTCAATAAATTTCCTTCCGGCCCTATGGAGCAACTCAGAGACATAACGACTTCCTCTCTGATTGAGTCAATTGCAGGGTTAGTTACCTGGGCGAAGAGTTGCTTAAAGTAGTCATAAATAATTCGAGATTGATCTGACAAGCATGCCAGTGCAGAGTCATTACCCATTGAACCAACTGGATCTCTTAGTTCACTGACCAAAGGAAGCAACATAAATTGAAGGGTTTCAGTGCTGTAGCCAAATGCTTTGAGTCTGTTGATCAGAGTATCAGGGTAGAATCCTTTGGAATCGCCTTCTGATGTCAAGTCGGCTAACGATATCTGTTGTTTACTTAGCCAATCTGCATATGGATTCTTGCTTGCAAAGCTATTTTTAATTTCGTTGTCATCAACTAGCTGGCCTTTTTTAAAGTCAACAAGAAACATTTTTCCAGGTCTTAGCCTACCTTTTGTCTTAACATTATTTGTTTCAACATCAACAACACCAACCTCAGAAGCCATAATGACTCGATCATCATGAGTTAGATAATAACGAGAAGGCCTTAGACCATTTCTATCAAGTACCGCTCCAATATAGCGTCCATCTGTAAACGCAATTGATGCGGGTCCATCCCAAGGCTCCATGACGTTTGAAAAGTACTCATAGAATGCTTTTTTCTCTGAGCTCATTTCTGTATCATTCTGCCAAGCTTCTGGCACCATCATCAATACAGCCTCCTGAAGAGATCTACCATTCATCAATAAAAACTCTAAAACATTATCAAAACTTCCAGAATCTGACACCTCAGTTTCTATGACTGGGAGTGTTTTTGATAGGTCTTCACCAAAAATATCACTCTCAAGAACGCCTTCTCGCGCCCTCATCCAGTTGTAATTTCCTTGGCGAGTATTAATTTCACCATTGTGGGCCATAAACCTACAAGGCTGAGCTCTGTCCCAGGATGGAAATGTATTAGTAGAGAAGCGAGAGTGCACCATCGCCAGATAAGTACTAAATTTTTTATTACTCAGGTCAGTGTAGAAGTCTAATAATTGTGACCCCATGAGCATCCCTTTATAGATGATGACTCTGGAAGATAAACTACAGACATAGAACATTAAAGCCTGAGAAATTGACTCATCGGTTCGGATTAATTTAGAAATATTTTTGCGGATCACATAAAGGACTCCTTCAAAGTCATCCTGATCCAAATTGCTAGCATTTTCGATAATCAGCTGCTTAATTTGAGGTTGCGATTCTCGAGCTGTATCTCCTACATTGGCAAGAATAGAGTCTACAGGAACGTCTCTCCAGCCAATCAAAGATTGACCTTCTTCATTAATAATTTTTTCAACTAGAGTGATGCAGAAATCTCTTTCTTTTTGATCCTGCGGCAAAAACACATTACCAACACCGTAGGAACCAGGAGCTACATTAATGCTGAATAGTCTTTCAATTTCATGTGAGAAAAACTCATGAGGAATGTCTGTCAGTATCCCAGCACCATCACCTGTATTCGCCTCACATCCGCATGCACCGCGATGGTCCATTCTTGTGAGCATCTGTAAGGCATCTTGCGTAATTTGATGAGATGAGTTGCTTTTCAGATTGGCAATAAATCCAACTCCACAGTTTTCTTTCTCATTGTTTGGGTCGTAAAGCCCACGCGCTTTTGGCAAATGTAATTGCTTTTTTTTCATAAATATTGAGTCTAGAACGGATACCGACGAACCTTGTAGTATACCTGAATATTTTAATAAATTAAAGACCAAATTATCCCATATGTATTGTTATGAAAGGGATTTTAAGGTAGAATTATTTTCATTTTTCTAGTCATATGTTGGCAATAATTTCACCCTCAAAAACGCAAGATTTTTCTCAATGTAATATTGATGTCTTTTCTCAAACTAGGCAGATAGACAGTTCAAAAGAGTTAATTGGAATTCTCAAAAATAAAAGTAAATCCCAAATTTCAAAATTGATGTCATTGAGTGAAAAATTATCAGAATTAAACTTTGATCGTTTTCAAAAGTTTCAATTACCCTTTACACTTAAAAATGCTAAGCAGGCAATTCTTGCATTCAAAGGCGATGTTTATAATGGCATCAATGCCCCAGAGTTATCCCATGAAGATTTAGAGTTCGCTCAAGGCAAAGTTAGAATGCTTTCAGGACTGTATGGGGTCATCAGGCCGCTTGATTTGATACAGCCTTACCGCTTGGAGATGGGCACAAAGCTCAGAAATGGAAAAGGGGGCGACCTTTATGAATACTGGGGGTCGGACATCAGCAATGTGCTTAATGAAGATGAGTCTGATTTAATTGTTAATCTTGCTTCAAATGAATACTTCAAAGCGATTGATAAAAATAATCTCAATGCAAATATCTTGGATATTGTTTTTAAAGAAAAGAAAGGGGACACCTACAAAGTGATTGGAATATATGCAAAAAGAGCGAGAGGTTTGATGGTTAATTATATTATTAGAAATAGACTAGAAAACCCTGAGAACTTAAAAGAGTTTTCTGATGAAGGCTATCGTTTCGATCAAGACCTATCGAGCGAATCGTCTTGGGTCTTTTTGAGGGGTTGAAAGACACACTATTTTCATAACTATACAAGTCCAATAAAAAAATCTAACTGGTATTATTTTCACCAAATATATAAGTTAGCAAATATATGATTAAAGTGTATACATCCCATTCGTGTTTTTACTGCACCAGAGCAAAGAATTATCTGGATAACTTAGATATAGAATATGAAACTCTGAATATTCAAGAGGATAGTCAAGCTCGCGATTTTTTTGTTAAATCTGGGTTTAGAACTGTGCCCCAGATTTTTGTAAACGATACTTTACTCTGCAGTGGTGGATCAGATGGGCTAGTTCAAATGAGTAAAGAGGATATCCAGGATAAATTTCTTGAGATTACAGGATCACCACTCTAAATTCCTCTTATCCCAGCAATGCCTTG
>CABWZU010000025.1:0-14684 GCA_902510115.1 uncultured Gammaproteobacteria bacterium | reverse complement strand
CATGCTCAGACGAGTTACCGATTGGTATGGACTTAAATACCAAGAGCCATCTGGTTGCAACAACTCCCAAAACGGCGCCATATGAGCGAATCAGCTTAACTGCAAAATCTATTTTTGAGGCTAAGAGGGTTATTCTGCATCTAAATGGTTCAGCTAAGCTTCTGACGCTTGAGGAAGTGATGAGTATAAGAGATTCTAGTAAGATGCCAATCTACGCTTTTCTAGAGCATGGTCTCGATATCTTTTGGAGCCCTTAAAAGTAACGAATTGGTTTATTAGCTAAAGACTTATTTGTTTTTAAAAAAGCAAGGGATAATATTGGTATCTTTTATGTCAATTTTATAAATAGTTTATGAAAATTAATAATATCGACGGTGAGATTGTTAAAGACAACGAAACCTATCTCCTCAAAGATAATACCTCGCTTAAAAATCTTGTCGTCAGTTCGACAACTCTTCATCCAGGGAAATCCACTCGAGGCCATTCTCATCCAGGTAAAGAGGAGGTTTATATGATTATGAGCGGAACAGGAAGAATGCAGCTTGATGATAACGAATTTGATATCTCAGGCGGTGAAATGGTATTGATTGAGGACGGGGTGTTTCATCGTGTTCATAACACTGGAGATGTAGATCTATACATGGTCTGTGTTTTTGACGGAGACAGGAACCATTAGTAGCAAACTCTACAATCTAGTTGGAGATATTGGAGCAACTAACGCTAGGTTTGCGCTGGTTTCACCTGGGTCTTCTGAGATGGAAAATATTCAAAGTTTGAAGTGCACAGATTTTGAAGATATTCAAAGTGCAATTCTTTTCTACCTTTCTGATCTAACAGGTATAGAGATTCAAGCAGCCTGCTTTGCAACTGCTGGTACAGTTCATCTCGACGTCTTTAAGCTTGCAAATAACCACTGGGTTATCAGCAAAAAAGATGTTAAAAGTGTGCTCAAAGGAGTTGATGTACAGTGGATCAATGACTTTACAGCGCAAGCCTTTGCTACGACTACGCTCGAAGATAGTGACCTTATCGTCATCAACAAAGGCATTGTTGAGCCAGAAAAATTAAGACTAGTCATTGGACCAGGAACTGGATTAGGAGTCTGCGGTTTAATTATGTCACCCTCGGGCTGGCTTCCTATTGCAGGCGAAGGTGGTCACTCAGATTTTGCCCCTAATACCAGTCTTGAGTTTGAAATACTGACTCTATTAACTAAAAAGTTTGGCCATGTGGCTGTTGAGAGAATTCTCTCGGGTCCTGGGATTATGAATCTGTATGAGGCGCTTTGTCATATTAACGGCAAAGAGATGGTTCACAAGTCTCCAGCCGATATAACTGCATCAGCGGTGAATGGAGATAATGATCCATTGGCAGATGAAACTGTGCAGATGTTTTGTAAAATATTTGGCTCTATAGCTGGCAGTATGGCCTTGACAGTGGGCGCACTAGGAGGCGTTTATATTACTAGCGATTTAGTCAGAAATTTTTTGGATATTTTCGTTGCTAGTGATTTCCAGAAAAGTTTCGAGAACAAGGGAAGGCTTCAACCTGTCCTTGAAGACATTCCCGTCTATCTTTCAAAAAAGAAAAATATGGGGCTCATTGGTACTGTATATCAAACAAACAATCAATGGATTCAGAAAGGTTTTAAGATATAAAAACCTAAATTTATTTTTCCATTGCAGTCTTCATTAAAAGCTTAGGAATTTCCTCTCTGGATCCAAAATAGCTAGTTACATTGATTTCAAGATTAGGAAAATCTTGTGAGGCTTTGTTTACCTCTTCGGGGATGTCTCTATTGATGTGAACCCCAGCTGAGAGAAAATAGGGCAATACGGTAACTCGTTGTGCTCCCATTTCAGAGCATTTTTCGATAGCCTCTGGGATGGAAGGGGAGGCAAACTCAAGAAAGGCAGGCAAGACTTTGTCAAATTGACTTGAATTAAACTTGAGCATTTTCTTTGATAAAGAGTCAACCTCTAGGTTTGATTCCTCTCTTCTACTTCCGTGTGCAACCAGCAATAAAATATTCATGTCATTTAGGATAAAATCTTAAATTGAAATAGTTTACTATTTTATAGGGTATCTTATCACGTTGAAAAATATAATAGAGGCAAGCCTTTGTACCAATGTTCGTCAATACATCAAACTGCTGGTCATTCCAAGATAGGAATTCTATTATCTAACTTGGGCACGCCAGATGCGCCAACCAAGAAAGCAGTTAAGCCCTATCTAAGACAGTTCTTGTCTGATACGCGGGTTATTGAGCCACCTCCGCCACGATGGGTCTGGAAAATAATTCTTAATGCCGTCATTCTAAATTTAAGACCTAAGAAGTCTGCTAAGGCCTATCAAACGGTTTGGGATACTCATGGTGAAGGCTCCCCACTCTTATCGATAGCGAAAAGTCAAAAGGCAGCTATTATTTCAAAACTTGAAAAAAGAGCTCCTGGGCAATATGAGGTCGCACTCGGTATGTGCTATGGAAACCCTTCAATGAAATCAGCGCTAGATGAGTTAGAGCAGAAAGGCTGTAAAAAAATAATTGTTCTTCCTTTGTATCCGCAATATGCAGCCTCATCCACTGGCTCTGTTTTTGATGCAGTGGCTAAGGAGCTATTATCATGGAGGAATGTACCTGATCTAAGGTTTATTAGTAACTACAGCGAAGAGGAGAAGTATATTGATGCACTTGCAAATAGCGTTAAGGAGTATCAAAAAAAATATGGCAAACCTGATTTCTTACTTATGTCGTATCATGGCATTCCTAAGAGGTATTTTGACAAGGGTGATAACTATCCATGCCAATGCTGTAGAACGACCTTTCGCTTAGCTCAAAAATTAGATCTGCAACCAAACGAGTACCAAATGTCATTTCAATCAAGGCTTGGCGTAGCGGAATGGATGAAGGAATACACAGATCAAACATTGAAATCTTTGCCCAGCAAAGGCATTAAGAAGGTTCAGGTGATTTGTCCGGGTTTTTCTGCTGACTGTCTTGAGACCATTGAGGAGATTAGTGAAGAGAACAAGGAGTATTTCTTGGAGTCTGGTGGAGAAGATTTTGGCTATATACCTGCACTTAATGCTAGATCTGACCACATTGAATTTTTGAGTCAACTACTGATTGATAATTCAGCTGGCTGGAATAAATAAAATGAAAATTGTTATTCTGGGCGGTACAGGATTAATAGGAAAAGCCCTTCAAAAAAGCTTTGCAATAGAGCATCAGGTCGTTTGTTTTAATAGAGATGCATTTCAAACTGTTAGGCATCTTGCATCTTTAGTTGAAGGCAGTGATTTAGTGATTCAGCTCTCAGGCTCTACGATCTCAAAAAGGTGGTCAAATAAAATTGTCAAAGAGATGTGGCAAAGTAGGGTGGATACTAACCAAATGCTCTCTGAAGCAATTCACTCAATTAACGCTAAACCCAGAGTGATATGCGCTTCAGGTATCAGTTTTTATGCAGAATCTAGTTGCGATGAGCCAAAAACTGAGGAAGATCCTAAGGGTGAGGGTTACCTGACAAATTTAAATATTGCTATTGAGGATGCTGCAAGATCGATATCAGATGATGTCATTATTCTTAGATTTGGCGTTGTTCTCTCAAGAAAGGGTGGCGCGCTTCAAAAACTTTATTGGCCGTATTATTTTGGTGTGGGTGGCCCAATTATGTCAGGTAACCAATGTTTTTCCTGGATTCATATAAAAGACCTTGTTAAAGCAATTCATTTTCTTATTGACAGTCCAGAAAGCAAAGGAGTCTATAACGTCACATCTCCAGAGCCAGTTCCTCAAAAAATTTTTGGAAAGACTTTAGCTAAGGCCTTAAAGAGGCCATTCTTAATCCCAGTTTGGGAGTGGCAATTGAAAATCCTTCTAGGTAAAGGTTCTGAGGTTTTGACTCTCAGTGCATCTGTTGTTCCCAGAAGATTGCTTGACGATGGCTTTGTTTTTGACTATCCCGGCGTTGACTGCGCTATGAAAGAGTTGATCGGCTGAAAAATATAATCCTATGGTAAAATATGTCTAATTTTCACGCTGTAAAATCGTTCTTTTAGACTTTCCATTCCGGAAAGTTTTTTTTATTTATTTTTTGGAGAAAATATGAAAGTTAGTAAGGATAAAGTTGTCTCAATGCACTACACTCTTAAAAATGATGCAGGAGACGTCATAGATTCATCTGAAGGCAAAGAGCCTTTAGACTTTTTGCAAGGTCACGGCAACATTATTCCTGGATTAGAGTCTGCTCTGGAAGGGGCAAGCAAAGGCGACAAAATGGAAGTCTCTGTTGAGCCTGAGGAAGGATACGGACTTAAAATGGAAGATGCAATCCAAGAAATTCCTAGATCTGCTCTTCAGGGTATTGATGAGGTTACAGTTGGAATGCAGCTTCAGTCCCAAGATCAAGATGGAAATGCATTTGTTGTTAAAGTTATAAAGCAAGATGAAGAGAAAATTACAGTTGATGCGAATCATCCTTTAGCTGGTGAAACACTTCATTTTTCTGTAAACATTGAAGACATAAGGGATGCTGAAGCCGAAGAGCTCTCGCACGGCCATGTGCATTCTGCTGGCGGCCACTCTCATTAATCAAAAAAACTGATAGCGGACTAAGTGACAACTCAAACCACTTGTCCGCTATGCTCATCTAAAAACTATTCTCAATTTCATAAAGATCATTTACGGAAGTATTTGCAATGCTCAAACTGTGAATTTGTTTTTGTTCCATCTCAGCATCATTTATCAGAGTCTGAAGAAAGAAAAAGATACGACACTCACAACAACAATCCAGAAGATCCTCGTTATCGTCAATTCTTGAGTCAACTTACTACGCCCTTAAATTTATTGATTCCTAATCGATCTTTTGGCCTAGATTTTGGATGTGGACCCGGTCCTGCTCTATCCTTGATGCTTGAAGAGAAAGGGTATCGAGTGGAATTGTATGATAAGTTTTATTATCAAGATAAGTCAGTCTTTGATAAAACGTTTGATTTTATTACCCTGACTGAAGTTATAGAGCACCTCTCAGATCCTATTTTTGAGATAGGGAGACTCAAATCAATTCTCAAGCCTGATGGCGTTATTGCAATAATGACGCTGACCTTAACTCAGAATACAGATTTCAAAGCCTGGTATTACAAAAACGATCCCACACATATTGGTTTTTATAATCAAAAATCATTAGGCTATTTGGCAGACTATTTTGAGCTTGAAATAACTCATTACTCTGAGCGCGTTATTTTTTTGAAAAAGAATTTAAGGAAGTATATTTAGATAGCTCTGATAACGATTTTTGCTAATTTTGCCTTGATCCAATGAATCTTTTACCGCGCAATTTGGCTCATTGATATGTCTGCAATCTCTAAAACGACATACACTAGATAAAGCTTTAAACTCCTTAAACCCACTCTTAATTTCAAGTTCAGTTAAATTTTCAAGTTGAAACTCTCTAACGCCAGGCGAGTCAATTAAATAACCCCCACTCGGGATATGATAGATTGTTGTATTGGTTGTTGTGTGTTTGCCAAGCTTACTTTTATTTGAAATCTCATTGACTCTGAGCTCTAAATCAGGAATCAGTGAGTTAATGAGTGAGGATTTTCCAACGCCAGATTGACCCAAAAAAATATGAGATTTGTGAACTAGTTTCTCTTTGAATGAATCAAGATTAGTTTGATTTTTGACGCTTACGAAATGAACATCATAGCCCAGTGATTTATAATTCAAAAAGTCTTTAGTAGTGCTTTTTTCATCGCTTGAGAGTTCAATCTTATTGACAATAATTCCGATCGGAAGCCTAGAGTTTTCAGCCATAATCAGATAACGATCAATGAGTTCAAATTCATAGTGTGGCTCTAAAGCGACTATAATCCATAATTGGTCGATATTAGCTGCAATCAATTTATCTTGCCTTTTTAGTTCGCTATCACGAGGATAAATCGCAGTAACAATGGCCTCGTCATGTTTTGTTTTTTGAAAAAGGACTCTATCCCCCGCAACTGAAAGACCAATATTTTGTCGACTGACAGACTGAAAGACTCTCCCTTGTTTATCCTCAACGAGCTGTCGTTGGCCATATCTTGTGATTACTCTTCCTGAGTGCTCTAATTCGCCTTCATCAAGTTGTGATTCAACTTTTGAAGCGGCTTTGCCAGCGCGAGCAATCTTTTCAGATTGTACTTTGTCGATTCGCCATTTTTGTTTTCTAGTTAATGGCACTAAATATATGATTTATTGTAATTTTTCAATTCTAAGAACTGCGCTAGGGTGAGAGTCATGAAAAGCAGAGTAATATTTATCAGGAGATAATGAAGATGAATTCTCCTTGTAAAGCTTAATGAGCGATGAAATGAGATCTTTTGCATCGGTATGACTCGCAGCAAAGGCATCCGCCTGAAACTCATGTTTTCGAGACATTAGGTTACTAATTGGCGTAATAAAAAAACTAAAGACTGGAAGCGTTAAGCTAAATAAAACCAGAGCTGCATGAGAAGAGGGCTCAGACACTCCAAGGCCATTATAAAACCAAGTTTGGTTAATCAAGTATCCTAAAAGAGCAAGACTTACAAAACTGAAAATAAACGAGCTTATCATTCTTTGTCTTGTGTGTTTATGATGAAAATGGCCCAGTTCATGAGCCAAGATTGCTTCAATCTCTTTGTCTTCCATTCCTTTAAGCAGTGTATCAAAAAATACAATTCTTTTATTTTTGCCGATACCTGTGAAATAGGCGTTGCCATGGGATGATCTCTTTGATCCATCCATAACAAAAATGCCATCACTTCCAAATCCAGTCCTTTCTAAAAGGTTTGTAATCCTTGCCTTTAAAGTTTCATTATCCAATGGATTAAATTTATTAAAAATAGGAGCAATAAAAGAAGGGTAGATCCACATCATAACTAAAGAGAAAAGACTAATGATTGCCCATACATAGATCCACCAGTAATTTCCAATAGTCTCAAAATTCATTAAGAATAAAATCACATAGATTAATGGCAATACAATAACAAGACTTAGAATTAACTCTTTAATCAAGTCACCAGCAAAAGTACCTACAGTCATCCTATTAAAGCCAAATTTTTGCTCTAAAACAAAGTTCCTATAGATGCTAAAGGGCAAGTCGATAAAGCTCGCAATGAGCATAATACTCAGGATAAAGAAAGTACCCATCAAAACTGGGTCTGAAACCCTTTCTGACCAAAAGCCATCCATCCAATTCATTGCTCCTCCAAGTGTCCACAATAGAAGAATAATGGTTGAGAAGATGATTTCAAAATGATTTAGTCTTAACTTGGCTTTGGTGTAATTGCCTGCTTTCTGGTGATCTTTAAGTTCTATTGTCTCATTAAAACCCTCAGGTACAGTATCAAAGGAGTTAGAGATGGCTTTATCTTGTCTAAAGTTCAGCCAAAGCAAAGCCACCACAGAGGTAAGAATTGCGAATAAAAATATAAATGTAAAAAAATTAAATTCCATTTGTTTTAAAAAATTATCTTTAGTCTCTTCAAATTATACCTAGTGAATGTTTAGATGTCTCTGATTGAAAACTCTAAAAATAACTAACCATATTTTGTATCTATTGCTTTTTAAATGCCTAATTGTAGAGGAAAAAATCAAATTATAGATATAGGATGACTATATTTATGAGATGGGTATAATTTCGTCATTAATGTTAAATTTTGATAATGTTTTATGATGACAATGGAAGATAGAGATGGTTTCATCTGGATGGATGGAGAGTGGCTGGATTGGCGAGAAGCAAAGGTTCATGTCCTGACTCACACTTTGCACTATGGAATGGGTGCTTTTGAAGGGGTAAGGGCCTATGAAACGGATCATGGTCCAGCTATTTTTAAGCTTGAAGAGCATACCAAAAGACTCTTTAATTCGACTAGAATTCTTGGTATGAAAATACCGTTTGATGCTGCTACTCTCAATCAAGCTCAAAGAGAGGTTGTGTCAAAAAATAATCTTAAATCTGCCTATATAAGACCGATGTGTTTTTATGGTTCTGAAGGAATGGGTCTCAGGGCTGACAATCTTAAAGTACATACTATGATTGCTGCATGGGAGTGGGGAGCTTATCTTGGCGAAGATAATATGAAGAATGGAATTAGGATTAGAACCTCGTCTTACGTCAGACACCCGGCTCATCCAACGCTCAGTGGTGCGAAAACAAATGGAAACTATATTAACTCCATGATGGCGCTCAAAGAGGCCCTAGAGCATGGCTTTGATGAGGCTCTAATGCTTGATATTGATGGCTTTGTATCTGAGGGAAGTGGTGAAAATATATTTGTCATCAAGGATGGTGTTATTTATACGCCTAATTTGACTTCTGCGCTCCCTGGTATTACCCGAGATACAATTGTTACTTTGGCCAAATCTATGGATTATGAGATAGTGGAGAAGAAACTGTCGTGTGATGAAATTTATGCTTCAGATGAGGCTTTTTTTACTGGCACCGCAGCTGAAGTTACGCCAATAAGAGATCTTGATGGAAATCAAATCGGTATTGGTTCTCGTGGTCCAATTACTGAGAAGCTGCAATCTCTTTATTTTGATTGTGTTTATGGTAGAAATGCTAATTATAGGCACTGGATTAAAAATGGTATGTGCGTGTGAGCCCAATAAGCTCAAATCGCTCAGATGTTTCTCTAATTTCAAAAAAAGACCTGCCTGCGCATTGTCCGCCAAAAAAATCTTCAAAATGGAATATGCATCCAAAAGTCTTTCTACCATTTGACGAATTTGGAAATGCAAGTTGCCCATACTGTGGTGCTTTATATAAACTCACTCCCTAAATCTTAATTTGTAAAATGCAAGAAAAATCCAACAATATTGTCCTAATTGGCCCCATGGGATCAGGCAAGACAACAGTTGGAAGGCGCCTGGCTGAAAATTTACAAATCGATTTTCATGATGCAGACCATGAAATTATTGACAAGACGGGAGTCAGCATTGATCACATCTTCGATGTAGAAGGGGAAGAGGGCTTCAGAAAAAGAGAGACAGATGTATTAAAAGAATTATGCAGTAAGCCTAATATAGTCCTTGCAACAGGAGGCGGTGCAGTTATATCTAAAGAGAACAGGGAATTTATTAAGAATACAGGTTCAGTTATCTATTTGTCATCATCAGTTGATCAGATTTTAAGGAGAACTGCAAAATCAAAAACACGACCACTTCTTGAGAATAGTTCAAATCGAAGAAAGACGATTTCAGATATTATTGATTCAAGGGATCCTCTTTATCGAGAGGTTGCGACTATTATTATTAACACCAATGGAAAAAAACTTATTGAGATAATCAATGAAATTCAATCTCATTTAGCGAACTAATTTATTTAAATCTTTTGCCTAAAATTCACCAAAAATTCACTAAAATAGATTTTTGATACTCTAAACTGGCGATTTATTACTTGATTTATCGAATTCAAAAGGGGAAGTGATGTTTTATCGAATTATACTATTTGCGTTTTCTTTTATTTTGTCTCTGAATGTTGGAGCCATAACTCTCAATGAATATAGTGAAAGTCTTGTTGAGAGCCATCCTTATTTTGTTCAACTCTCTTTATCAGAGAAGACAAGCCTCCTTAACCAAAAGTCCTTAACTACCTACACTGATTGGAATATTAAGGCTGGAGCGAGTGAAACTTTCACAGGTGGTGAGGATGTTGGTTCTAGACTTTATAAAGATTTATTTACAACAAAATATGAAATAGGCGCAACAAGAAAAGTTGAAAATTCTGGTGCTAGTGTGAACCTGAAGCACTCGATGACTAGAAATGACAAAGATAGTAACGCAACTCATTCAAACCTTTTCTCAGTAGACTATGTCAGACCTATGCTCCAAAACAAAGATGGACTCAATGATAGGCTCAATCTTGACCTTGCTTCAATCGAACTTATGTCAAAGAAGGTGAGTCTTGAAGAGCAAGCAGAAAACTTCCTGGCTTCAAAGCTAACAAAGTTTGTCGATTTAGCACTTAAACAGGAGGTTGTTAAAAATCATAAAATTGCTCTTGATCTTGCTAAACAGCAACTAGACTTAACAGAAGATAAATTTAATAATTCTCTTGTAGATGTGACTGTTTTGATTCAAGAAAAAGATAAGTTTGTTAAAGCCAAACAACAGTCCCTCCAATCTAACAAAGAACTTATTATTGAGAGACAAGAGTTGGCTGATTTGATTGGAGTTAGGGAGTCAGATATGATCGTTGAAATGGACTTATTTAAGGAGCAAGAGCTTAGTAATCTGAATCCATCTGAGTTTGTAAAGAATTCAAGAGCGATGCAAAAATATGATTTTGACAAAGCTAAACTTCAAAGAGAGCTCGAGTCTAACGAGAACAAAGCCATGCCTAAAGTTAATTTAAATCTTGGATTATCATCTTTGGGAGAGAATGGCAAATACTTTGGCAGTTTTGGTAACAGAGATTACTCTTGGAATGTAGGCTTAGATATCTCCTACCCTTTGGGATCAAGAAAAGAGCTGATTGCAGTTGAAAATACTGAAATTAAAATGTCTGATATTGATGCCAAGCGTGCTGAAGCTGAAATGAATAGCATCCAACAAATAAATTATCTATTGGCACAAGTTGACCTTCTTACTGAGCTTGTTGAACTGTATCTTGAGCAGGGCGCACTTGCTGAAGAAAAGGTCATCGAAGAGCAGATAAAGTTTAGTGAGGCAAGAGGTCAAAAATCTCTTGTACTTGCTGCAAAAATTAATGCCAATCAAGCTAACTTGACCTACCTGCAGGCTGCTGGCACCTATCAAAAAATAATTATCGATTATAAGGCGGCAATTGACCAACTTTATAATTAAAGATGATTCGCCTTTTTTTAGCCTTTTGCTCCCTTCTACCTTTAAGGGCTAATCATTCTTTTGGTGCCTTTCTGGGCATACTTTTGTATATCTTTAATTCAGATGCTAAAAATGCATCACAGCAAAATCTAGAGATCTGCTTTCCAAATCTCAGCCCAGGCGAACTTCGGACGTTATTAAAAAAGGTTCTTATTGAAACAGGAAAATCTCTAACGGAGTCGGGTTTAATTTGGAACCAATCCTTTAAAGAAAACTCCAAACTTATTCGCAATATTCATGGTGAAAATTATTTAGAAAGTTCTAAGAAAACAATTCTTTTAGTTCCTCATATGGGGTGCTGGGAGATAACTGGGAGGGTTGTTGCTGATAAGCGAAAAATAACCTTTATGTATCGCCCTCTAAGAAGCTCGAAACAGAACGAATACCTCTTTGCCCGCAGAAATCAAGGTAATCTAACTATGGCCAGCGCCGATAAATCAGGCATCCTAAAAATACAAAGAGCTCTTAATAATGGTGAATTGATTGGTATGCTTCCAGATCAAGACCCAGGAGAAGATGGCGGCATCATGGTTCCTTTCTTTAATAAAGACGTCAATACAATGACCCTATTAGCAAGATTAGCTAAAAAGCATAATGCACAGGTTTTAATGTTCTGGGCTAATAGGCTTGAAAAAGGAAGCGGTTACGATTTAAATATTGAGCCTGTCGATCTCACTAGAAACGGTGAAGATATAGAGTCATATACTATAGTTATGAATAAGTCGATTGAATCTTTAATCAGAAAAACACCAGAGCAATATATGTGGGGCTATAGACGCTTTAAGTCATCTCACTCTTATCAATAAGTTCTTTTATTTAGACTCTCTAGAAGCTGAAAAGTATCAATAATGGTATAATTGATGGATGAGAATTATAGAAGACGTACGCAGTGTTTTTGCTCGAGACCCAGCAGCAAGAAATGTATTTGAAATACTCACCTGTTATTCGGGTGTTCAAGCCGTCATTTTTTATCGATTAACTCACTCGCTATGGAGAATTAAGCTCCGTTGGCTCGCACGATTTATTTCAACTCTTGCTCGCTGGATTACTGGAATTGAGATACATCCTGGGGCAGTCATAGGAAGACGTTTTTTTATTGATCATGGAATGGGAGTTGTGATAGGAGAGACTGCTATCATTGGTGATGACTGTATGCTTTATCATGGAGTAACTCTAGGCGGGACTACCTGGGATAAAGTGAAGAGGCATCCAACTCTTAAAAATGGAGTTGTGATTGGTGCGGGTGCAAAAATTTTAGGACCGATAACTTTAGGTAATAATGTGAGGGTTGGCTCAAATTCTGTAGTTGTCAGATCGATTGATGATAACGAGACTGTGGTAGGGATACCTGGACGAATCGTTAGGCAAAAAACTGATGATGAAGGCTCTTTTGATTCATACGCAGCTAAAGCATCAGGTATTTCAAATGACCCCACTCTTCAGGCTGTTAACTCGCTGATAGACCGGCTTGCAGTGATGGAAGAAAAGCTTGAAAAAGTCTCTTCAAAAAAGCCCGCCAAAAGCATTGAAAAAAACTAAACATTGAGTTGAATAAAATACTTGACTAAAATACTTGGTTAATAGTATAATTTACCCTTTATTTTAAATTGAGAATCTTATGCAATTAACCACAAAAGGAAGATATGCGGTGACGGCTATGTTGGACTTAGCATCTAACGAATCAACAAGGCCGGTAACCCTTGATATGATTTCACAAAGACAAAACATTTCACTCTCTTATTTAGAGCAGCTTTTCGCTAAACTCAGAAAAGCAAAGCTCGTAAAGAGTGTCAGAGGCCCTGGTGGGGGATATCTTTTAAACGTTAATGCTGATGAAGTCTCACTGACTCAAATCATTGAAGCAGTTGATGAAAATATTGATCTGAGGCGTTGTCATGGATCTAGAGATTGCAACCGTGGAAAGCAGTGCCTGTCGCATCATTTGTGGTGTGAGGTGAGCGATCAAATTAGAGGTTTTTTGAGTACTCGAAATCTTCAGCAGGTTATGGACGATTACCGCCTGAATCAGTCACTAAATCTTAATTAATTTTTTAAAGGAATATCTTCATGCTAACTCCAACTTATATGGATTACTCGTCAACTACTCCAGTTGATCCTCGTGTTGCCAAAAAAATGGCTAAATATTTAACTATGGAGGGTGATTTCGGTAACGCTGCATCGCGCTCACATTATTATGGCTGGCAGGCTGAAAAAGCAGTGGATGAGGCCAGGTCTCAGGTTGCTGATTTAGTAGGAGCTGATCCTAGAGAGATTGTATGGACTTCAGGGGCAACAGAATCAAACAACCTAGCAATTAAAGGGATAGCCAACTTTTATCATAAGCGTGGCAAACATATCATTACCCTAAAGACAGAGCACAAAGCTGTTTTAGATACCTGTAGACAGCTTGAGAGAGAGGGTTTTGAAGTCACTTACTTGGATCCTATGGCTAATGGTCTTCTGGATATTGAAGAGTTTAAGAAAACGATTCGTGATGATACAATTTTGGCATCATTTATGCATGTTAATAATGAGATTGGGGTGATTCAGGACCTGCAAACTATTGGTGATATATGTAGAGAAAGTAAGGTATTTTTTCATGTAGATGCGGCTCAATCGGTTGGCAAAATTGAAATCGATTTAGCCTCTCTTCCAGTAGATCTCATGAGTTTTTCAGCTCACAAAATCTATGGCCCTAAAGGAATGGGGGCTCTTTATGTCTCTCGTAAGCCTAGAGTTCGTTTAGAAGCCCAGATGCATGGCGGTGGTCATGAGAGAGGTATGCGCTCTGGAACACTTGCAACTCATCAAATTGTGGGTATGGGTGAGGCTTTTGCAATTGCTAAGGCCGAGATGAAAGAAGAGAGTGAGAGAACCTTAAAGTTGAGACAAAGACTCTATGATGGATTTTCTGACATGGAAGAGGTCGTTGTCAATGGTGATCTTGATCAAAGAATCTCAGGCAACCTGAATATTAGCTTTAACTATGTTGAGGGTGAGTCCCTAATGATGGCTATATCTGGTGTTGCTGTATCCTCAGGCTCAGCTTGTACATCGGCTAGTCTTGAGCCCTCTTATGTCCTTCGTGCACTTGGACTGAGTGATGAGCTTGCGCATAGCTCAATTCGCTTTAGTGTTGGCCGATATACGACTGAAAAGGATGTTGATGATGCAATCGCTTTGGTTCGTGAGAAAGTTGAAAAATTAAGAGATTTATCGCCTTTATGGGACATGTATAAAGATGGAATTGATTTAAATTCAGTGCAGTGGGCTGCTCACTAAATTTGAAAAGATTTAAAAATTCTACAGCACGCTGTAGCGTAAAATTGTCAGTTAAATTCGGAGTAACTTATGGCATATGGTAAGAAAGTATTAGATCACTATGAAAATCCTAGGAACGTAGGAGTTTTAGATAAAGAAGCAACTAATGTAGGTACTGGAATGGTCGGCGCCCCTGCTTGTGGCGATGTGATGCGCCTCCAGATTCAGGTTAATGATGATGGCGTCATTGAAGAGGCCAAATTCAAAACATACGGTTGCGGCTCAGCAATCGCGTCTTCGTCACTCCTAACAGAGTGGGTTAAAGGTAAGACTCTTGATGAGGCGTCTCAAATTAAAAATACTGAGATTGTTGATGAATTAGAACTGCCTCCAGTTAAGATTCACTGCTCAGTGCTGGCTGAAGATGCAATCAAAGCCGCTATTACTGATCTGAAGAACAAAGCTAGCTAATAATTATGGCGGTGAGGCGCTGTTGACTGTCCAGGTTCTGAGATTTGAAGTAATGCCATTATTTAAGAGCTATAACCAT
>CABWZU010000024.1:0-14787 GCA_902510115.1 uncultured Gammaproteobacteria bacterium | reverse complement strand
TATGACCATTACTATAGCAGCAATTGCTATCGGCATTGGAATCGATAATGCTATTCACTACATCAGTAGATTTAAATCTGAATTGTTGCTGGATGGTGATTATGTATCATCCATGCATCGAGCTCATAACTCGATTGGAGTATCCATGTTTTATACTGCAGCAACGGTTGCGATTGGATTTCTTGTATTAATATTATCAAACTTTATTCCAAGTATCTATTTTGGAATTTTTATGGCTATAGCAATGTTCAGTGCAGTAATCGTAAATCTCACTTTACTCCCTAAATTACTAATAATTTTTAAACCCAGAATGAATAGGAAAGTCTTATAAAATAAAAAACCCCGCCTCGAATAAGATTGCGGGGTTAGTCTACTATTAAAAGGAGAAATAAGTTAAATATAGTAGTTTTTAACTTGCGGTAAATTATATATAAAAATAGTTTTTATATTTTTTCATTTTGTGTCTTTTTGTAACAATTAAATATGTCTAACGATTATCAATTTGATGTCCTCATTATTGGCTCAGGAGCAGCAGGATTAATGAGTGCAATTCAACTCTCTAACAATCTATCTATTGCAGTAATTGCAAAAGATAAGATACTAGAGGGCTCTTCTTATTACGCTCAAGGGGGTATCTCTGCTGTCTTGGATCCAGAAGATAATTTTGAGTCACATATAACTGATACAATGAATACTGGATTTCATCTTGGAAATGAAGCTAGTATTAGGTTCATGGTTGAAAAGGCTCCTCAGGCTATTATTGACCTCGAAAAGACTGGCGTCAAATTCTCAAATATTGATAATAAATATGACCTTACTACTGAAGGGGGTCATAGCTCAAATAGAGTTGCACATGTTGCTGACAAAACAGGCCAATCCATTCAAGTTAATCTTCTAGCTCAGGCTAAAAAGCATAATAATATTAAGTTGTTCGAAGAATATGTAGCAGTTGATCTAATAGTCACAGATAATAGATGCCATGGCACATATGTCTTAGATAAAAACTCTAAAGAAATACTTACTTTTAGCTCAAAGAAAACTATTTTGGCCACAGGTGGCGCCTCAAAATCATATCTTTATACTTCGAATCCAGATACTTCAACGGGTGATGGCATTGCAATGGCATTTAGGGCTGGATGCAAAATAGCCAATATGGAATTTACTCAATTTCATCCAACATGCCTATTTCATCCTCACGCTAAGTCTTTTTTAATTTCAGAGACTCTTAGAGGAGAGGGTGCTAAGCTTATTCTCCCTGACGGTCAGGAATTCATGCATAAATATGATGAACGACTTGAACTTGCACCGAGAGATATTGTTGCCCGAGCGATTGATAACGAAATGAAAATTCATGGGTTTGATTGTGTTTACCTTGATTTTTCTTTTAAGGATGCAGAATGGATCAAGTCTCGCTTTCCTACAATTACTAAGCGCTGTAAAGAACTCGGTATTGACATATCTAAAGAGGCGCTTCCAGTTGTCCCTGCAGCTCACTATACTTGTGGCGGTGTAGATACAAACATAGATGCGCTAAGCAATATTAAAAACCTTTATGCTGTCGGCGAGGTTGCACATACAGGTGTTCATGGAGCAAACAGAATGGCAAGCAACTCATTGCTTGAATGCATTGTTTTTGCCAAATCTTGTGCTCAGCATATTAATGAAAATACACTTGAAAACTCGTCATACGTTATTCCTAAGTGGGACGACTCAAGAGTAGCACCATCTAAAGAAAAAGTAGTCATAGCTCATTTATGGCATGAAATCAGACTCATAATGTGGAATTTTGTCGGCATTGTTCGAAGCAATAATCGCCTTAAGTCAGCTTATTTGAAGATCCAACAAATAAACAAGGAAGTTGATGAATATTATCAGGTTTATACAGTAACAGAAGACCTAATTGAACTAAGAAACTTGGCTCAAACATCTAAAATTATTGTAGAATCTGCCCTTGCTAGAAAAGAAAGCAGAGGGCTGCACTTTAATCAGGACTTCCCAAACCAACTTAACGAAACTGAGAACACAGTATTAACTAAAGCATGATATTAGAAATCTTAAAATATCCCGATAAACGCCTAAGAACGATTGCTAAACCCGTTCAAGAGGTCAATAGTGAGATTAAGAAACTCGTTAAAGATATGTTTGAAACTATGTACGCTGCTCCAGGAATTGGGCTTGCTGCTACGCAGGTTAATTTTCATCAACGCCTCATAGTGATAGACGTTTCAGATGAGGGTAATCAACCACTATGCTTTATAAATCCTGAAATTATTGAAAAAAATGGGGAGATAGAATATGAAGAGGGATGCCTATCTGTTCCAAATTACTATGAAAATGTTAAACGAGCAAATGAGATTAAGGTTAGTGCTTTGAATGAGCTTGGCCAGCCATTTGAAATTGATGCTGATGAGATGCTTTCTATATGTATTCAACATGAAATGGATCATCTTAGAGGAATACTTTTTGTAGACCATTTATCAAAGCTTAAGCAAAAACGACTTAGAAAGAAAGCAGAAAAGCAATCAAAAAAACTTTAGATTTGTGAACATAGGAAAATACAAACTCTATTCGAAGGTCTTGCTTGCGCCAATGGCAGGAACTAGCGATAAACCTTTCAGGATGATTTGCAGAGATCAAGGTGCTGGACTTACAACCTCAGAAATGGTTGTTATTCAAAGTCATTTAATGAACTCAAATAAATCAAAGCATCGCCTTGACTTTAGCTCTGAGAAATCTCCTATAAGCGTTCAAATAGCTGGCTCAGAGGCAGATGAACTTGCCAGTTCTGCAAAGAAAGCTCTTGAGTTTGGTGCTGACATTGTCGACATCAATATGGGGTGTCCAGCAAAAAAAGTTTGCAACAAGGCTGCTGGATCAGCCTTGATGCAGAATGAAAAGTTGGTTGAAGAAATAATAAAATCTGTCGTTAACTCAGTCGATGTTCCAGTTACTCTGAAAATGAGGACAGGCTGGGATGATGAGAATAAGAACGCGCCAACTATTGCCAAAATTGCAGAAGATAATGGCATCCAAATGATTGCAATTCACGGAAGAACAAGAACGCAGAAGTTTAAAGGTAATGCTGAATTTGCAACAATTAAAAAAATTGTGAAGCAAGTTTCAATTCCGGTTGTCGCAAATGGTGATATTGACTCTCCACAAAAAGCTAAAGACATACTTAACTTCACCGGAGCAGATGCTGTCATGTTGGGAAGAGCGACCCAAGGAAATCCATGGCTAATAGGCCAGATCAATGAGTTCCTAACCAAGGGAAGCCATACAGAAGAGCTGTCCCTAGAAAAAAAAATACCCCAAGTCTTAAAGCACATTAAGCAGATTCATGATTTTTATGGACATAAAATGGGAACACAGCTTTCCAGAAAGCATATTTTTTGGTATTCTATGCACCTTGACCGTGAAAAAGGCTCTGCTTTTTGGCCAAACATTAATAGAGTGACAGATCACTCTGAGCAATATTCAAAATTTCATGATTTTTTGTATTCGATATGAAACAAAGGGGTATACAGGATTGCATCAAAGATAATCTTGAGAAGTATTTCTCTGACTTGAATGGTGAGTCATCGAATGGTGTTTATAAGATGGTCACTCAACAAGCTGAGTCAGCGACTATTAAGTTTGTCCTTGATAAAGTCAATCAAAATCAAAGCGAAGCAGCTAGAATTCTTGGTATAAATCGTGCAACCCTAAAGAAAAAAGCAAGCCTTTACAATCTCTAAGAGTCTATAATTTAACTCTTGAGTTCCTTCACCAAAAAACCCAAAAAATGTCAATCAAAAGAGCCTTAATCAGCGTTTCAGATAAGTCTGGAATTGCTGAATTTGCAAGAAGTTTATCCCTACTCAAAATAGAAATTATATCAACTGGTGGCACTGCAAAACTTCTTCAAGAGATGAACATCCCAGTGACAGAGGTTTCAGATTTTACGGGCTATCCTGAAATGATGGCAGGAAGAGTAAAGACACTCAACCCTAAAATTCATGGCGGCATTTTAGCGAGAAGAGGCAAGGATGAAGAGGTAATGTCACAAAATGGAATCAAACCAATTGACCTTGTAGTAGTAAATTTATACCCTTTTCAAGAAACAGTTAATAATCGAAACGCTTCTGATGAAGAAATTATTGAGAATATTGACATTGGTGGGCCCGCTATGCTTCGGTCTAGCGCAAAAAACCACGTTTCGGTCACCGTGGTCGTTGATAGCGAGGACTATCAGAAAGTATTAGATGAAATAAATGATAATGAAGACACATCGCTCTTAACCAGACGGTTACTCGCAATGAAAACATTTGAGCACACAGCCCAATATGACGGCGCTATAGCAAACTATCTAGGAAGAATGGATGATGGGTTTTCAAATACAATCAATCTCCAATTTATCAAGTCTCAAATGATGCGATATGGAGAAAACCCTCATCAAAGTGCTGCCTTTTACAAAGAAAAAAATCTTTTTGAGGCGTCTGTTTCTTCTAGTCATCAAATCCAAGGCAAGCCGCTTTCATATAACAATTTAGCAGATGCCGATGCAGCACTTGAATGTGTGCGAGATTTTGAAGAGCCAAGCTGCGTTATTATTAAGCATGCAAACCCCTGCGGAGTTGCCACTAGAACAAATATTTATGAAGCCTATCAGAGCGCTTACCTTACTGACCCAACATCTGCCTTTGGTGGAATCATAGCCTTTAACCGCGAGCTAGATAAAGAGACCGCTCAAATAATAATTGATCAGCAATTCGTCGAAGTCATCATTGCACCAAAGATTAATGACAGAGCGAAAACTGTTTTGCTTAGTAAGGAAAATGTTAGAGTTCTCGAGTGCGGGGATCTAAAGAAAGCTGAGTCAGCATTTGATTATAAAAAAATTTCTGGCGGGCTTCTCATACAAGATAAAGACTTACTCACACTCAACTCTGATGATCTGAAGTGCGTCTCTTCCTCTCATCCTTCTGAATCACAGATGAAGGACTTATTGTTTGCCTGGAAAGTTGCGAAGTATGTCAAGTCAAATGCTATTGTTTATGCCAAAAATCAAATGACAATTGGAGTTGGTGCTGGCCAAATGTCCAGAATTTATTCAGCTAAGATAGCTGGTATCAAAGCAGCGGATGAAAATTTAGAAGTTAAAGGCTCAGTGATGGCTTCTGATGCATTCTTTCCATTTAGAGATGGAATAGATGCTGCCGCTGAAGCAGGAATCAAAGCAATCATTCACCCTGGCGGTTCAATGCGGGATGATGAAGTGATTGCTGCAGCCAATGAGCATGGCATCGCTATGATTTTTACTGGGATGCGTCATTTTAAGCACTAAGTTTATTCTAGGAGGGTTGTTGATATGATAAAAACGGCAGGTGAGCTGATAACTCAAGCACAGAAACAAATCGATTGCGTAAATCCGGTTGAAGCTAAATCTTTATTTGATAGTTCAGATGATGCTGTGATTATTGATGTTCGTGAAGACAAAAATTATGATGAGTCTAGTCTTAATGATTCAATTAGTATTCCTAGGGGGCTCATAGAGATGTTAATTGAAAAAAAATGTCATAATGCTGATACATTAATCCTAACTCACTGTGCTGGTGGAGGTCGCGCTTCACTTGCTGCTCTAACACTTCAGGAGATGGGCTACTCTAATGTTCACGCCATTACAGCAACTTTTGAAGAGATTAAAGAGACATTCGACTAGTTCACTTCTTTCTAAGTAACCATCTAGATTTAACTAAAAGAAAATGTGGAGATTAAATCTTAAAAGAAAAAATATCTTAGTATCTAAGAGATAGACAACTTAAGCCGCCATCAAGCTTTTTAAACTCAGAGACATCCACCTCTAGAATGTTGTATCCAGCTCTGATTATATTATTTTTTGCCATAGGATATCCAGAAGGAATGATAACATTATCATTGACCCATATGCAGTTTGCAGCGTAACTCTCTGATTCAGGAATTTCAATTTGATCAAACCCTTCGAAGGCAGGGTCACTTGTAAATTCACCGCAAATAGCAAGAAAATTATTTTCTAAATAAGATAACCCAGTTTTAAGATGAAGAACCTCTTTCAATTCAATGGTTGAGCCTGTATAGCCATGTTTTTGAAGTAATCCAATTAATTGCTTTGCGCCATGTATGTTGGTTCTATCCGATAAGCCAATATAGTAATGACTTCCAACCATCATTATATCCCCAGCTTCTATTGTTCCCGGAGCTTCAATAACTTCAATATTATCAAAATGACTCTTTAAAACATCAATTATTTTTTTAACTTCGCCCCTTCTAGACTCAGCTCCAGGACGAGTAATGAACGCACAACTTGGTGTAATTAAGGCAACATCCTCTACAAAAGTTGAATCTGGATAATCTTCACAAGGATCTAGTACAGTAACCTCAAGGCCGCACAATTGAAGAGCCTCTATATAAGATTGATGCTGTATGAGTGCTCTTGAATAGTTGGGAGAGCCTAGATATTTTGAGTCAGTTAAGCCATTAATGAGGCTTTTTCCGGGTGTCCTAACAATTGCCTTAGAGAACATAAGTCGAACCTTAATGATTTACGTAAGAATTGATCGAACTAACTCCACCCAGTAACTACTACCAATAGGCAAAATTTCATCATTAAAGTCGTACTGAGTGTTATGGAGCATGCACCCTCCTTCAGGACTATCTTCTGGAACTAATCCATTTCCAATCCATATATAAGCACCTTCTGACGCGTTTAGTAAAAAAGAAAAATCTTCAGAGCCCATGCTTGGCTTTTCATTTCTTAATACGTTGTCCTTTCCTACCAATGTTTCAGCAGCTTGAGCACAAAGCAGAGCATGCTTTGGCGTGTTGACTGTTGCTGGATAGTTTGGAACTGAACTAAATGAAGCTGTCGCCCCCATTGATTCACTGATACCTTTTGATATATTTTTAATTTTTTCCTTTACTTCGTTACCTACCTCAGACCTAAAGTATCTAAGAGATCCAGTTAGATTCATTTCGTTTGGAATGACGTTTGATACAAAGCCAGCATCAACCATAGTAATACTGACCACAGCTGAATCTAAAGGCGCTACACTTCTTGAGACGACACTTTGAATAGCAGAAATAACTTGTGCACCTATCATTATTGGGTCGATACACTGATCAGGCATTGCGGCATGTCCGCCCTTTCCTTTAATGGTAATTTTTAGTGTTTCATTCGCAGCCATAACGGCAGTATCATGGACAGCAAACCGGCCTTCGGCAAGTCCAGGCCAATTATGCATGCCATAGACCGCTTCACAAGGAAACTTTTCAAAAATACCTTCTTCAACCATAACTCGACCACCGCCCCCACCTTCTTCAGCTGGCTGAAAAATAAAATGAATAGTACCGGCAAAATTATTGTTCTGTTTTAAATAAACTGCAGCGCCTAAAAGCATTGTTGAATGGCCATCATGGCCACAAGCATGCATTTTCCCATCGTGAACAGATTTATGACTAAACTCATTCCTCTCTTGTATTGGGAGAGCGTCCATATCAGCACGAAGACCAATGACTTTACCTTTTTTTGTACCATGAATAGTAGCCACTATTCCAGTCACAGCCAAGCCACGATGTATTTCAATATTATTTGATTCAAGAACAGAGGCGATATAGTCACTGGTCATCTCCTCCTTGAAACTCAGCTCAGGGTGCTTATGAATATGGTGACGCCATTCCACCATTTCTTCATGAAGCTTAGAGTTGTGTTTGATTTCTGACATTATTTTTTATGACCTTAAACATTGGTTATTTGGATCAAAAGGTGATTCATCAATGACAATCGATTTGTATTTCTCACCTAAAATCTCAATCTCAAGTTCTGTTCCAACAGCGGTTAGATCTTTTCTAACAATGCCCAAAGCTAGTGACTTACCGCAGCGCCATCCGTAGCCCCCAGAAGTACCCCTTCCAACAACCATTCCATCTTTGTAAATGGCCTCCGATCCTCGGGCATCAGCATCAACTACGCCTATAACTTCCATTGTCACAAAACCATTTACAGCACCTCTCTCTTGCCAATCTTTAAGAGCTTCTTTACCAATAAAATCATTCTCTTTATTGAGCCTTACAAATCGATCTAGACCAGACTCATATGCTGAATATTCAATTGACATTTCTCTAGGAATTAAACGATAAGACTTTTCTAGTCGCATACTATCCATTGCGCGAATTCCAAAGGGTTTGATATCAAACTCTGATCCAGCCTCCATGACTTGATCAAAAATATAGTTTTGCATTTCGATTGGGTGGTGCAGTTCCCAGCCAAGTTCACCAACAAAATTAACACGCAGTGCCTCTGCAGTTGCATAACCAACATTTATTTTCTTACCAGTAAGCCACTTAAAATTTTCATTGGACAAATCAGTGTCTGTAAGCTTCTGAAGAACATCTCGAGATCTAGGGCCTGCTAGAACCAATACACCCGTTTGCGTTGTGACTCGCTGAATACTAACGCTCCCATCTTTTGGAGCAAGTTTAAATAGATAGTCGTGGTCGTGCGTTTCAAATGCACCTGCTGAAACCAAATAATAGCTTTGAGGACCAGTTTTATAAACAGTAAACTCAGCCCTAACTCCTCCATTAAGGGATAGCATATGGACTAGACTTATTCTACCAATCGTTTGAGGCATTTTATTGGCAAAAATAGACTCCAACCATTCCTCTGCTCCAGGACCCTTGATAATACATTTGGCAAAAGCGGACATATCAAGCAGTCCAACCTTCTGATTAACGTGCTTACATTCGTTTCCAACATGTTCAAAGTAATTCGAACGTCTAAATGAATTTTTCTCAACAATTTGACCATCCTCTAAAGCCTTTGAATGGTTTTTATTTAAAAATACTTTTTCAGGATTCTCTTGATTCAACTCTTCAGCACTGAGAGAATAATCGAGGCTTGGCATGAACCAATTAGGTCGCTCCCAGCCATAAACTGATCCAAATACAGCGCCCAATGCTTTCATTCGGTCATAGCATGGCGCAGTTTTAAGAGGTCTAGCAGCACTTCTTTCTTCATCAGGATAATGAGTTGTGAAAACATTTGCATAGGCCTCTTCGTTTTTTTCTTTTAGGTAGCCTCTAGTAGCGTAAGGACCGAATCGCCTTGGATCAACTCCCATCATGTCAACTGTAGGCTCTCCGTCAACAATCCATTCCGCTAATTGCCAACCTGCACCGCCAGCAGCCGTTATTCCAAAGCTGTGTCCCTCGTTAAGCCAGAAATTTTTTAAACCAGGAGCCGGGCCAACTATCGGATTACCGTCTGGGGTATAGGCGATAGCACCATTGTAGATATCTTTTATTCCGACTTCACCAAAGGCTGGAACTCGACTAATACAGCGATCAATATGCGGCATAATACGGTCCAATTCTCCATTGAATAATTCATATTGACAGTCTTTACTAGGACCATCAACATAGCACGCTGGAGCTCCTTTCTCATAAATACCAAGAATCATCCCTCCAGCCTCTTCACGTAAATAATATGCTGAATCAGATTCACGGAGAACGGCCATTTCAGGCAACCCTTGCTTTTTTCTTTCCATTATCTCTGGGTGTTGTTCTGTGACTAAGAATTGATGCTCTACTGGAATTACTGGAACATCAAGACCAACCATCTCACCTGTTTTTCGGGCAAAACTACCAGTACAGGATACAACATGTTGACATGAGATATCACCCTTGTCAGTTGAAACAACCCAGCTCTGATCTTTTTGCTGCTGAATACCCTCTACCAGAGTGTGCTCATATATCTCAGCACCTCTGTTTCTTGCCCCTTTGCAAAGCGCTTGAGTTAAGTCTGCTGGCTGAATGTAACCATCATCGGGATGCTGAATTGCCCCTATGAGTCCTTCAGTATTGCATAGCGGCCAAACTTCTTTCACTTCATCTGGTGTCAAGAATTTAACATTGACTCCCACTGTACTTCCAACACCAGAGTAGTATT
This sequence comes from uncultured Gammaproteobacteria bacterium, assembly GCA_902510115.1. GTDB lineage: Bacteria > Pseudomonadota > Gammaproteobacteria > PS1 > Pseudothioglobaceae > Pseudothioglobus. Next base: position 4,823 of record CABWZU010000024.1, on the reverse strand, counting down.
TATACTCATCCATTCTGTCTTGAGAATTAGCAAGACGAATATTAGAAACAACACTAAAACCCACATTCATGCCAGTCTCTTCTTCAAGTTCATGATAAAAGTCAACGGAATATTGGTGAAGCTTTCCTACCGAGTAACTCATATTGAATAATGGCAGAAGTCCAGCAGCATGCCAAGTCGAGCCTGATGTTAGATCTTTACGCTCAACCAAGACCACATCAGTCCAACCTTTTTTAGCTAAATGATAGAGCGTTCCAGCACCAACAACACCACCACCAATGACAACGACTTGCGCTTTATTTTTCATTACTTCTCCAATTCAAACTCTAACTTAAAAAACGTGAATTATATACTTAAATTATAGCAATTACATCAATAACTTAATGGTAGAATTTTTCGAAATTTATTTGGTTAAATGTTTAATATTTTCTTGGAGAACAAAATGAAGCTGACAGTAATTAAGTGGCGTGATATACCCACACAGGTGATGATAAAAAAAAGCAGGAGAGAGGTTGAGAAAGTTCAGCTCGATAATCGCTTTATGGAGGCCGTTGACTCTGCAGCAACGGTAGGAGACTCAACAGATGCAGACGCCTATCTAACAGATTGGCATAACGAAGTCACTGAAATTGAGGATGGCGACCTAAAAGAGCCAGTTGAAAAGAAAGCTGCAGAACTTGAGGCCGAGTTTACAGATGAAATACTTCTAAGTTATGTAAATAATTCTGGCTATAAACCTTAACTTAGCTAGTATATCTTCCGTGTAAAAATTTTAGAGTCTCTCTAATCTTCGGCTCCTTAAGAAGATATCTGATGATCGTGTCTGGGGAATCTAATAACTCAGCATAGTCTAGTTCGGCCGGTTTTTTTGAAACTTTATTATTGCAAACTACAGATATTGTTGCCCAGTGTCTACTCAACTTATAAAACCCAAGTTTCTCTTCAAGCTGAGCCAACTTGTCACTTAAATACACATCGTCATTCAGTAGAAGTCTTTTTGAGTCAATGTTAACGACACCATTAACATGACTCGCAGCTTTGTGTTCAAGAGCAAACTCAATCAGAACCATGCTTTCTCGATGTGCAATTGCAACAACCTCTTCTTTTTTTGATTCGTCATGATGTATTAAAGTACCCTCAGAATTATTAAAGTTATTTTTTGCAATAATTGGTGTTTTGGTTTTTAATGAAGCCTTGATAGCTCTTGGATGAATCACTCTGGATCCCTCATCTGCCATAGCCAGCATTTGATTCACACTTATGGACTCTAGATAGCTTGAACCTTCTACCTGTCTTGGATCACAGTTAGCAATTCCATCAACATCAGAGAAAATTTCAACTTTTTCTGCACCGAGTGCAGAAGCAAGAGCAACTGCAGAGGTATCACTTCCGCCTCGACCTAGAGTTCGAATATCTCCCTTATCGTTAACCCCTTGAAAGCCAGCTACTACCGCAATAAAGCCGTTATCAAGAGCTTCGACAATTCGAGATGGATTGATATCCAAAATCTCTGCATTGCCTGCATTGTCATCTGTCAGAATTCCAGATTGCCTTCCATTAAATGATTCGGCTGGCATTCCGTTGTGACTTAATAGATGAGAAAAATAGGCAGAGCTTAGAGTCTCACCAACACTCATCACAAGGTCTAGCTCTCTTGGATTGATGTTGTGCCCTACGTCTCTAAGCAGTGCGACTAGAGTATCTGTAGCGTATGGCTCACCTTTTCGTCCCATAGCAGAGACGACAACCACAATTCTTTCTCCAGACTCATGGTAGCGTTTAATATGCTCTAAAGCATGCGCACGACAATCCTCATCTCTGAGACTTGTACCCCCAAATTTCATCACTATAGGTGCCAAATTATTCGCCATTAAGTTGTTAAAAAGGCGCAATTATAGTCTTTTCAGGGCTACATAGCAAATATGAATTGACGAGTAAAGGTTATTGATTTTTGAAAATTAATTTTAAATATTGAATGTTTGTTTAATGCCATCAAGAATAAAATCAACTGAAATCATTATTAAAAAAATTCCCATTAATCTTTCAATGGCAGTTAGAGCCCTGTTGCCAAGCTTCCTTCCAAGTGCTTCTGATGAAACTAATATGATTCCTGAGATGAGGCTTGCTACAAATACTACAATCGTCCATTCTGTCCACCTGCTAGGCTCTTGGGCCATTAATAAAATGACTGCTGCAATTGCAGAAGGACCTGCAATCATTGGTATAGCAAGGGGCACTACTAAAGGTTCTGACTCTTCATCATGACTGAACATTGGCTTTGTTCCAGGAAAAATCATTCTAATTGCAATAATAAAAAGTATGATTCCACCCGCAATTCCAAGTGATGACTGCTCAATTTGAAGGAGTTGAAGTAGGAACCTTCCAATAAACATAAAAAATATCAAAATCAAGAAAGCGATAATCAACTCCCTAATAATGATTATTTTTCGTCTCTCCATTGGAATATTTTTAAGAATACTTAAAAATACAGGTACATTGCCTATAGGGTCCATAATTATTACCAGTAATAATATTGCAGCTAATACAGTCACTTAGATAACCTATTTTGAAAATTGAAAAATGGATTTTATAGCAATAGGTTTTTGAAAGTACCTAATTTGAAATATTTATACTCTTAAAGAATAATTAAATTTCACTAAAAAGAAGAAAATGCATTGCAAAAAAACCACCAAAAGGAGATAATTTACCCATCTGTTGTGTTTGTGGTTGATTTATTTCCCTGAGCCGATTAAGTATAGAAAAGGAGATGAGATTGGGTGCTTTTGTGTAAGCCCACCTTGAAGTGGGAAACCTACGGTAAACATCGAACTTCCGCCTTGAACCAGAATGGTTCAGGACCATGTCAACGCGGCACAACGGACCCATCACTCGTCGAAGAATTATCTATTCTTTCATTTTTTTGTACTGCTAAAATTAGAACAAACCTCTTCACAATGAAACATGAAAGAACTTAGAAAAGAGCTCAGAAAAATTAGGCGATCGATTGACTTGCCCTCCAGAAAAAAGTTAGGTAGAAAGCTTCTATATCAGTGCCAGAAAAATGCAGTCTTTAGGAACGCTAAACATATTGCAATTTTTCTCCCTAATGACGGCGAGATTGAGACAACAGACACAATAAACTTTTTAATAAGTCAGGGGTATATTGTCTATTTGCCAAAACTTGCAGGTGAAAAGTTAAAGTTTGTGAAGATGGGTAAATTTTTCAGAAAAAATAGGTTTGGTATTGAAGAGCCAATCTTTAGCCCCCTTCTGGGTGCTCACAGAATGGACGTCATTCTTATGCCGCTAGTGGGTTTTGATAAGCATAAAAATCGCCTAGGTATGGGTGGTGGTTTTTATGACAAAACTCTAAGCTTTCATAATAAATTAAAAAAATTTAGAGTTCCTAAACTTTTTGGGTTGGCGTTCGACTCTCAAGAGGTTGATCACCTGACTTCTCAGCCTTGGGATGTTAAGGTTGATGGAATAGTTACTCCATCAAGATTTATTAAATGATTAGTTTTTCTTAATCTTACCTAGCGCCTGTCTTTGAAAAAAGGATTTCAGTACAGGAGTATCATCAATTAAATTCATTCCATAACCCCTAACCCATCTAATAGGCTCCATATTCTCTTTGTATATCCAATCCAGACCCGTCATTGTTTTAGCCATAACTTCGTTATCAAGCCTTCTGGCTCTTGCGTATTTTCTAAGAACTAAGAAATTGCCTAGGGCATTTGGTTTGCTATCTTGTAATTGTTGGCTGAGCTCCATTACATCAGAAAACCCTAAATTTACGCCCTGTCCTGCCAATGGGTGAATGTTATGAGCTGCATCACCAATCAAGGCGAGACTCTCAAGAACGTATTGATTTGCACTTCTTGACACCAAAGGAAAGTATTTCCTGGCACTTTGAAGTTCTAGAGAGCCAAATTGATATTCTGAAGCATCTGTAATCCGTTTATTGAATTCTATATCATCGAGTTTTTCAAGCGTATTAGCTAAAGAATTTTTGCAAGACCATACAATCGATGCCTGGTTATCTGATAGTGGTAAAACAGCAAGGATGCTGTCCGACAAAAACCTCTGCCAAGTCGTTTGTTTGAGAGGTTTCTCTGTTAAAACATTTGCAATGATAGCCTTTTGATCATAGTTATGCTCTTTGAAATCAATGTTAGCCAAGCTTCTAACTTTAGATTGAGGGCCATCTGCCCCTATTAATAACTTACAAGACAAAGTTTGGCCATTATCAAGAACAACTTTATAGCCAATTTTATTAGCATTTTGCTTCACTAAACTGGCCTGAATCATTGTGGCATTTGAAGTTTCAATCGCCCTGAAAAGAGCAGATTGAATCACATCATTCTCAATAATGAAGCCCAAGTTCTTTAAGTTTTCATCGCTCGCATGAAAGTTGAGGTGGCCATGAGAATTCTGATCCCAAACTTTGGTTGCTACAAAAGCATTCTTTCTCTCGAGCTCACTCCACACATTGATTGATTTCAAAAAATCTTTTGTGGTTGGTGTTATTGCACTGACTCGAGTATGGAAAGTTTCAGTGATTGTCGGATTACAATTATTTGGGTCTATGACTGCAATGCTGAGACTCATCTTATTAGAGATCTCTATGGCCATAGACAAACCAACAATGCCACCACCAATTATGACGACATCAAAATTATTGATTACCCTTCCCCGGCAATGGTCATTTCGTTAATAAGTGTAGAGCCAACCTTAAGATTACTTCTCAGATCAATGTCATTTCCTACGTAGACAATATTTTTTAACATTGTTTTCAGATTCCCAGCAATCGTAACACCTGA
>CABWZU010000023.1:0-15949 GCA_902510115.1 uncultured Gammaproteobacteria bacterium | reverse complement strand
GATATCTTCAGCGCCATTTAATCTAACCTCTTTATCCAAATCGACCATCTTAAAAATAATTTCACTGCCAGGCATTCCAAGCTTTTGCATAAGACTTGTAACTTCTTTTGAGAGTGCATTGCTAGCTTTCTGTCTCTTAGCAGATAGTGCCTTAGACTTGAGATAATATTCTTTTTCAAACTGATTGAGTTCTTCATTTAATTTATCTAGTGTTTCATTCGAGCTTTCTAGTTCAGTCAGACTCTTCTCTAGAGATTGTTGTATATCGATGAGCTCTGTAATTTGACAATTGTGCTTTCTGCCTAAATCATGAAGTAGGGTAATTCTTTGCTCCAGTTGCATAGAATTATCTTCCTGGTTGCTTATTTTAGTGAGATAGTCTGTCAGATCATATATGCCTTCTTGAACTTGCAACTGAGCTCCAGCAATTAATGCTCTAATGGAATCTAATCGTGAATCAATCTCTTTTGATTGATCCAGAATATTCTCTCCATCAATAAGAATATTGTTTACTCCATGATCGTCATTCAATGCACTTAATATCTTTGATATTTTCTCAGTTAACTGGCTGGAATTTTTCGAGGCTTTATAATCATCTTCAATGCTGCTTAGCTCCTCTATGGATAATTCAGCTTCATGAAACTCATTCAACTGATGTGTTACCAAATCTTTTTGAGCAGAAAGAAGTGAGTTGTTGTTTCGCAAGTTATCAATCTTGCCTTTGATTGTTTGATAACTATTAAAAATATCATTAACTTCATTGCACAGTTTTTGAGATCCGGCATAGTCGTCCAAAAGAATTCTATGATGGCTAGGCCTTAATAAGAGCTGATGCTCATTTTGGCCATGCATGTCAATCAAATAAGCTCCAACTTCACTCAGGACTGATAATGGGACTTTGCTTCCATTTATGTATGAGCGAGACTTTCCGTCTGAAAGAATCACTCGCCTTATAATGCACTCAAAGTCATTTTCTAAATCTTGACTCTTAAGGTAAGCTAGAACGCTTGAATTTGATTCAATGCTGAAAGTAGCACTAATTTCTGCTTTATCTGCCCCCTTTCTAATAAGTGAGGCATCTGAACGTCTCCCAGCAATCATCGCCAAAGCCTGAACAATGATTGATTTTCCTGCTCCGGTTTCACCCGTGATAACTGTCATCCCTGACTGAAAGTCAATAGCTAAATCCTCAATAACTACTAGATTTTTAATATTCAGGCTATCGAGCATACTATAAACTTTTAAACCTTTTGTCCCCAGTGGAGTTTTGACCTAATAATTTCAAAATAGTCATAGCCTTTTGGATGGATTAGGTGAACAAAATTCTCATGTTTTTTAACTCTGAGCGAAACGCCTTCAGATGCAGAAACTGAGGATTGAGCATCAAAACTTATAGTAGCTCTCTCATCACAATCTAAAAGCGAAATAAATACTTCACTTTCGCCATGAAGAATAAATGGCCTATGGCTCATTGTATGAGGGCTAATTGAGACCAGGCAAATTGCGTTCGTGCTTGGATGCATTATTGGCCCACCACTCGACAACGCATAGGCAGTAGATCCTGTTGGAGTTGTAACAATAATTCCATCAGCCCTTTGATTATTAACAAAGTCATCATCAACATGAAGCTCAAACTCTATCATTCTGGGAGTTTCATTTCGATGAATTACTACTTCATTAAAAGCCAAGTGTTCAGAGACTACTTTACCATTTTTCTCAATTTGACAATTTAATAGGGATCTCTGTTCTTTAATAAATTCGCCATCGAGAATCTCAGTTACCGCTGAAGCCATTGAATCAACTGAAACATCGGCCAAAAAACCAAGCCTGCCAAGGTTAATTCCTAAAATGGGTATATTAGAATCAACATAAGTTCTGGCAGTATTGAGGATAGTTCCATCGCCTCCAACAACAATTATGAGGTCTGCCTCTTGATTTATTTCTTTAGCATCCTCAAGAAAGCCAACACCAAGATCCTTGAGAAGCACACCAAGCTCCAAAGCAGTTTTTTGACTGGTAAAATCATTTGGTTTACAGATAACGCCAACTGAATTAAACATAGGCCTTGAAATATACTAAAGAGTAACTAAATATCACATTAAATATACATTAGTTTGGTAACACAATGACAAAAAAGAAGGAACAAAAAACTCAAAAAAGCGCCTCTAATAAAGCTAAAGAAGAGTTAGAAGATAACTCAAAAATTGAAGATTTAGAATCTCAACTTCAGGAGGCACAACAATCTGCCAAGGATAATTGGGATAAATTATTGCGCTCGCAAGCCGAAATGGAGAACTTAAAAAGAAGAACGACAAAAGATTTAGAAAATGCGCACAAGTTCGCGCTCGATGGTTTTGTAAAAGCGCTTCTTGAGGTGAGTGATTCTCTAACCATGGGTATTAAATCTGCTAAGGATGAAAAGGCCACAATAGAAACCACAACAGAGGGCCTAGAGCTTACTATGAAGGTTTTCAATAGCACACTAGAAAAATTTGGTGTTGAGTCCATTAACCCAGTTGATGAAAAATTTGATCCTGAACTTCATGAAGCTGTCACTATGGTTCCCATGCCCGATAAAAAATCAAATACTGTTCTAGAGGTAATTCAGACTGGCTTTACTCTTAATGGAAGGCTTGTAAGGCCGGCGCTAGTAATCGTTGTTCAGTAAAGACAGTAAATTAATGAGGCTATATATTTTATTAGCTTTGCTAATAATTTCAAAAGGCACTCTAGCTAAAACCATCCAAATCGAGTTTACCGAAAATGACTCTTACAGTATCGAAGTAGCGTTCATCGATGTTGGTGACACTATTGAGTGGCTACCAAAAAACAAAGGACATAATGTAGAGTTTCTAGTAGGTCCTGATATGGATACTCTTCCAAATAATTCTAAGATAAACGAATTTCACTCAATTCTTTTTAAAACTCCGGGGGTTTATTTGTATGGTTGCACACCCCATTTAAATATGGGCATGTTGGGTTTAATTGTCGTCGACAATGATTTTCACAACTTAGAAAAAGTAAATAAAGTTGAATTTTCTTACGTTGCCAATTCAGTTGTTGATCGTTTGATAAAAATTGCACAGTCGGACTAGTAATCCAAGTTATAGAATTTGCTGATAGTGGTTAGTTTCTAGATTAATTGTTGTTTTTCGACATAAAACAATGCTTTTTATATTAATATTTATAAAAACTAGCTTTTTTTCAAAATATGGCTATTTTTAGTATTTTTTGGCCAATTAATTGAATAAAAGTGTTAGATTCAATCAAAAAACCATACTTTTAACGAAAAAATCTTAAAATTTATACTTTTTTATAATTTTTAGCAATAAATTAGTTATTTACCTTTCTTGACAGCACAGAATTAATACTCTATATTCCTCATTGCTCAAGTCGGCAGGCAGTGAGAAAAAAAGGTGTGTGCCAATTAGGTTAATCTACTAACATTAATACTTGGCTATCCTATGAGCGACTTGAGAATCAATAATTCAAAGCAATCATCCGGTCTTTTTACTGAGAACAATACACATTATTTTATTTCTGGATCGGAAGGCCCTGTCCTTATCTTTATTCATGGTGTTGGTTTGTGTAGTGAAATATGGGAGCCTCAAGTTGAATACTTTTCTAAGCATTATAAAGTTATCACTTATGACTTCCTGGGTCATGGATTAACTCCACCTGCTAGCAAAAGCCCAACAATAGAGGATTATGTTGAACAGCTAAATGATTTGGTAGGTTCGCTAGGTATTTCATCCTTCTCTTTAATTGGGCACTCTATGGGGGCAATTATCAGCGTTGCGTATAGCCTTAAATATGAAGATAAAATTAACTCCTTAATTCCTCTAAATATTGTTTATAAAAGATCATCTGATGCCAGAGAAAAGGTCTTGGATCGTGCTAACAAAATTTTAGAGGCAGGTGAAATAGGCAATATTGAGCAAACAATTAGTAGGTGGTTTGAAAATAAAAGTGAGCCTGATCAAACCGAGAAAATAAACAAGGTTCGTCAACTTTTACTAAGCGCCTCTCCCAAGGGCTATGGTCATGCTTACAAACTGTTTGCAATGTCAGACTCTATCTTTGAAAATTTGCTTGATAATTTAAGGGTGCCTGTACTATACTTGACTGGGAGTGATGATCCAAACTCTAATTCCAAAATGTCTCATGAAATGGCGACGGAATCTCCCAAAGGCATTTCGAAAATTATAGATAATGAGGCGCACATGATGGCATACATTGCGCCTGCAAAGGTAAACACAATAATTAAGGACTTTTTACTACAGAATGAATAAAGATAGAACAAGGAATTTAAGGCAAGCTCTAGGCTCTTTCCCAACCGGGGTTACAGTAGTTTCTTGTCTTGATAAAAACAAAAACCCTCTGGGCTTCACAGCAAATTCATTTACATCTGTCTCACTAGACCCAAAGCTCATTTCAATTTGTATTGACAAAGAGTCATTTAATATTGATTCTTTCTCAATCACTAAGCATTTTGCAGTAAGTGTTCTCTCAGAGAATCAGCAATCTATATCAACAATTTTTGCAACTCCTCACGAAGATCGTTTCAAAAATATAGATTGGAGTACTGAGGAAACTGGAAGCCCAATTATTAGCGGCGCAGTTGCCTGGTTTGATTGCAATACTCAGCAAGTAGTTGATGCAGGCGATCACCTTATTCTTATAGGAAATATTATTGCCTTCGACAGCACTCCAAAAACTCCTCTTATGTACCTCAGAGGAAACTATGTCAATCTTGGGCTAGAGCAAAAAATGCTGCTTGCAATGGAAAATGAAAATACTGAAATAATTGTAGGCGCAATAATAGAATCGAGCAAAAAAGTGTTATTGTTAGAAGATAAAAAAAATGGCTACCTCTACTTTCCCTCAGCATCAAGGCTTGGACACACTCATGATGACGAGAGCCTACTCGGTGTTCTAAATAATCTTAATATATCTATTAATGAACATTATCTATTTTCAGTATTTGAGAAAGCAGAGGACAAAACCAGTCTTATTTACTACCGTGCTCAAGCCAAAGCAGCTATGGATACTTTGAATGACTTTTTTTATCCGTTTGATGCCATTCCATTTGACAAACTTAGTGATGAAGCGAGTAGAATAATGCTTAAAAGATACATTAAAGAAAGAGAGTTGAATGCATTTGGAATTTTTGTTGGAAAAGAAAGCGAAGGCAAAGTAGAAGCTATAAGCAAAAAATAATCAAAATATATAGGAACTGTTGAAATGGAATTTTCTTTATTTGCTCACATGGAAAGAATAGACGAAGGGCAGTCACAAAAAAGATTGTATGATGAGTTTGTTGAGCTCTGTCAAATAGCTGACAGGTCTGGCTTTAAAACGATTTGGAATGGGGAGCATCACGGCATGAACTTTACCATTGCACCAAACCCCTTTGTTAATCTGACCGATCTAGCCAATAAAACTGATAATGTTAGGCTTGGAACTGGAACAATTATTGCTCCCTTTTGGCATCCAATTAAACTCGCAGAAGAAGCGGCGATGACAGATATCATTTCAGGTGGAAGACTTGAGCTCGGAATCGCAAGAGGAGCCTACTCTTTTGAATATGATCGACTAGCTGATGGAATGGACCCTTTTTCTGCTGGCAACGCATTAAGAGAAATTGTGCCAGCAATTAAAGCCCTATGGAGGGGTGACTATACGGGAGAAGGTGAGCATTGGTCCTTTCCAAAAACAACCAGCTCTCCTAAGCCTCAACAATCTCCAAATCCTCCAATATGGATTGCAGCTAGAGATCAAAATTCTCATGACTTTGCAGTAAAAGAAGGCTGTAATGTCCAGGTAACACCTCTATGGCTAGGCGACGAAGAAGTTTCATCACTGATGGAAAAATTTAATATTGCCTGTGAAAAACATCATGACATCAAGAGGCCTAAAATCATGGTCTTACGCCATACTTTTGTAGCTGAGACTGAAGAAGAGGTTCAACAAGGTGCTAAAGATATCTCTCGTTTTTATTGTTATTTTGGAGCTTGGTTCAAAAATGAACGTCCTGTTGAGCAGGGCCTAATGGAGAAACTTTCAGAAGAAGAAATGGCAAAACTAGAAATGTATTCTCCTGAAAATATGCGTAAAAATAGCATTATTGGCTCGCCTGATGAAGTCATTAAAAGAATCAAGTTTTGTGAAGATCTTGGCTATGATGAATATAGCTACTGGATTGATAGTAGCATGGATTTTGAAACAAAAAAGAAATCACTGGAGCTCTTTATAGACAAAGTTATGCCTGAATTTATTTAAATAGGTCAATGATGAAACACTTTAAACACTACATTAATGGGAAATTTTCAGAGGGCTCAGAAAAGTTTGAGACCTTAAACCCTGCCAATGGTAAGCCTTGGGCAACCTTTCCTGCAGCCTCAGAACATGAATCAAACTTAGCTGTTGAGTCAGCTCATGATGCTCTTTATGAGGGAGAGTGGTCAAAACTTAACGCAACTCAACGAGGAAAGTTGATACATAGGCTCGGAGATTTAATTGCTAAAAATGCCTCAGAATTAGGAGAACTAGAAACAAAGGATAGCGGAAAGCTTGCAGTTGAAACAAGAGCTCAATCAAGCTACGTAGCAGACTACTACTATTACTATGCTGGCTTAGCTGACAAAATTCAAGGAGAGGTTCTTCCAATCGACAAGCCAAATATGCAGGTTTTTACAACCCGTGAGCCTATTGGTGTAGTAGTTGCCATTGTGCCTTGGAATGCTCAATTATTTCTATCGGCCACTAAAATTGCTCCGGCTTTAGCAGCAGGCAACACTATTGTCGTTAAGGCCTCTGAGCAGGCTCCTGCTGCATTATTTAAATTTGCTGAACTGGTTGATGAATGTGGCTTTCCGCCGGGTGTTATTAACATCATTACAGGGTTTGCAGATCCCTGTGGCAAGACTCTAACTACGCACCCTAAAGTTGCGAGAATTGCTTTTACTGGTGGAACAGAAGTTGCAAGACATATTGTAAGGAATAGTGCGGAAAACTTTGCTCATGTCAGCTTAGAATTAGGTGGAAAATCACCTATGATTATTTTTGAAGATTGCAACATTGATGGCGCTGTTAACGGAATCATTGCAGGCAACTTTGGTGCTTCTGGACAGAGCTGCGTTGCAGGCTCAAGAGTCTTTATACAGCGTTCGATTCACTCTAAAGTACTTGAACTTATTAAGCAGCGTGCAAAAAAGATTATTATTGGCAATCCACTTGATAGCAAAACTCAGGTGGGGCCTTTAGCAACAATTCATCAAGTTGAAAGAGCTTCAAAAGTGATCAACGACTCTGTGAAGCAAGGCGCCAATTTAGTTTTTGGAGGCAAGCCGCCAAGCCAGCTAAAAGAAGGCTGGTATTTTGAGCCCACCCTGTTGGACTGCAAAAGCCAAGAGTTTGACTGTGTAAAAACTGAACTCTTTGCACCTGTTATCAGCGTGATTGCATTCGATACAGAAGAAGAAGTAATAGCTATGGCTAATGACTCTGACTATGGCCTTGGATCTGGTGTATTTACTGAAAACTTAGCAAGGGCGCATCGGATTAGTGCAAAAATTCACTCAGGAATTGTTTGGATCAATACTTACAGGGCTATATCACCGATTTCTCCTTTTGGTGGAGTAAAACAAAGTGGTGGAAGTCGTGAGGCAGGAATTGATGCAATTCATGAATATACCCGGACTAAGACAACATGGATTAATACCTCTTCTGAGCCTATGAGCAATCCATTTATAATGAGGTAATAATTTCTTAACAAGGCAAGAATGGAGTAGATTATGGATAAAAAACTATTTGAACTGGGACTATCAAAAAGAAAGGCTACGCTTGGAAAAGAGTATGTAGAAAAAAACTTGGATGCCGCAGATGACTTCAATGAAGATTTTCAAAAACAAATGACTGAATGGTGCTGGGGCTTTGGCTGGGGCGATGAAACAATTGACGCCAAAACGAGATCAATGATGAACCTCACCATGCTTGCAGCTCTAGCGAAAATGGATGAATTTGAAGTTCACCTAAAGGGTGCTTTAACAAACGGAGTTAGTATTAATGAAATCAGATCAATTCTCCACGTTATTGCAATCTACTGCGGTGTGCCGCAAGGTGTCGAGTGTTTTAAAGTAGCCAGAGCAGTTTTAGAAGAGGTTGGAGAACTCTAACTTTGTAAATTTCTAATAGATTTTTTAGAGGTTGTAATAGCAACCCCAAAAGAAATGAGCGCAACTCCAGCAAGAGCACTGATACCAATTGTCTCTTCAAATAAAAACCAAGCTTGAATCGCAACCAGGGGCGCAACAAGATAAAAATAACTCCCAACGCTTGCTAAAGCATTCTTTTTAATCATTGTCATTAGCAATAAAATTGCGCCAATGGACAAACCTAAGACTTGCCATGTCATTGCCAGAATAAAGGTTCTACTCCAAGAAACTTCTCCATTTTCAAAAAATAAAACAATCAAAATAGACAAAATCGATGCACTAAAGTACTGAACCCATGCGCCACTATATAAGTTCATGTTGCTGCAAAAGCGCTTCTGATAAATTGTTCCAATCGAGATAGCAAATAACGAAATAATGACAGCAAAAACTGCCCAAATCGGAAATCCATCAAAAGCAATCTGTTCAGTTAAATCTAGGCTATCAAACAATACTAGGTACAACCCAACTAGGCCCATTATTAAGCCAGCCCATTGTTTCTTAGATACCTCCTCTTTTAACAATAATCCAGCCACCAGAGCCATGCCGATTGGCTGAAGCCCTATAACCATAGCACCTAATCCAGCTGGCATCCCCCACTTAAGTGCCTGAAAAACCCCTCCTAAGTAAACTCCATGAATTAATACGCCTGCAATCAAGAGATGAAAGAAATCTAGTCTTGTTTCTGGCCAGGGACTTTTCTTATAGACAATCAGGATTAATAAAAAGAAAAGTGTGATCACAAAACGATATGACAATAGGGTGAAGGGCTCAGCATATGGCAGCCCATACTTGGCAGCAATAAATCCTGTACTCCAAATCCATACAAAGACCCAAGGTATTAATTTAGGGTTCATTTTAGTTGGCCCTGGAAAGGCTTATTAGCAGCTTTTTGTTCATGGAATATCTAGTAATAAATAGTAGTTTTCAACTTGATTTTATAGATAAAACATTCCAACTCTAAAGAAACCCAATTTAGAAGATCACATGATTAGACTATAATTAGCGCTATCTATTAATTTGTGAAATTTATGAAACGTTTTTGTTTAATTAGCTTTTTGATAATACTGAATATTTTTTCGCAATCTACTGCAGAAACACCGTCAGTTGCTAATGAACTTAGCTCAGAAAGCTCTCCTGATATTTCGTCCTTAGCTCTAGGTAAAGAAGTACAAAAATCAAACCATCCTCTCCCAGCAGATCAGGCTTTTAAGTTAAGTGCTATTCTGCTGGACAATAATATGCTAGCTGTTCGATGGCTTGTGCAGCCTGATTATTATCTCTATAAGGATAAAATTTCTTTTTCTGTTGATGAAGCCTCTATTGAAAACATCAGGTTCCCTGATGCAACGATTAAGAATGATGAGTTTTTTGGAGAGGTCGGTGTTTATAACACCCCCTTGGAAATACAAATTGAGCTTAACAATATTCAAAAAGACTATGTATTGGTGACTATAAAGCATCAAGGGTGTTGGGAAGGTGGGGTCTGCTACCCTCCTCAAGTTGATAGACTTGAAGTGAGCCTGGAAGGATCAAAAAAAGCCCCTATTCCATCGAATGAAAAAGTAACTATTGATGAAACTATAGTCTCGGAGAAATTTCAGCAGGGAGGCCTAGCCTTATTTATTGCTGCATTTTTAGCTGGTCTTGCATTATCTTGGACGCCCTGCGTCTACCCTATGGTTCCAATATTATCTGGAATTATTATTGGGCAAAAAGAAAAGCCTAGTAATCTCAATGCCCTTTTAATGTCGATCACTTTTGTTCTATCAATGTCTGTTGCTTATGGATTAATTGGTGCTTCTGCAGGGTACTTTGGTGCAGGCATTAATTTGCAAGCAATTATGCAAACGCCTTGGGTGCTCTTTGTTTTCAGTTGTATTTTTATCTTACTCTCCTTATCGATGTTTGGCTTTTACGACATTCAACTACCCTCAGGGATTCAAACCAGACTTACAAGTATTAGCAACTCGCAGTCAGGAGGTAGCTTTGTTGGAGTCAGCATAATGGGATTCTTATCTGCATTAATTGTTGGCCCTTGTGTTACACCTTTTCTTGCAACTGCATTAAGTTATGTTATTGCTGGAGGGAGTGCGGCGAAAGGTGGAGCAAGCTTATTTGCTATGGGATTAGGAATGGGAGTGCCTCTTATAATCATTTGTGGCTGGGGTGTCAATGCACTTCCAAAAGCTGGTCCATGGATGGAAAATGTTAAGAGGGTTTTTGGCTTTGCAATGATTGCTGTAGCCCTCTATCTTTTAGATAGAATCCTTTATCCATTGCTGTCATTAATTCTATGGGCACTGTTGTTTACAGTTGCCCCTATCATGCTTGGAGTTTTTAAAAACTTAAGCAGATCTTTGAGTTTGGTTGGAATAGTATTTCGACTCTTTTCTATTTTATTTTTAGTTTATGGTCTGATGCTATGGGCACTTGTTGCCAAAGGTGGAGGCGACATACAACAACCTCTAGATGCAATAATCTATGGTGATAAGATTGAGGCATCTGACACTGTTGCTTTTCAAATAATAGATGACGAAACCCAGCTAGATTCATTGATTTTAAAAACCAAATCAAATGAAAAACTACTCGTACTTAAATTTTATGCTGAGTGGTGCATAGCCTGCAAAAAATTAGAAAGAATTGTCTTTAAGGATTCAACAGTCAATCAATCCCTCGAAGATGTAATGACTTACACTGTTGATGTAACAAAAAATACACAAATTAATCAATCTATATTATCAAGATTCTCACTTGTAGGACCTCCCGCAATTTTGTTTTTTAAGGATGGAAAAGAAATAAGATCCCAAAGAATTATTGGTGAAGTGAGCGCTAATGAACTATCAAATCGCTTAAATAGTTTAAATTAAATTAGCATTAAATTCCTCTAAATGTTTCTATTTTGCCGCTATAAACTGCTATATGGATGGTAAAATGCATAATTTTGAAGATCTTAAAAAGACAATTTTCTTAGGCTTAAGTTAAACATTTTTAAGCCAAAACATGAACTTACAGTATTTTTAGCCTGGAGCTAAAAATTAACAACTAATTAAAAAATAAACAATAGGAGCATCGATGGATATTCGAAAAGTTAAAAAACTAATGGAGCTTCTGGAAGAGTCTGGAATGGCTGAAATTGAGATTAAGGAAGGTGAAGAATCAGTCAAAATCTCAAGGTTTGGCGCTTCACCCGCACCCTTACAACCCGCAGTTCAGTCTTTCGTTCAACAACAACCTGTTGCAAATTCTGCACCGGTTGCGCCAACTCCTGCAGAGCCTGCTGAAAATCAAACAAGCGATCAGTCTATTGTCTCGCCAATGGTTGGGACATTCTATTCAGCACCGTCTCCTACAGCAAAACCGTTTGTCACTGTTGGACAAAAAATCAACCAAGGAGATACTGTAGGAATCATTGAAGCCATGAAAATTATGAACCAGATAGAGGCAGATCAATCCGGCACAGTGGTTGAGATATTAATCAAAGACGGTGAAGCTGTTGAATTTGGACAACCATTAATAGTCATAGAATGAGCTCAATAAAAAAAGTCTTAATTGCAAATCGTGGAGAAATTGCTTTAAGAATTCTCAGAGCTTGTAAGGAGCTTGGAATTCAAACGGTGGCAGTCTATTCAACAGCAGATAAAGATTTAAAGCATGTCAGATTAGCCGATGAGGCTGTATGTATCGGGCCCCATCCCTCAATCAAAAGCTATCTTAACATTCCAGCAATCATTAGTGCAGCCGAAGTAACTCATTCAGATGCAATTCATCCAGGCTATGGATTTCTTTCTGAAAATGCTGATTTTGCAGAGCAAGTTGAGCAAAGTGGCTTTATTTTTATTGGACCAAAAGCTGAAAATATAAGAGTTATGGGAGACAAGGTAGCCGCAATTGAAGCAATGAAAGGCTCTGGTGTGCCATGTGTACCTGGTTCTGATGGCGCTCTCGATGAAAACGAAAAAAGAAGTATTAAGCTGGCAAAGGAAATCGGACTTCCAATAATCATCAAAGCTTCTGGTGGAGGTGGTGGACGAGGTATGCGCGTTGTTGAGTCTGAAAAAGATCTTATTGATTCAATCAAACTAACACAGTCAGAGGCCCTGAGTTTTTTTGGTAATGGCGAAGTATATATGGAAAAGTTTCTTACCACTCCTCGTCATGTTGAAATTCAAGTCCTTGCAGACCAGCATGGAAACGCTATTCATCTTGGGGAAAGAGACTGCTCTATGCAAAGACGCCATCAAAAAGTGGTTGAAGAAGCTCCCGCACCAGGCATATCTCCAAAGCTCAGGAATAAGATTGGAAACATCTGCGCAGAAGCTTGTAAAAAAATTAATTATCGTGGCGCTGGCACGTTCGAGTTTCTTTTTGATAATGATCAGTTCTACTTTATTGAAATGAATACAAGAGTTCAAGTTGAACATCCAGTTACTGAAATGATTACTGGAGTTGATATTGTTCGCGAACAAATATTAATCGCAGGCGGTGACAAATTATCACTCACTCAGGATGATATCGAAATTAAAGGCCATGCAATTGAATGCAGAGTTAATGCTGAGGACCCTATAACATTTATGCCCTCCCCAGGAAAAATCACCCAATACCATGCAGCTGGTGGACTAGGAGTTAGAATAGATTCGCATATTTATAATGGCTATAATGTTCCTCCTCATTATGACTCAATGATTGGCAAGGTCATAACGTATGGTGAAAGCCGAGATAACGCTATCATTAAAATGCAAAATGCACTTGATGAAATGGTTATTGATGGAATTAAAACAAACATTCCACTTCAAAGGTCAATTATGAATGATGAGGTTTTTAAAAAAGGTGGGATGAACATACATTATCTTGAAAAGATGCTTGGAGAAGAAGAATGAAACTTAAGGTTGGAATAATTGGCGGATCTGGTTATACCGGGATAGAGCTTTTGCGTCTGCTGCACCAACATCCAAGCGCTGAAGTGCACGCAATTACCTCCAGAGCTCTGAAAGGTAAAAAACTCTATGAGATCTTTCCAAACATGCATGGAATGTCAGACCTATCGTATCTTCTTCCTGATGATGAAAAATTATTTGAATGCGATGTCATTTTCTTTGCTACGCCTCATGGTGTTGCAATGAATAGTGCTGGATTATTTCTGGAAAGAAATATTAAAGTTATTGACCTGGGTGCCGACTTTAGAATTACTGATTCAGCTATTTGGTCGCAATGGTACAACATGGAGCATACTCAAGAGTCTCTATTGAATGAGGCAGTCTACGGACAACCCGAAATAAAAAGAAGTGCAATTAAAGACGCTCGACTAATTGCAAATCCTGGATGCTATCCTACAGCCGTTCTTCTTGCATTAAAACCTCTCCTTGAGAACAACCTGATAGATCCTTCCAATATCATTGCAGATTGTAAATCAGGTGCAAGTGGTGCTGGTCGAAATGCAAACCAAGCAACCCTTCTTTGTGAGATTACTGAAAGCTTTAAGCCTTATGGTGTTAGCGGACACAGGCATTTTCCTGAAATTAAACAAGAGCTTGAATCTATTTCTGGAGGCGCTATTGGACTCACTTTTACCCCACATTTAGTTCCAATGAGTCGGGGCATTGAAGCTACAATTTATACTGACTTAATTGACTCTGATGCAGATATTCTAACTTGCTACGAAAATGCCTATGAAAACGAAGAATTTGTTAAAATATTACCTGAAGGTGTCTATCCTGAAACCCGCTCAGTCAAATCTTCGAACTATTGTCAGATTTCAATTCAGTACGTTGAGCATAGCAATAAGCTTGTAATTATGTCTGTGATTGATAACCTGGGCAAGGGTGCAGCGGGACAGGCAATTCAAAATATGAATTTAATGTTTAGACTTGACGAAAAGGAAGGTCTGTTAGAAATTGGACTTTTGCCATAACATTAATTCAAGTTGTAAAGATCATTTAGAGGTAACCAATGGAAGCAATAGAAATATTAGACGAAGCTGACATAGTTTTTAGTGATAGTGCGGCTAACAGAGTCGCTCAACTCATTAAAGAGGAAAAAAATCCAGACTTAAGGCTGCGTGTATATATCACTGGGGGCGGATGCTCTGGCTTTTCCTATGGTTTCACTTTTGATGAAAATCTTAAAGAGGGTGACAGTGGTGTTAACAAAAAAGGGGTTCAATTAGTAATTGATCCTATGAGCTATCAGTACCTGATGGGCTCTACAGTTGACTATCTTGAGGACCTGCAGGGGGCTAGATTTGTTGTAAGTAATCCGAATGCCAAAACCACTTGTGGTTGTGGCTCTTCTTTTTCAATTTAGCGAGAAAAAACTATGACAGAATACATCCCAGGCCTAGCAGGCGTTCCTGCAACCAAATCAGCAATCTCTTCAATTGATGGTGAAAAAGGAATACTAGCCTATAGAGGCTATTCCATTCAAGATCTTGTTGAGCACTCTTCTTTTGAAGAAACTGCACTTTTGCTAATGAATGGCGAGCTCCCCTCTCCAAAAGAGCTAACAAACTTTAAAAACATCTTAAAAAAACGTAACGAGGTTAAGCGCAAAATTCGCCACTTGCTTTGGTCACTTCCCTCAACTGGACACTCAATGGATGTGCTCCAGACTGCAATAGCATCTATGGCGACTTTCTATCCAGATGCAGGTGCTGCGGAACCAGATTCCTCTTATACCCAAAATGCACTTATTAAAATTATCTCAAATATGAGTACTTTGGTTGCAATGTGGACTCGTATCAGTATGGGATACGATCCAATACCGCCAAGCAAGACGATGTCTTATGCTGAAAATTTTATGTATATGTGCTTTGGAGAGGAGTCTGACCCTGAGATCGTTGCCCTCTTAGATGCCTCATTAATTTTGCATGCTGAACATACTATCAATGCTTCAACTTTCTCGACGATGGTAACAGCGTCTTCCCTTGCAAACCCATTTGCTTCAATTGCTGCTGGCGTTGGAACATTAGCGGGCCCTCTACACGGCAATGCAAACGAAAATGTGCTCATAATGCTTGATGAAATTGGCTCTCCTAAAAACGCACGCAAATGGATCGAAGATAGGCTTAAAAATAAGCAAGTTATCTGGGGAATGGGTCATCGTGAGTACAAAACAAAGGATCCTAGAGCAACCATTCTTGAGAAAATGATTAAAACCTACATCAAGAAAAATGGGCTTACTTTATCTAACCGTTTTGAAACAGCTCTCGAAGTTGAAAGTATCTGTAATGAGTTATTGTCTCAAAAAGGGGTCTACCCTAACGTGGACTTTTATTCAGGCATCCTTTACTCAGAAATCTTCAACTTTACCAAAGAACACTTCACGTCAATCTTTGCCATGGCTCGTTCAGCAGGTTGGGTTGCTCACTGGCATGAGCAAGTAAGTGACAACAGAATATTTAGACCTACTCAAATCTACATTGGTGCTGATTTCAGGGACTACCCAACTAAGTAAAAATGGCAAAAACAACTCACTTTGGCTATAAAGAGGTCGATGTTGCAAAAAAACAAGGTCTTGTAAAAGGAGTATTTGACTCAGTAGCTGGGAAATACGATCTCATGAATGATGTCATGTCGATAGGAACACATAGGCTTTGGAAAAACTATACGATTTCAAGCAGCAATGTAAAAGTGGGTGATCATGTTCTTGATATTGCTGGAGGCACAGGAGATCTTGCAATCAAGTTTAGAAAAAAAGTTGGACCTGAAGGCAAAGTAATTCTCTCAGATATCAATGGT
>CABWZU010000022.1:0-15974 GCA_902510115.1 uncultured Gammaproteobacteria bacterium | reverse complement strand
TGCAAGGCGGAACGGCTGCAACTCAAGATGTATTTATTGAGCATGTTGGCATTCCAACACTCCCGGCTGTAAGAATGGCTGTTGAGGCTCTACAAGAAATGGATATGCATCGCAAAGTTCAGTTGATAGTTTCTGGCGGTATTCGAAGCGGTGCTGACGTTGCTAAAGCTTTGGCTCTTGGCGCTGATGCAGTCTCAATAGGTACTGCTGCACTAATCGCTTTAGGTGATCAAAGCCCAGAGTTTGATGATGAATATAAGGCTATCGGTTCAGCCGCTGGCTTTTGGGATGATTACCAACAAGGCAATGATCCAGCTGGAATTACAACACAAGATCCTGAACTAGCAAAAAGACTGGATCCCATTTTAGGAGGTCGAAGACTGGCAAACTATATCAATGTTCTCACACTTGAGTTACAAACTTTAGCTCGTGCCTGCGGTAAAAGTCACGTTCATAATTTGGAACCAGAGGATATGGTAGCATTAACAATGGAAGCTGCGGCTATGGCTGGAGTTCCTCTCGCAGGAACAAGCTGGATTCCTGGAAAAAATGGGATGTAAGCTAATTAAAATTACTTAAAAGATATGACAGATAGGAGGATGTATGGCAATTAAACTTAGTAAGGTCGCTAAAGACAGGGGTATTGAATATTTTCTGATTAGCTTTGTGGATCTATTCGGCAGTCTTCGCTCTAAATTAGTTCCTGCAAGGGCTATTGATGATATGCAAAAAGACGGCGCTGGTTTTGCAGGATTTGCTGCTTGGCTCGACATGACACCTGCTCATCCTGACATGTTTGCCATTCCAGATCCAGACAGTTTAATTCAATTGCCATGGAAGCCAGAAGTGGCTTGGCTGGCCTCAGATTTGTGGATGGATGGAAAGCCAGTAGAGGCCTCTCCACGCGTTGCTCTAAAACGACAGTTAGCTGAGGCTGAAAAGCAAGGCTTCAGAATGAAAACTGGCGTTGAATGTGAATACCATCTGATTAATGATGACGGCACTGATATTGCTGATGATAAAGACCAACAGAGTAAGCCTTGCTATGATCAGCAAGCATTAATGCGACAATATCCAGTGATCAAACAAATTTGCGATAGCATGATTGAGCTTGGCTGGGGCCCCTATCAAAATGATCACGAGGATGCCAATGGCCAATTTGAAATGAACTGGGATTTTGATGACGCTCTGACTACTGCAGATCGACAGGTATTTTTTAAATTTATGGTTAAATCGATTGCAGAACTGCATGGGATGCGAGCTACATTTATGCCTAAACCCTTCAGTCATCTCACAGGAAATGGTTGTCATTCCCACCTCTCTATCTGGAGTCTTGATGGCTCTAAAAACTTATTCAATGGAGATGATGATAGTAGAGGTTTAGGATTATCTTCCCTTGCTTATCAATTCTTAGGCGGCATCATGCACAGTGCTGATAAATTGACAGCAATCTTTAATCCAACAATAAATAGCTATAAGCGTATCAATGCGCCAAGAACTCTCTCTGGAGCCACATGGTCTCCAAGTTCAATAACTTATGGAGGAAATAACCGCACCCATATGATTAGAGTTCCAGACTCTGGCAGATTTGAATTGAGGTTAATGGACGGTGCTGCAAATGCATACCTTATGCAGGCAGCAATCCTTGCTTGTGGGCTAGATGGAATTGCTTCGGATCGTGATCCTGGTGATCCATTAGATATCAATATGTATGAGCTTGGTAAAGATATGGAAGGTTATAAACAGCTTCCAAAAAATCTACTAGATGCTCTAAGACTTCTTGAGGAGAGTGATGTCTTGAGAGAAAGGCTTGGAGATGATTTAATTGATGCTTACATCAAGCTTAAGCAAAGTCAATGGAATGACTATTCATCTCATCTCAGTCAATGGGAGAGAGATAATACTCTAGACTGTTGATAAAAATTTGCTGAAATGGGCTATGATAAATTTGAATTAGGCGATGTAACTCTTCTCTCTGGAGAGGTTCTTAGTTCAGCATTCTTGGCCTATCAAACCTACGGAAAATTGGATGCCAATAAAAGTAATGTTGTTGTTTTGCCTACCTTTTATACTGGATCACATCAAAGAAATGAAGGGTTCTTCGGTCCTGGAAGAGCTATAGATCCAGATAAGCACTTCATTGTTTCAATTAATATGTTTGGTAATGGAGTCTCTTCCTCCCCAAGCAATACTGAGTCGCCTCAAGATGGCCCAAGGTTTCCTCATGTTTCGCTCTGGGATAATGTTGCTTGCCAGTATCGGCTTCTAACTGAGGCATTAGGAGTAAAGAGGATTGCTCTAGTGACAGGATGGTCAATGGCGGGCTGCCAAGCCTATCAGTGGGCTGCTCAATACCCTGACTTTGTTGATGCTATTTTACCCTTCTGTGCATCAGCAAAAACTTCACCACACAACTTTGTGTTTCTTGAGGGGGTAAGGTCAGCACTATGCGCAGACCAACATTGGAATAATGGAGACTATAGCTCACCTCCCTTAAGGGGACTAAAAGCATTCGCAAGGGTTTATGCGGGATGGGCTTTTTCACAAACGTTTTATCGAGACTCACTCTATAAAACAATTGGCTATGAATCATTTGAGGATTTATTGGTAGACTGGGAGGAGGACCATGCTGAAAATTGGGACGCTAACAATCTTATTTGCAAGCTCAGAACTTGGCAGACTAATGACATCAGTATCGGCCCAATCTACAATGGAAATTTTGAAGAAGCGCTAAAATCAATTAAGGCTAAATCTATACTTATGCCTTGTACTCAAGATTTATATTTTCCACCTGAGGATAACGCCATTGAGGTGAGTCATATGTTAAATGCAGAGTTTCGACCTTTTGATTCGCCATGGGGGCACTGCGCTGCAAACCCTGGAAATGATTCTGACTTTACTCAGGCCCTTGAGAAAAGCCTACAGGAACTTTTAGAATACTAAATGTATGAGTTGATATGACAATTACGTGGCAAGATTTTGAAAAAGTTGACATAAGAATTGGCACGATAATTAAGGTCGAGGATTTTCCTGAAGCAAGAAAACCTGCTTTCATACTTCATGTTGACTTTGGCTCTGAAATTGGCATTAAGAAATCAAGTTCGCAAATTACTGACCTCTACAATAAAGATCAATTGAAAGATAAACAGGTCATGGGGGTTGTGAATTTTTCACCTAAGCAAGTTGGGCCTATCATGAGCGAGTGCTTGGTTTTAGGATTTTACCGCAAAGATAATTCTGTAGTTTTGGCTACGAATGATTTACCAGTGACTAATGGCTCAAGGCTTCTATAGCAATTTTTTTATCTGAGTTGTCGATATAATATCTAGCACTTTTAGTTGTTAAAAAAACTAGCTTGTTATGATAATTTGTGCTGGCGAGTCATTAATCGATATGGTCTCTTTTCGAGGGGAAGCTGAATATACTCCTCATGTTGGAGGTAGTAATTTCAATTCATCCATTGCACTTGGTCGCTTGGGAGCTGATACCTATTATTTTGGCGCTGTATCTAATGACAGCTATGGGGAGTTAATTGAGAGTAAGTTACGTCATTCAAAAGTAAAGGAAGACTTTGTCATTAAGACAAATCGCCCTACAACTCTTGCCTATGCTGATGTGATTGATGGCATAGCAGAGTACACCTTTGTTGATGAGCATTCAGCTGGGAGGCTATTGGATTCATCGAGCCTCAAACCATTTCTAGATGGAGTAAAAAAGGCAAAGGCATTACTGGTTGGAGGGATAAGTCTTCAAGCAGAGCCTTGTGGTTCGAGTTGGCAATCATTTATTGAAGAAGTCGCAGGACACTTGCCAATTTATTTTGATGCGAACGTTCGTCCAGATTTTATCGAGAACAAACAGGCCTATTTAGCTCGATTCATTGAGCTTACTCACAAAGTTGATATTCTTAAAATATCAGATGAAGACTATCGCTATCTTTTTGGAGCACAGGACATTAATGAGGTCAGTAAAAGTTGGCTGGATAATGGGATTAAACTCGTTATATTAACTTTAGGGTCAGAAGGTTCAAAAGTGATTAATGGTAATGGCAATAAAGTATTTGCTGAAAGTCTTAAGGTTGATGTTGTCGATACAATTGCTGCAGGTGATACATTTAATGCTGGCTTTCTTCTGAATCTTGATGAGCAGGATTTGCTTGATAGAGACAGTCTAAAGACTATCAATAATGATCAGCTAACTCAAGCACTTAGTTTTGCGAATAAAGTGGCAAGTATTACTGTAACTAGAAAAGGTGCAAATCCGCCCTGGCATGAAGAACTCTCCTAACAAAAAAAATAATTTTTTTGTGTACTTGAAAAGAAAAATATTAAACTCTATATAGTGTAATTAAGAAGAATTTACTAAGTAAAATTTATCCATTCTTCGTGTCATACAATTTAAAAATATTAATGGACTCAATCATTTCAATCAAAGGTTTATCAAAAACCTATAATTCTGGTTTTGAAGCACTTAAAACAGTTGACTTGGAAATCAACCGAGGTGAAATACTTGCCCTTTTAGGTCCAAATGGTGCTGGAAAAACGACTTTAATCTCTTCTATATGTGGCATTATCTCGCCTTCATCAGGCTCTGTAACTGTAGATGGTTTTGATATCATTAGCGACTTTAGAAAAACAAGATCTATGATTGGTTTGGTTCCTCAAGAGTTGACTTTGGGGGCTTTTGATACCGTCTGGGGAACTGTTAGATTTAGTAGAGGGTTATTTGGTGCCAAGAGAGATGATGCATACTTGGAACAACTTCTCAAAGATCTATCACTTTTTGATAAAAAAGATTCAGAAATTAGAGCCTTATCTGGAGGAATGAAGAGGAGAGTTTTGATTGCTAAAGCCCTCTCTCATGAACCTAAAGTTTTATTTTTAGATGAACCAACAGCCGGGGTTGATGTTGAGCTAAGAAAAGATATGTGGAAGATTGTCAATAAACTTCGCAATCAAGGTGTGACCATTATCCTTACAACACACTACATTGAAGAAGCTGAAGAAATCGCTGAAAGAGTCGGTGTTATTAGTAATGGTGAGCTTTTGTTGGTTGAGAAAAAAGATGAACTGATGGAGAGCCTGGGTAAAAAACAGCTTCTTATTGATCTTAAAGAGCCCATTAAAAAAATTCCAAGCATATTAGAGAAATACAACATTGAGCTCAATGAAGAGGGTACTCAGATCTCATATACTTACCTCGTTAAGGACGAGACAGCTGATGTATCAGAGGTTCTTCATGAAATAACAAATTCAGGATTATTATTAAAAGATTTGAAGGTGGAGCAGAGCTCATTAGAAGATATTTTTGTTGATCTGGTTAAGGAGGAGTAATGAATTTAACTGCGATTAAGGTCATCTATTTCAATGAGATGCTGCGTTTCTGGAAAACCCTCTTTCAAAGCGTCGCCTCCCCTGTTATTTCTACAGCTCTTTACTTTGTAGTCTTTGGCTCTGCTATTGGATCGAGAATAGAGAATATTGAAGGGGTATCATATGGCCTATTTATTGTTCCAGGTTTGACCATGTTGTCGGTTTTAACTCAGAGCATTTCTAATGCTTCATTTGGTATTTTCTTTCCTAAGTTTACTGGAACAATCTATGAGCTTCTTTCTGCGCCTGTGTCTTTTTATGAAACTTTAATAGGTTACGTCGGCGCAGCTGCAACGAAGTCTTTGATTCTAGCAACAATCATTCTAGCAACAGCTAATCTGTTTGTAGATTTGAATATTGCTCATCCATTCTGGATGCTTGGCTTTCTGGTTTTAACCTGCATCGCTTTCAGCTTGTTTGGTTTTATCATTGGCCTCTGGGCTGATAACTTTGAGAAACTGCAAATCATTCCGCTTCTTATTATTACTCCTTTGGTTTTCCTCGGTGGAAGCTTTTATTCAATCAGTATGCTCCCAGACCTCTGGCAGAAAGTGACTCTTTTTAATCCCGTTCTTTATCTTGTTAGTGGATTTAGGTGGAGCTTTTTTGAGGTTTCAGATGTGAGCGTTGGAATTAGTCTATTTATGGTGTTTTTATTTCTCGCTATTTGTATTGCTATAATAGCATGGATGTTCAGAACTGGATATAAACTAAAACAATAACCAATAATAGGTGAAGTTATGGCTCAAATTACTGATCTGTATATTTACCCAGTCAAATCTCTCAAGGGTATTGCTCTAAAAGAAGCTCAAACTGCTCAGCGCGGACTCGAATACGACCGTGAGTGGATGATTACAGATCAAGACTATAACTTCATTTCCCAGAGAGAAATAGAGTTAATGACCACGATAGAGACAGACATTGATTCTTACTCATTAATTCTTACCTCGAACAATCAAAAGACTCTGAAGATTCCGCTTGATTCATCCAGAAGCAATAAAGTCAGAGCGGTTGTCTGGGATGATCTGTGCGATGCTTTCGATGAAGGCGATGATGCCTCTCAATGGCTGACTGAGGTTCTTGGAACATTTCGCGGAAGTGCACTGAGGCTTGTCAGGTTTGACCAAAAGGGCGAGCGACTAGTTCCTAAACAATATTTACATGGTATTCATGCTGAAAGTGCATTCTCTGATCAGTTTCCCTATCTAATCACCTCATGGGATTCTCTCAGTAGGCTTAATACTGACCTTTCGGAAAATGATTCATTTGAGGTTTCAATGAATCGATTCAGACCCAACATAGTGGTTAAGGAACTACCCAATGTTGAGATGATGACCTCATCTAATTTAGTATGCGAAAAGAGTGGTTATCAGTTTGGATTGAGAAAGCCTTGCAAGCGATGCAAAATTACGACGATTGACCAAGAGACTGGTGCAATTGAAAACCCTAAAGAGCCTTTGGCAACCCTTGCTAAGCTAAAATTTAGTGAAGAAGAAAATGGGGCCTTTTTTGGTCAAAATGCAATTTTACTTAGTGAGCATGCTGTTCTGCGAGTTGGAGATTTGCTTGAAATAGCTTAAGTGAATTAATTAATTATCCAATGAAATGGCTTCAAACTTAATGTCATTTTTCCAAGCGTGACCATATATGACTTCATAGGTTGCTGGAATCTTTCCATTTTCACGGTAACTTTCATACATCTCTAGCATTTTTTTGAACTTTGTTTTTCCAGTCAGCGACTTAGATCTATTGTCAACATTTTGAGCACCTATGCCCTTGAGGTCTCTCATCAAGTCTATAACTTTTTCATAGGTAAGCGTTAACTTTTCCATCTCCATGATGGGGCTTTGAAAACCTGATTGAATCATCTGATCCCCAATATCGTGCATATCAATAAATTCATTCACATGAGGACTACTGTCAACTATGGACCAGCTTCTCTTCAGCTCTTTTAGGGTTTCAGGGCCAAACGTTGTAAATAGAATTAAGCCCTGTGGCTTGAGAACCCGATGACACTCATTGAAAAGTGTTTTCAGATCTGTGCACCACTGCATCATGAGATTGGAAACAACAAAATCAACACTATTCGATTTAAAAGGAAGTTGGTACGAGTCTGCACAAACTTTTAGCTTTTGTGAATTTTTGATCAAAGACTGCTGTGCAAAATCGACACAAACTAATTGCGCATCAGGAAATATCTTAGCAGTTTTTTCGCTAAGAAAGCCAGTCCCAGATCCAAGATCTATGATGGTTTCTGGTTTGACAGAGATGATTTTTAGTTTCTCAGAGAGTCTTGTAGCGATCTCATTTTGAAGAAATGCATTCTCATTGTAAATGCTTGAGGCCTTATTAAAACTTTTTCTTACTTGAGACATGATGCAACTTGATTAGAAATTTTCTTCATTAAATTAAAGTACTGATTAGGGCCTTTATCAAATTCTTGACCTAGTATATCTATTTTATGAGCCTTAATTTTTAGTCCCTCTGACAATACAGAAATCTGACTTTTTCTAACTTCTGTGCCATAAATAAGGCAAGAAATATTTAAATCATTGATTGTATTTTTAGATGCAAGGGTTCTATTGATGCTGAGCCTTGCTCCATGATATGGAGTGACAATGACTGGTCTTCCTAAATTATATTTTTTTTCAAAATACTGAATGGTGTCTGAATAGGTTGCATAAAGATCTGATGAAAATGGAAGCATTTGTTTTTCTAATTCAATGTGTAATATATCAAGCTTTGAATTTAATGAAGCTAGATTCATATTATATTTATCTTGGTTGTCAGGATTTATATCTACGAGTAATCCATTGATATGCTGTGCAATTTTTTTCATGTTGTCTAAATCAAGCCATAAGTGCATATCAGCAGTTAAATCCTCTTGGCTATCTTCTTGTTGAACTTTTTCGTAGATCTTTTCAGCTCTGTATTTGTGAACATTAAGGCTACCCAAACTTATGATTTCAAATCGATTAGATTCATCCAAATTTTTAAGTGCTTTACGAAGCCCTATCTCAAATTCATCACCAATAGAGATTACCAGATCAGCTGTCTCAATCATTCTAATCTGTGACGGCTTGAGATGAAAGGTATGCGCAGAGTTATTAGATTGAAGTAGGAGTTTAGGAGAGGCAATATCCTCCATGAGAAATGCAACGATACTATGAATAGGTTTGATGCTGACAACGACTTGTGGTGTCGTCTGAGCATGACTACTTTTAAATACAAAAATTAAAATTAAACAGATTAAAAGACGAAATCTCATAGCATGCCTCAAAGTGAAGGTAAATTATACGCTTATTGAGTAAATCATCGATTGATTAGTTATTGCATATAAATATTGCTCGCTTCGGGGCAGGATAGCCCTC
The DNA here is from genome assembly GCA_902510115.1 of uncultured Gammaproteobacteria bacterium. Classification (GTDB taxonomy): domain Bacteria; phylum Pseudomonadota; class Gammaproteobacteria; order PS1; family Pseudothioglobaceae; genus Pseudothioglobus. The sequence goes on along the minus strand of CABWZU010000022.1, from coordinate 7,231 downwards.
CAATGTTAGATTTGAGTCAGACGGATCAAGAAAATCTTCAAGTGATGCAGGGTTATTTCCAATCCATGACGTTTTACTCTGTTCATGCGTTGTGGTTTGAGTGATGTCTATAAGTTTTATATCATTGAAGCCAGCATCAATAAGCCATGACTTGAGTGTTTCAGTGCTTGGTAAACAGAAGACATTTCTCATATTTGCATATCTTCCTTCAGGTTTAATTGTGAAGTCTCTAGGTCCATCTACTATTAAGGTTTCAAGTATCAGCTCTGAATCAGGAGCCATCATTTTTTTAAGCGTCAATAGATGCTTCATATGATCTCTTTGATGGTAAAGAACCCCCATGGAAAAAACACTCTCAAATATAGGCATACTCGGTAATTCTTCTAGCCTGAGTGGCAGCAAAATCGTATTTGAGATATTTTTAGATAAAGTTTCAATTGCCGCGAATTGATAATTGAACAACATAAAGGGCTCGATACCAAGAACTTTTTTTGCCCCATCCAGGGCCATTCTTAGGCTGAAATAGCCATTTCCAGCCCCTATATCTAGAACTCTTTTATTTTTTAATGGACGAATCTTTTTATTGAGTCGCTGCCACTTTAAGTCTCCAAGCCATTCACTTTCTAAGACCAAGTCATTCAAGAGAAATGGTCCTTTTCTCCAAGGCAGTAATTTCCTTAAACTCAGTTCAATATTTTCTGAGGAGGAGCCTATATCTTGTATAGATATATAGGGCTCATTAAGGCCTAATTCTCCCTTTGAGTAACTTTCTAGCTCATCAATTGATTCATTCCATTTGGGTATATTTCCATTTTTTACTTGAAGTGCTTTGAGGCTTTTAGAAAGGCACTCTTCTTTGAATTGATGAAGGGTTAAATCATTGAAAAATAGCTTGAATTTATCTTCAAATAATTTCATAAATTAAATCTTTTCGTAAAATACATCTAGTATAAAATAAGTTGTAGATACATATATATGTTACTTTTAACTCTTTTAGGGGATTAACGTGATTAATAAATCAATTAAATTTTTAGCGCTTCTGTTTTTGACTTTTAATGTCTTTGCAGGTGGCGATGATAGGGATCAAGTCTATTATGAAAACCTTGATGAAGAACTAGCTGCATTTGAGGCTCAACTGGCTGAAGATTTAGCAAAAGCTGAAATTGATGCTTTCAAAGCTGAAATGGATGCCGCTCTAGCTGAGCAAAAAATTGAAGACGAGTTGGCTGCATTTGAAGCGAAGTTGGAGGCAGAGCTTGCTGCTCAAGAAATGATGGCTGAGATTGAAGAAGAGATGGCAAGAGCTGCTGCACTTGCGGCTTTCCAACAAAAACTTGAGGATGAAAGAGCTGCTGCTGCAAAATCAACTGCTGCTTATCAATCTAAGTTAGCCAGAGAAGCTGAAATGGCTGCTCGTATGGCGGAAATTGAAACTGAAAAAGAAATTGCAGCGTTTGAAGCTAAGCTTGCTGCTGAACTAGCCGCACAAGAGATGATGGCAGAAATTGAAGCTGAAATGGCAAGGGCTGCTGCTCTTGCGGCTTTCCAACAAAAACTTGAGGATGAGAGAGCAGCTGCTGCTGCTGCGACTCAAGCCTACAGAGACTCTCTATTAGAAGCAGAACTAGCTGCATTTGAAGCGAAGTTGGAGGCAGAGCTTGCTGCTCAAGAAATGATGGCTGAGATTGAAGAAGAGATGGCAAGAGCTGCTGCACTTGCGGCGTTCCTGCAAAAGCTAGAAGATGAAAAAGCTGCTGCGGCAGCGGCAACTGCTGCCTATAGAGCATCTCTTGAAGATGAAGTGATTGGAGAACTTGTTGTAGAGGATGATGTGATTGTGGTCACTGAAGAGGCTCATGAAGCCTGTAAGTATGCCCTGGGTTTATCTGATGCCAATATTGCTCTTTTCGAAAGTGCTTTAGCTGATGGGACTTTATTTAACAAAGGTCCTCAAAGCTCAAATGGTACAGAGTTTGGTGCTAGTAGATGGGATGCTTACGCAAACTGCGTAAGTAATTATGTCAATCCATTCTAACTATTACGGCTAGAGTTTTTTTGTTATGATGATTTAACATAACTTTAGTTCAAAATATAAAAAAACCCAGAGCTTGCTCTGGGTTTTTTATTTATAATCTTTTAATGAATAAAATTCTTAATAGTTTTCTAATCTCCTTCTTTTTCATTTTAATATCTACTTCTAGTTTCTCTGGAGGTGGATGGACAGGTCATCAATAATTACTTCAGTGTCATCGAAAAAATTAAAGATGAAGTCAAAAAGAATTACGAAATCAATATAGCTACTGATAAAAATTATGCGATTTCAAGTACTGGTGAAGAATGGGAAATAAAACCAGGCCTCCTCGTTGATCCGCTGAGCGTTTACCTTGCTCTATCAAACGATATGCTTAATAACCCAAATCAAAATGAATTTACTTACCAGGTTGTTGATCAAGATGGTGTTCAATATCTTCAGTTTAGGGTTGAGAGCAAGGAAAATATTGAGATTAATGGGAGCGAAATTGAAACTTTAAGAGTGGTGTGTGATGAACTAGAACTCACTCTCAATTTATCTGAAAAAGATAATTTTCAGCCGGTTAAAATCCATAAAGTCAATGGTAAAACCGAATTCACAATGATTCTTATAGAATTTATTGGTTAGTTTTAAAGGTGCTGCTTCAGAAACTGTCCAGTGAAAGATTTTTTGTTCATAACCACTTCCTCAGGAGTTCCATAGGCAATAATTTCCCCGCCCTTGTTGCCACCCTCTGGACCTAAGTCAACTATCCAGTCAGCTGTTTTTATAACGTCAAGGTTGTGTTCAATAATGACGATTGTGTTATTGCGATCTCGTAGTCTAAAAATCACTGATAGAAGCTGTTTTATATCATGAAAGTGAAGACCACTCGTTGGCTCATCTAATATGTATAGAGTTTGACCGGTATCAGACTTAGATAATTCTTTAGCCAGTTTGATGCGCTGTGCCTCTCCTCCAGAGAGAGTTGTAGCATTTTGGCCTAAAGTAATATAGGACAGACCAACATCCATTAAAGTTTGTATTTTTTGATTAATTTTTGGAATCGGTTTAAAGAAGTCCAGTGCATCCTCAACAGTCATTTCTAGAACTTCGGCTATAGATTTTCCTTTATATTTAATCTCAAGAGTTTCTCTATTGTATCGATGCCCATTGCATACATCGCACGAGACATATACATCAGGTAGAAAATGCATCTCAACTTTGATTAAGCCATCTCCCTTGCAAGCCTCACACCTGCCACCTTTGACATTAAAACTAAAACGACCTGACTTGTAACCTCTGGATCTTGATTCTAATGTGAGTGCGAATAGGTCACGAATTAAAGTGAAAACCCCTGTATAAGTTGCTGGATTAGATCTTGGCGTTCTACCTATTGGGCTCTGATTTATATTCACAACCTTATCAAATAGATTCATTCCTTTAACTTTTTTAAAGGGAGCAATATCAGTTTGTGCACCATTTAAAGTTTGTGCGGCTAGTTCATACAAAGTGTTGTTAATTAAGGTAGATTTTCCCGAGCCAGAAACTCCTGTAATACAAGTTAAAACACCAACAGGGATTTTTAAATCGACATTCTTTAAATTGTTTCCACTTGCGCCTGTAATCTCAAGCCAACCATCTGAACTTTTTCTTTTCTTAGGAGTGCTAATCTCTTGTCGGCCACTCAAATAGTCTCCCGTAAGTGACTTAGTATTGGCAATAACTTCATCCGGCGATCCACTAGCTACAATTTGTCCGCCATGAATCCCAGCCCCTGGGCCAATATCAATCACATAATCTGCCTGCCTGATTGCATCTTCGTCGTGCTCGACTACAATCACTGTGTTGCCCAGATCTCTGAGGTAAGTTAAGGTGTCTAATAGTTTTTGATTGTCCCTTTGATGCAAGCCAATCGACGGCTCATCAAGAACATAAAGAACTCCAATCAATCCTGCTCCAATCTGAGACGCCAGTCTTATTCTTTGAGCTTCACCGCCTGATAAGGAATTCGCTTTTCTTTCTAAATTTAAATAGTCCAACCCGACATTAATTAAAAAATGAAGTCTTTGTGAAATTTCATTTAGGATCTTACTTGCAATCTCTCCTCGCTGACCATCAAGCTCCAGCGTTTCAAAAAACTCATACACCTGGTCAATTGTTAATTTTGTTAAATCAGATATATTGTTATCATTTATAAAAACATTTCTGGCAGCTGCATTGAGTCGATCCCCATGACAGCTCGCGCATGGCTTACTTATTACATACCTAGAGAGATCCTCTCTAACCGAACGAATATCACTATCAGCATATCTACGCATCATTCTCGGAATGATTCCTTCAAAAGGTTTTTTTCGACTAGACCAGCCTCTTCTCCCTTTTATTTTAGAAAAGTCAATGGATTGGTCTCCACTACCATAGAGTACTATTTTTTTATGCTCCTCTGATAGCTCATTAAACGGTGTCGATACGCTAAAGTTATAAAAATTACCAACGAGAGTGAGCATTTGATAGAAGTAAGCATTGTTTTTGCTCCAACCGTAAACTGCTCCATCCTCAAGACTCAGCTCAGGGTTTGCTACAACTCTGTCTTCATCAAACACGTCTTTAACTCCTAGACCATCACAAGCCTCGCAGGCACCCACTGGGTTGTTAAATGAAAAAAGTCTAGGCTCCAATTCGTTTAGTGAGTATCCACAGTGTACACAGGAAAACTTAGCTGAAAAAGTCAACTCCCTCCATTCAGCATCATTATCCATTGGGCTTGCGATGGCAATTCCAGAACTCATATTTAGTGCTGTTTCAAGTGACTCAGATAACCTTGAGGAGATGTCTTGTCTTACCTTAAGCCTGTCAACTACTATCTCAATCGTGTGATTTTTATTTCCATCAAGCTCTTCAACCTCCTCAAGGAATTGAACCTCACCGTCAATTCGGGCACGCAGAAATCCTTCATGGGATAACTCTTGAAGAAGTTTTTGATGACTCCCCTTTCTGTTTCTAACGATTGGAGCCAAAATCATCATCTTAGAATCTTCTGGCAGCCCTAGAATTGAATCAACCATTTGGGAAATCGTCTGGGCTTGAAGTTTTACTCCGTGATCAGGACATCTTGGAGAGCCAACTCTTGCGAATAGAAGTCTTAAATAATCATAAATCTCTGTAATCGTTCCAACGGTTGATCTTGGGTTGTGTGACGTTGCCTTCTGCTCAATTGAAATTGCTGGAGAAAGCCCCTCAATATGATCAACATCAGGCTTCTCCATTAAAGACAAAAACTGCCTTGCATATGCTGAGAGTGATTCGACATATCGTCTTTGGCCTTCAGCGTAGATAGTATCAAATGCCAATGAAGACTTACCTGAACCAGATAGTCCAGTCAGAACAACGAGTTTATTTCTTGGTAGGCTTACATCTATATTTTTTAAATTATGGACTTTTGCTCCACGGATACTTATTGAATCCATAAACTCTGTATTTTATGACGGACAAAGGGTTCATTATACTCATCCCTTGTGTAAAATCACAATTTTGTATTGAATCTTTAGCACATGGTTTCCTATCGACGAATCTTACTAAAATTAAGTGGTGAAGCACTATCCAGTAGTGATCAAAATTTAGACTCTGACATGCTTAAAAAGGTCGTAAGCATTGTTCAATCAGCACTTGATTTGGGTGTTGAAATTGCTATCGTTGTTGGTGGAGGAAATTTATACAGAGGTGCCAGTCTTTCTGCAGAGGGTATGAATAAAATTACTGGAGATCACATCGGAATGCTAGCAACTGTGATGAATGCGTTAGCTCTATCGGATGCTTTCGAAAGAAACAAAATTCCTTCAACAGTGATGTCAGGCTTTCCAATCGGTGGGGGAGTTTGCGAACCCTTTGATCATGCCAAAGCAAATAGTGAGCTAGTCAATGGAAAGGTAGTTATTTTCTCTGCAGGCACTGGGAGTCCGTGTTTTACTACTGACACAGCGGCCGCACTTAGAGCAATCGAGATAGGTGCAGATATTGTCTTCAAGGCAACAAAAGTTGATGGTATTTACTCAAGTGATCCCATTAAGGATCCATCAGCTATTAAATTTGACTCCCTAACTTTTGACTCGGCTATTGAGCAAAACATCAAGGTCATGGATACTGCTGCATTTGCATTATGCAGGGACAACAATATAAAAATTTGTGTTTTCAGTATGTTAGAGGATAATTACTCGCTTGCAAACATTATCAAAGGCCAAGCAATTGGAACAACTGTTAGTCAAACTGGAGATTAGAAATGATAAATGAAATCCATAGTGATGCCAATAGTCGAATGGATAAATCACTTGCATCTCTAGAGAACGACTTCAGCAAAATTCGAGCTGGCAGAGCTCACCCCTCACTGCTTGAGCAGGTCACTGTAGAATACTACGGCACAATGGTCCCTCTATCACAAGTCTCAAACATAACTGCAGAGGACGCAAGGACTTTAAAGGTATCGCCTTGGGAAAAAGATATGGTCGGGCCGATTGAAAAAGCAATTTTGACGTCTGATTTAGGCCTTAACCCAAATACTCAGGGTCTGGTCATGCGAATACCTCTTCCTCCTCTAACTGAAGATCGAAGAAGAGAACTGGTAAGAGTGGTTCGTGATGAAGCAGAAAATGCCAGAGTGGCGATTAGAAATATCCGAAGAGATGCAATATCTGACTTTAGAGAACTTCTCAAAGAAAAGGAAATTTCTGAAGACGAGTCACACAAAGCTGAAGACAACATTCAAAAGATTACTGATCAGCATATCGCTTCAATTGACAAATCTTTAGCTGACAAAGAAAACTCATTACTTGAGATTTAGAAAAGCTACGCTATCTTTTTGAACCCACACAATCGATATACTTTTGCCACCTATTTGCAGTGAATTCAGTTCCATTGGTTACTTGCGGTCCTACATTACCCAAATAATCTCCGGCCAATGCTTTTTTGAATAGCTCAATATTACTCTCAGATAGTCCTAGATTGACCTTACAGTAATCATGAATTGCTTCGGTTACAATTTCTCCAGAGATCGCTCCAACAAACTCTTCCTCTGCCAACTTGGCAGTCGCCTCCTTTATAAGCTCCTCTGAAATAGTTAATTGATACTCTACAGATAAATTAAACTCATCCAACTCTGCGAGCAAGTCATCCTTAATTTTTGTAACTCTTTTTTCATAAGCTACCTTTGCTTGATAAGCAGCAGTT
>CABWZU010000021.1:0-16616 GCA_902510115.1 uncultured Gammaproteobacteria bacterium | reverse complement strand
GGAGCCTAAGCTTGTAGCTCAGTGCGTTGAAGCTATGATAGAACGTTGCGGCATTCCCATAACAGTTAAGCATCGTATTGGGATTGATGATATGGAGAGTTATGACCAGTTATCAGACTTTGTCAGTCTTATTAGTCAAAAGGGATGTCAGCACTTTATCGTTCATGCTCGCAAAGCTTGGCTAACAGGTCTAAGTCCAAAAGAAAATCGAACTATCCCTCCTCTAAACTATCCATGGGTCTACAAGTTAAAAAAAGACTTCCCAAAGTTAAAATTTACCATTAATGGCGGTATAGAAAGCTGTCAGGATATTGAAGGGCATTTAGATCAAGTGGATGGGGTCATGCTGGGTAGATCAATCTATCACAATCCATTTTTGCTCGAGCAGATAGAAGCAGAGATTTTTAAAAGTAAAGAAAGCACACTCGATAGAGAGCATATCCTCAGACAGTACATGACTTATATTGCTGAACAGTCAAAACTCGGTGTTCCAGTTAGGTCGATGTCTAGGCATATTTTGGGCTTGTATCATGGTGAGGCAAATGCCAAACTTTTTAGGAGGTTATTAAGTGGGAAGGTTGTAGAGCTGGATCAACTCAATGACTGGCTAGATTTTAAAAAAAATAGTTCAACTGAGATTAAAAGCTTTTAATAGTTTGGTAAAATTTTTGTAAAACCTCTTAAAAAATACTATGGCAGGCAACCACTTTGTAGCAAGCATCGATATTGGAACTGAAAAGATTGCTTTGCTGGTTGCTGAAAGAGAGAACGATGACCATCTAAGAATTATTGGACATAATATTTGCCCTTCAAGAGGAGTCAGGAGAGGGTCTATATTTTCGATTGACTCTTTGTCCAGAGAGATTTCAAAACTCATCAAAAAAACTGAAGAAAGCTTTGGAATTGATCTAGCATTATTTCGCGTTAATATTTCTGACACCCATCTTACCTGTGTTGATGGAAAGGGCAAGGTTCCAGTCAATGAATTTGTCAGCACCGAAGACTTAGATGCAGTGCTCGAGTCAGCAATGGCGATTTCAACACCAACCAACAAAGAAAAACTTCATATCATAAAAAAGAAGTTTACAATCAATGAGACAGTCGTTGTTGATGACCCGATGGATATGGAGGCTCAAGTTTTAGAGTCCAAGGTTCATATCATTACTGTATCTAGTTCGAGCGTGAGAAATGTTGAAAACTGACTCGAGCAGAGTGAACTTGAGGTGGATAAAATTGTTCTCAATTCAGTCGCTAAATCACAAGCTTTGCTTAGTCAAGAGGATAAAAATAGTGGTGTATGTCTTCTTGATATTGGTGCTGGAGTGACGAGCTATTCGGTTTATAGAGAAGAAGGTATTATCCAAAGTGGAATCATTGCGATGGGTGGTGATGAGGTAACGCAATCCATTGCGTATGCTTTTGATACCTCTCTTGAAGAAGCGAAGAGGCTTAAAGAGAATTATGGAGTTGCTAAGACGCTACCCCAGTCTGATGACAAATTTATTGATTTTATCCAGGCAAATAACAAAGAAGAGCGACAACTCTCTAGCCTAGATTTGAGTGAGGTGATTGAGGAGTCCTACAGGGAGATTTTTGAAGAGCTCAAAAATGAGCTCAAACATCGTAATTTAGATTCAATTATTAAGTCAGGATTTGTCCTTTGTGGCGGAGGATCAGAGATTGGTTCGATAGAAGAACTTGTTCGGGATTTTTTTTCCAAGAGAGTAAAGCTAGGTAAAATTCAAAGATCAAGAATTTCAGGTCTTGAAGCAATTCTCACAGACTATCGCTATACCGGAAGTATTGGTCTTTTATTACATGAGGGTGATTTGAATAAAGCAAAATTTATCGTCTCAAATGGAGGCAAGAGTGTGATGGGTAAATTAAAAAAGGCATTTGTAGGTAATTTCTGAATTATGGTTAAACAAAGAACAATTAGGAAAACAGTGAAAGCACGTGGTGTCGGAATCCATAGCGGAAAAGTAGTCAATTTAACGTTAATACCTGCTGAGGCTGACCATGGTGTTGTTTTTAAAAGACTGGATGCTGGTGGCAAACAGGTTCATGCTCATAGTGCTTTTGTGAACGAGGTCGTACTATCGACTGGACTTGAAAACCAGGGTGTTAAGGTTTCAACGATTGAGCACCTTATGTCAGCACTTTCAGCACTTGGAGTTGATAATTTGCTCGTAGAGTTGGATTCATTTGAGGTGCCTATCATGGATGGATCTTCTGCACCGTTTGTTTTTTTGGTTCAGTCTGCTGGAATAGAAGAGCAGGATGCCCCAAAAAGATTTATCGTCATCAAAGATAAAATCAGAGTGGAAAATGGAGAATCTTGGGCACAAGTCTCCCCTCACAATGGCTTTAAAGTTTCATTAGAAATTGATTTTGAACACCAAAAAATAAAGGAGAGTGGGCAAAAGCTCACTATTGATTTTTCTGAACAATCCTATCTAAAAGAGATATCACGAGCCAGAACGTTTGGCTACGAGAGAGATGTCGAGATGCTTCAAAAACAAAACCTTGCGCTTGGTGCGAGCATTTATAATGCAATTGCTCTCTCCGATGATGATATCTTAAATGAGGATGGAATGCGCTATCACAATGAATTTGTAAAGCATAAAATTTTAGATATTGTTGGTGATCTTTTTCTTTTGGGTGGTAATGTCATTGGGCACTATGAGGGCTTCAGGACCGGCCATATGCTAAATGATCAACTGTTATCAGCCATTCTATCTCAGCCAAAAGCTTTCAGTATTGAAACTTTTGAGGAGAGTGACTCGCCAATACAGTTTTATTCTGAAGATTGGCAAAATGATCTGTAATTCAAGCTTTAAGTTTTAAAATAAACTAACATTGGCTGACCTTGTTGCGGCCTGTTTTTAAAGCAAATTTTGCATCCAACGAAGTGTTTTAGCCTTATATTCTTTGGGTATAATCGAAAACTTTTAAATTACCGTATTAAGCGATGGAATTGAATGGCGCTGAAATTCTAGTAGATTGCCTTCAGAAAGAGGGTGTTGATTATGTTTTTGGTTATCCAGGTGGTGCTGTCCTTCATATCTATGATGCGATAGAAGCACAAGATAAGATTAACCATGTTTTGGTTCGTCACGAGCAAGGTGCTGCGCATGGTGCAGATGGGTATGCGAGAGCCAATGGAAAGCCAGGTGTTGTATTGGTTACCTCAGGCCCAGGAATCACTAATGCGGTGACAGGCATTGCTACTGCTCATATGGACTCAATACCTATGGTCGTGATCTCAGGCCAAGTTCCTTCTCCACTCATCGGTATGGATGCTTTTCAAGAAGTTGATGCAACAGGCATCACGCGCTCATGCGTTAAGCATAATTTCCTTGTAAGAGATATCAAGGATATTGCTATTACTGTCAAAAAAGCTTTTCATATTGCGACTACTGGAAGACCGGGTCCTGTTGTCATTGATATACCCAAAGATATTACCATTGCTAAAATGGAGAAAGAGGAATATCCAGAGTCAATAGAGATTCGCTCTTATAAGCCAACTACCAAACCAAGTAATCGTCAAATTCGTAAAGCAGCCGAACTGATGGTAAATTCAAAAAAACCAATTTTGTATGCTGGCGGAGGTTGTGTCATTGGAAATGCATCTGAGGAGCTAAGAGAGTTTACTCGTATGCTTGGCTTTCCAATCACTCAAACGCTCATGGGACTCGGCGCATACCCTATGACAGATAAGCAATCATTAGGAATGCTTGGTATGCATGGTACCTACGAAGCGAATATGGCAATGCATGGATCTGACTGTGTTGTCGCAATTGGAGCTAGATTCGATGACAGGATTACAGGCAACCTAGCAAAATTTTGTCCTTCAGCTAAGTTTATTCATATTGATATTGATCCATCCCAAATCTCTAAAAATGTGGTTGCCGATATACCAATTGTTGGACAAACAACACAAGTTTTAAAGGCGCTTATATCTGAAATGAAAGATAAAGAGCTTGCTGATATTTCTACATGGTGGTCGCAAATTGATGAGTGGAGAAAAGTTGATTCATTGGCCTATAAAAAATCACCTGGCGTTATCAAACCGCAATCAGTCATCGAGGCTTTGTATGAGGTGACTGAAGGTAAAGCTATTGTAACGTCTGATGTTGGGCAGCATCAAATGTGGGCTGCGCAGTATTATCTCTTTGATGAGCCAAGGCAATGGATTAATTCTGGTGGTCTTGGAACAATGGGTTTCGGACTTCCAGCAGCTATGGGCGCTAAACTTGCAATGCCAGAAAAAGACATAGCTTGCGTCACAGGCGAGGGAAGTATTCAAATGATGCTACAAGAGCTATCAACCATGCTCCAATATGCAACGCCAGTGAAGATTATTAATCTTAATAATGGCTATCTTGGAATGGTAAGGCAGTGGCAAGAATTTTTTTATGAAAAGCGTTACGCAATGTCTTACATGGATGCTTTGCCTGACTTCGTTAAACTAGCTGAGAGTTATGGGCATTTAGGAATAAAAGTGGATAAAGAGGAAGATCTTAAGCCGGCTCTAGTTGAAGCGTTTAAAGAGAAAGATCGAACCGTTTTTCTAGATATTATTACTGATCCGTCGGAAAATGTATTTCCAATGATTCCTGCTGGCGGCGCGCACTGCGATATGCTCCTTGCCGGTAGAGATGAGATGGTATCTAAAGATGAAACAGACTTTAACGCGGTATAGTTTATGAGACATATTATTTCAGTTATATTAGAAGATGAGGCTGGTGCGCTCTCAAGAGTATCTGGACTCTTTACTCAGCGCGGTTTCAATATCGAATCACTGACCGTTGCCCAAACGACTGATCCTACTCTATCAAGAATGACTATCGTATCTTCAGGAAGTGAGAGAGTACTCGAGCAAATTGTCAAGCAGCTCAATAAGTTAATCGAGGTCGTTAAAGTGACTGACCTTACTAGTCAAGATCATGTCGAGAGAGAGCTCATGCTTGCCAAGATATCTTCAACCTCAAAAGAGGGGGTCGACCTAAAAGAGCTAGTGGAAATTTTTGGTTGCAAAGTGGTTGATGTGAAAGACAAGATCTACACGATTGAAGTTTCTGGAAAGACCAAGAAGATTAATGCGTTTTTAGATGCATTAGAACCATCAAACATTATTGAAATCTCAAGAACTGGAGTCACTGGGATTTCTAGAGGAAAAAAATTAATCTAAATTATAGGAAAAAAAATGAATAGATATTACGACAAAGATGCAGACCTTTCAATCATTCAAGGCAAAAAAGTTGCCATCATAGGTTACGGTTCTCAAGGGCATGCCCATGCCAATAATCTCAAAGATTCAGGGGTCGAGGTAGTCGTTGGGCTCAGAGAAGGCTCATCATCAGCTACCAAGGCAAAAGAGGCTGGACTGGGAGTGATGTCAGTAGAGGAAGCAAGTGGCTGGGCTGATGTTGTTATGGTTCTTGCGCCTGATGAGTTTCAGGCCAGTATCTATTCTGAAAATATAGAGCCCAACTTGAAGCAAGGAGTAGCGCTTGCTTTTGCTCATGGGCTTAATATTCATTTTGATATGATTGTGCCTAGAGATGACCTTGACGTTATTATGATAGCTCCAAAAGCTCCTGGACATACTGTTCGTTCAGAGTTTGTAAAAGGTGGGGGAATTCCAGATCTGATTGCAATTAAGCAAAATGCCTCTGGAAACGCCAAAGAGATTGCTCTTTCATATGCCTCAGCAATAGGCGGTGGAAGAACAGGGATTCTTGAAACAAGCTTCAGAGAGGAGACAGAAACTGATCTGTTTGGAGAGCAAGTCGTCTTGTGCGGCGGCACAACTTCACTGGTTCAGGCAGGTTTTGAAACGCTTGTTGAAGCAGGGTATGAGCCTGAAATGGCATATTTTGAGTGCCTTCATGAGTTAAAGCTAATTGTTGACCTTTTGTATGAGGGCGGCATAGCTAATATGCGTTATTCAATTTCTAATACAGCAGAGTATGGTGACGTTACTCGTGGCCCAAGGATAGTGACTGACGAAACTAAGTCTGAAATGAAGAAGATTTTAAGCGAAATTCAAAGCGGTGCTTTTGCAAAGGAGTTCGTAAGCAATGTTGGTGATTTGCCAGCCCGTCGTGATGTTCAGCGCAAACATCAAATTGAAACGGTTGGTGAAAGCTTGCGTTCAATGATGCCTTGGATTGCAAAAAATAAATTAGTTGACCAATCAAAAAACTAATTCAAACTCACACCAAGTCGGCTTTGATGTTTAAAAGTTATGACTGAGAAAATACCAAGCAAAAGAGGGATATACCTGCTGCCAAGCGTTCTTACGACGTTTGGCATGTTTGCCGGTTTTTATTCAATTATTTCTTCTATTAATGGAAATTTCACAATTGCTGCAATCTCCATTTTAATTGCCATGTTCTGGGATACGCTCGATGGACGGGTAGCCCGCCTAACCAATACTCAGAGTGCTTTTGGTGCTGAATACGACTCACTGGCTGATTTAGTATCATTTGGTTTGGCTCCAGCGCTTCTTGTATACCAGTGGACTTTGTATGAACTTGGCAGGTTTGGATGGTTAGCAGCATTTGTATATTTGGCCTGCGCAGCACTCAGACTTGCAAGATTTAATACTCAGGTTGGTATTGCTGATAAGAGATATTTTCAAGGACTTCCTTCTCCCGCAGCTGCAGGCGTTATAGCCAGTATGATTTGGCTTAAAATATGGACATTCGCGTCTTTTGATTCAGATGTAATTTCAATGGGATACTATCTTGGAGCTGGAATTACAATATTGTGTGGTCTATTGATGGTCAGCAATATTCGTTATTACAGTTTTAAGGAATTTGATTCTAAAAAAGCATCATTTAGATTTCTTTTGATTGTTATTTTGAGCCTTATTATTTTAGTTTCTAAGCCCAATATCATTCTCTTTACAGGATTCTTTGTTTATTTATTGTCGGGCCTTATCATCACCATTATTGGACTAAACAGAAACCGTCTCAAGAAAAAACAAGCTTAATCAGCTCAAGTTCCTCTATAATCTGCAGCTATGAATAAGTTTCTTAATTTATTGACATTAATTTCACTGAGCAAGCTCTTTGCTTTGTTACGATTATTGCCGTAAGGCAATAATAATCATAGTAGACGAAAGTCTATACCTAAAACTTAAGATAAAATGTGAGAAATAAAAGGAGCTAGCGATGTCCGAAAAACTAATAATATTTGATACAACTCTAAGAGATGGTGAACAATCACCAGGCGCATCTATGACAAAGGACGAAAAAGTTCGAATTGCCAAAAGCTTAGAGAAAATGAAAGTTGATGTCATTGAGGCAGGATTTGCTATTGCCTCTCAAGGAGACTTTGAAGCGGTTCAGGCTGTTGCAAAAGCAGTCAAAGACTCTACAATCTGTTCTTTAGCGAGGGCAATTGATAAGGATATAGATCGAGCAGGGGAGTCTTTAAAAGGCGCTAAGTCTGCACGAATTCACACCTTTATAGCAACATCTGATATCCACATGAAGATGAAGCTCGGTATGACGCCTGATGAGGTGGTCGACCAGGCAGTCAGATCAGTCAAAAGAGCCACTAAATTCACTGATAATATTGAATTCAGTCCTGAAGATGCTGGGAGGTCAGACACAGATTTTTTATGCCGAATATTAGAGGCAGCAATCAATGCAGGTGCTACGACCATTAATATTCCTGATACAGTCGGCTACAGCATCCCTTTTCAGTTTGGAAAAACAATGAAAGAGCTTATTGAGCGAATTCCAAATTCTGATAAGGCAATCTTTTCTGCACACTGTCACAATGATCTTGGACTAGCCGTTTCTAATTCTCTGTCAGCGGTATTAAATGGTGCAAGACAGATTGAGTGTACGATTAATGGGCTTGGTGAAAGGGCTGGAAATACATCTCTAGAAGAGGTGGTAATGGCTGTTAGAACTAGGCAAGATGTCTTTGGTTGTGATACAAATATAGATGCCAGAGGAATTCTGGCTGCTTCTAGACTGGTATCCTCAATTACTGGTTTTGTGGTTCAGCCTAATAAGGCGATCGTTGGTGCCAATGCTTTTGCTCATGAGGCAGGAATTCATCAAGACGGTGTCCTTAAACATAGAGAAACTTATGAAATTATGAAGGCAGAGGATGTTGGATGGAATAATAATTCATTGGTCCTAGGAAAGCACTCTGGTCGAAACGCATTTAAATCTAGGCTGAGTGAGCTGGGCGTCGAGTTTGAGTCTGATGAGGATCTAAACGATGCTTTCTCAAGGTTTAAAACGCTTGCCGATAAGAAACATGACATCTTTGACGAGGACCTTCAGGCATTAGTCTCAGAAACTCAAACTGAGGATACAGAAATCATCCAACTAGTATCACTTAAGGTTTCTGCAGAGTCGGGTAAGGTGAATACAGCTGATGTGACTCTATCTATTAACGGGAGTGAGCATAGTGCTTCAGCAAATACCTCTGGCGCTGTGGATGCCACGTTTAATGCTATTTTGTCATTAGTCGACATCGAGCCAAAACTTCAGCTTTACTCTGTCTCGAACGTTACTCAGGGAACAGACTCGTTGGGTGAGGTGAATGTCAGACTTGAGTATGAGGGCAAGATTGTTAATGGCCAGGGAGTTGATACCGATATTATTACTTCTTCAGCTAAAGCATACTTAAATGCACTCAATAAAGTTATGGCAAATGTAGAACGAGCTCACCCTCAGATTTGATGCGCCCAGATAGAAGCAATTATCTTGAGGCTCTTGGAATACCTGACTTTTTGTATTCCTCTGTCGGCTCTGAAGCTACAGAGAATGCTAAATTGTTGGTGCTTGAGGTAAGCTCTGAGGACTCGTTTTGTGAGTCTGGAGCTAGCCAAGATTTATTATTCAAAATGTTGGCATCCATTGGCCTTAGTTTAAATGAATGTGATCTGATATCGATAGATAAATCTGATATTAATCTCTTTATACAAGATCACTCTTCGGATTTGATGTTAATTATGGACTCATCTCTTTCTGTAACAGGCGAATCTTTATTTGTGACACATCATCCTAAAGAAATAATCAAAAATCCAATACTCAAGAGAGATTCCTGGGAGATTTTAAAGAAGGTCAAGTCATGTCTAAAGTAGATTATTCTCATGACTCCTATGAGAGGCCTAAGTTAAAAACCCCAAACGGCGAAAAAAAGCTTTTACTACACTCATGCTGCGCGCCCTGCGCAGGTGAAATCATGGAGGCCTTAGCAGTATCTGAAATTGATACTACGATATATTTCTATAACCCTAACATTCATCCTTTTGATGAGTATGAGCTCAGGAAAGAGGAGAATATTCGTTTTGCTGAAAAATTAGGCATGCCAATTATTGATGCTGACTATGATCGTGATGAGTGGTTTGCTAGAACCAAGGGGCAAGAGCATGAGCCAGAGAGAGGAGCAAGGTGTACAACCTGCTTTGATATGAGGTTTCAAAAAACTGCACAGTACGCTTCTGAAAATAATTTTGATATTATTTCCTCAACTCTTGGGATATCAAGGTGGAAGGATATGAAGCAAATTAACGACTCTGGTGCAAGGTCGTCAGAGCCTCATGATCTGCCTTATTGGGATTTTAACTGGCGCAAACAAGGCGGCTCATCTAGGATGCTAGAAATATCCAAAAAGGAAAATTTCTATCAACAAGAGTACTGCGGATGCGTTTACTCTCTGAGAGATACTAATAACTGGCGCATCTCAAAAGGCAGAGGCAAGATTGAGAGAGGTGTCAAATTTTATCAAGAGGCCAAATTAAAATTATCTCAGCTAGATTAAGCCTCAATTAGGTAAAGAAGCAGAGATTTTTGAACATGAAGGCGGTTCTCAGCCTCACTCCAAACAACACTCTGAGTCCCATCGATTACCTCAGAGCTGACCTCTACGCCGCGGTAGGCAGGAAGGCAATGCATAAAGACAGCATCATTCTTTGCATGATTCATCATCAATTGATTGACCTGAAAACCACTAAAAGCAGTTTCTCGCTGTTTTTTTTCAGATTCCTGACCCATGCTGGTCCAAACATCAGTAACAACGATATCGGCCTTCTCACATGCATCCATAGGGTTATTGAATAAAGTAACGTTTTTCTGATATTTTTGTATAAAAAGATCAGAGGGCTCATAGCCAACTGGGGTCGCAATTGATAACTCAAAATCAAATATCGACGCTGCTTGCATATAGGTCTGGCAAACATTGCATCCATCCCCAATCCAGGCAATTTTTTTACCTTGAATAGAGCCCTTTTCCTCTTGATATGTCATCAGGTCGGCCAGAATTTGACACGGATGTGATTCATCCGAGAGAGCGTTAATAACGGGTTTACTTGAATGCTTTGAGAATTCAACAATGTCTTCATGAGAAGAAAGCCTGAGCATTACTGCATCAACCATAGAGCTAATGACTATTGCGCTGTCAGTAATTGGCTCACCCCTGCCTAGTTGAATATCTTTTTCAGATAAAAACAGGGATTGACCGCCAAGCTGAGTCATTCCAGCTTCAAATGAGACTCTGGTTCTAGTTGAAGATTTATCGAAAATCATTGCCAAAGTTCTATTGTTTAGCGAGTCATTTATCGTTCCACTTTTATGTTCTTTTTTTAAAGTAATTGCGCGATCAATAATGCCTTGTAATTCCTTATGGCTTAGATCATCAAAATTAATAAAGTTTTTTGTCATGATTATTCCTAATTACCTATTAGTGTAACAAGTTTACCGATCAAGGTGTCTATTTCCTTTTTAGAGATTATTAATGGGGGTAGCATTCTTATTGAGGTTCCGGTAACGTTGATGAGTAGTTTATCTTGAAGTGCTTTTTTGACAAGTTGAGTGCAATCCACTTTGTCGCTATCCAGACCAATACCAATCATAAGCCCCTTGATCCTAATTTCCTTTACTGCAGAATTATTACTCAAGTGCTTATCAAATTCTGATTTAAAGTATGCGCTCATTTGATTGACATTATCAAGCACATCAGTATTCTGAAATACATCCAAGACGCCCAAAGCTGCAGCAGTGACCAACGGATTACCACCAAATGTTGACCCGTGCGTTCCTGGAGTAAGCATTTCAGATGCAACACCTTTTGCAAGGCAAGCGCCAATTGGGACACCATTGCCAAGTCCTTTAGCAAGACACAGTATATCTGGAGTGATGTCGTTATGTTCGTGTGCAAAAAGTTTTCCAGTTCTTCCCATACAAGACTGAACTCCATCTAAGATGAGTAGCCAGTCATTCTTTTTGCAAATCTCTTGGACCTTATTGAGATAGTCACTTTTTGGAATGATTACGCCAGCTTCTCCCTGAATCGGCTCAACCATGACAGCAACTATGTCCTTGTTGCCTTTCAATTGTTGAATCCCTTCTAAATCATCATACTTGACATGAATAAACTCACTCATGAGTGGAGAAAATCCTGCCTGAACTTTTGCTTGTCCCGTCGCTGACAAGGTTGCCATTGTTCTGCCATGGAAGCTTTGACTTGCAGTTATGATGACTGGATTTTCAATATTCTTACTTCGCGCATACAGTCTTGCAATTTTAATTGCTGCCTCGTTAGCTTCTGCACCAGAATTAGAGAAAAAGACTTTATCCATATTGGCCAAATTGCATAATTCTCTAGCTAGCTCTTCCTGATTTTCAATACGATAAACATTAGAAGTATGCAGTAGCTTCTGTGACTGATTCACTAATTGTTTTGTTATTGTTGGGTGACAATGACCAAGGTTGACAACTCCAATACCAGATAAAGCATCAAGATATTCCACTCCATTTGAATCTGTTAGCCAGCAACCATCTCCCTTAACAAAGGTGACATCAAGAGGAGAGTAGTTAGACATTAAGTTAGACATAAAATTATTAGGGTAGTTAAATAAAAAAAGCCCCAAACTGGGGCTTTTGAAATTAGGTATATTATTACATTCAAGACAAAACAGCCACCTCTTGGGTATATGGTTGAAGACAAGATCTTCGCGAATTAAGTCTTCTTTTTGTGCTTGATGAAATCATCTCTGTAAGAACTTATTTAAATATTAAACATAATATTATAACCTAATTTTGGTACTCATTCTTTCTGTAATTTAGTCAATATACAAGATAAAAAAGTTAAACTATGAGTGCTTTTTATGCCACAATATAGTTGCAAGAAAAACAATTTTATTTCATTAATCTAAGGAGTAAAAATGCAACTAAACCTTTCTGGTCATCATCTCGATATTACATCTGCCATCAGGCAACACACAAGCGATAAGCTTTCAAAAATTAAACACCACTTTGACAATGTTATGAACGTTAATATGATTTTAGAGGTACAAAAAGACGTTCAAACCGCAGAAGCAACAATTCACGTTAGGGGAGCTGACTTGTTTGCTAAAGCACAAAGTAACGACATGTATGTGTCAATTGATCAGTTAATTAACAAACTAGATACTCAAATAATAAAACACAAAGAAAAACTACATAACCACAGAGGTTAGTCCATATAAATTATAATATGTTGTAATATCTGCATAACGAGTTTGACTTGTTATGCAGGTCACGCAACGGATAAAAATTATGGCTGAGATAGAGCTTACTAGTTTCGAGGTAAGCCTTCAAAATTTAATGACTGCTCTAGAAGCATCTGACCATGATGAGGCTAAACATCAAATCAAAGAACTTCATCCAGGAGAAATAGCACTTCTTTTTGAGGCTATTCAGCCAAAAGATAGGTCCATCCTTTGGCCAAGCATTGAAATTTCTGTTCAGGGAGAAATCTTAAAGGAGGTCAACGAGGACGTTCAGTCACAGCTGATTGCTGAGATGAGTGTGGATTCCTTAGTGAAAGCCACAGAGAAGTTAGATACAGATGATTTGGCTGACATTGTGCCAAATATGCCCGAGTCTGCAGTCCATAGTCTTTTATTAACCCTGGATTTTAAACATCGTGAGCGCCTTAATAAGGTACTCAGTTATCCTGAAAATTCAGCTGGCGGACTTATGAATACAGACTTTATAACTGTCCGTCCAGATGTGTCAATTAGAGCTGTTATAAGATATCTAAGGCTTTTGAAAGAGATGCCAGTTGATACGGACCAGGTTTTTGTGGTTGATAGAAACTTTAATTACTTGGGCTCACTTCTCATAACGTCACTTTTGACAGAAGAGCCAGAGCAAATGGTTGAAAAGTTCATCAGCAATGACTTTTCAAAACCGGTAAGCGCTGAGACAGATGAGTCAGAAGTAGCGCTATTGTTTGAACAAAGAAATCTCATTTCAGCGCCAGTTATCGATGAAGATAACCAACTGGTTGGAAGAATTACAATTGATGATGTGGTCGATGTTATCAGAGATCAAGCTGAGCACTCGGTGATGTCAATGGTTGGATTGGATGAGGATGAGGATGTATTTGCTCCTATCATACACAGCTCAAAAAAAAGAAGTGTCTGGCTCGGCGTCAACCTAATCACAGCACTCATTGCTGTGTATTTTATTGGACTTTTTGAGGCGACACTGCAGCAGAAAATAGCGCTTGCAATACTTATGCCTGTTGTTGCCAGTATGGGCGGTATTGCTGGAACTCAGACGCTCATCATAGTCACTCGAGGCATTGCAACTGGAAAAGTCACAACAGCAAACATTAAGGCTTTAATCAACAAGGAGGTTGCTGTGAGTGGACTAAATGGAATTATTTGGTCCCTGGTAATAGGTCTTATTACATATTACTGGTTCTCTGACTTGCTTTTGAGTCTCATAATCGCGCTAGCAATAATCACTAATCTAATTGTTGCAGCATTTTCTGGCGCATTTCTTCCATTGCTTCTCTCAAAACTGAGAATTGATCCAGCTCTTGCAGGTGGAGTTATTTTGACAACAATTACTGATGTCATTGGCTTTGTTGCATTTTTAGGACTAGCTGCGCTCTTTATCTAGAGAGGTTTGAGTTAGCAATGAGACTTATTTACACTAATGAAAATCGTATCATGGTCCTTAATGTTAAAAATGTTCTCATGAGTCATGATATTGACGTGACACTGAATAACGAGTTTGCATCAAGTGCATCTGGTGGACTGGCTCCCTTTGACACCTGGCCAGAAGTTTGGTTGCTGAATAAGGATGACTTTGATAAAGCAAAACAAATCATCGACTCTATATCACATGAAGGCAACTTAGAGAGCTGGCAATGCAACAACTGCAAAGAGGAGAACGATCAATCATTCGATTTTTGCTGGAGCTGTCATGCAGAAAATATTTGATTTTGTAAGATAAGAAATTATGGAACTTACTGTCTGGCTTGGGTTATTGGCATCAGCTCTATTTATAAGTATTTCTCCAGGTCCTGGAGCAATATTTTCAATAAGCCAAGGAACACAGTATGGATTCAAAAGGGCGATGTTCTCTGTGGCTGGTTTGCAATTAGGTTTGGTTAGTCAAATACTATTTTTACTGTTTGGTTTGGGGGTTCTAATCAATCAATTTCCCTCGGTTTTTATAGTAATAAAAATACTGGGCATGTTGTATTTAATAGTATTAGGAATTTTGCAGTGGCTTAAAAAAATTGAACAGATAGATACAAATGAGGATCATCAGAGCCTTTCCTTTAGACCTCTAAAAGCAATCCTGCAAGGTTTTTTTGTTAATTTAACAAATATCAAGGGAACAGTATTTTTTCTTGCACTAATCCCGCTATTCATTGATTTGACGGCTCTCAAACTATCAACTTGTATCATATTTACAGCGACATTAATTGTAATCGACTTGATAGTCATGGCTGGATATGTAACTCTTGCTCAGGTGTCAAAGACGTTACTGGCTGACCCTAAAAAAATATTATGGCAAAATAGACTGACTGGTTCAACACTCATCCTTGTTGGATTGATTATGGGTACAACTTAACGCTCAATAATTATGAAAATATTTCATTTAGCCTTCACAGTCAAAGACCTCGATTCCACAAGACAGTTCTATGGAGAGTTGTTAGGGTGTCAAGAGGGAAGAAGTACAGAAACTTGGGTTGACTTTAACTTTTTTGGGCATCAGCTTTCACTTCACGTTGGAGAAGTCGTCCAAAGAAGTAAGACAAACTCCAAAGTTGATGACATCTCAGTTCCTATGCCTCACTATGGATGCGTTATAGAGTGGGGAGTTTTTTATGACTTGGCGGCAAAACTTCAATCTAAAGGTATGACATTTATTGTTGATCCTTGTGTCAGATATGAAGGGCGTCCTGGAGAGCAGGCTACGATGTTTTTTGAGGATTATTCAGGGAATGCTCTAGAATTTAAAGCCTATCGAAACCCTGAAGATGTTTTTACTTCTTAATAATTGATGGAATTGAATGATATTTGAAATCCTAAGCCTTGAAACCATTATTGCATTTGTTTTAGCATCCGTTGTCCTAAGTCTTGTTCCAGGGCCTGATAATATCTTCGTCATGACTAATTCAGCACTAAAGGGTTGGAAGTCTGGCTTCTATATAACATTAGGTCTATGCACTGGTCTAATCGTCCACACAATCCTCGTTGCTATTGGTGTCAGCGTTATATTTCAGACGAGTGCGCTTGCCTTTAATGGACTGAAGATTGTTGGTGCATGCTACCTTATCTATTTAGGTTGGCTTTCTCTCAAGAGTAAAGAGTTAACTATAGATTCCAATGATGCTGAAAGTGTTAACCGGTCCTATTATATTACTGGAATAGTCATGAATTTGACCAACCCAAAGGTTGCACTTTTTTTCTTGGTTTTTCTTCCACAGTTTATAAACCCTATAAACGGAAGCGTAACAATACAAATCTTTATTCTAGGGTTTTTATTTATTTTGAGTGCTCTATTTGTTTTTTCATCTATAGCGTTTCTTGGAAGCTTCCTTGAGGGTTATTTAAAGAAATCTAGCACCATCAATAAAAATATAAATAAACTCGCAGCTTTGGTATATTTTGCACTTGCAATCAATCTATTTTTTCTTTAAAAAAATTTAATTTATGAATATTAAATCAATAATTTGTAGCTATCAAGATAATGAGAAAGATATCTGCAAAATAAGATTTGAAGTCTTTGTCGATGAACAAAATGTGCCTGAAGAGCTTGAAATTGATGGTCTTGATGAGGAAGCAAAACATGTCTTGGCCTATATAGATAATGAGGCTATAGGGACGGGAAGAATTCTGAGTGATGGCCATATTGGAAGGGTTGCGGTTCTCAAGAAGCATCGAGGCCTAGGTATTGGCAAATTAATGATGCAAGAACTCATTCAATGGGCAGATGAGACTAAATTAGAAAAACTTTGGCTTTCATCTCAATGGCATGCACACGGATTCTATTTAGATCTTGGCTTTGATTGTGAAGGTGAAATCTACGAAGAGGCTGGTATTGATCACATCAAAATGTCAAAAAAACTGAATTAGATTGTTAATCCAGGTTAAGAATGAGATCAACGCATGACACAGTTTCTTTTGAGAAAGTAAGTGTTCTTCGCATTCTCCAATCTCAATGAATACAAGCTTCTTAAAGGAAAAGTAGTCGTAAAATTCGTGAATAGATTTCATTTATGACCAGTAATTTTGTATGGGTATAAATTAAACTATTTTGATAAAATTATTAGTTGGTATTAAATTATCA
>CABWZU010000020.1:0-18774 GCA_902510115.1 uncultured Gammaproteobacteria bacterium | reverse complement strand
CACTCGCAGTTATTGCAGGAGTAATTATGTCGGCATTATCCTTTGCCTGGGAGTCAGCTGGAAAGATTCATTCAGTTGAAGAATACGAATCAGAAGGCAAAAAAACTTACAGACTCCATGGCGCCTTATTTTTTGCATCAATCAATACCTTCCATTCAATATTCAATCCTAAAGAAGACCCGGACAATGTATTTATCGACTTTGAAGACTCTCGAGTCATTGATCATTCAGCAATCCAAGCAATTGACAAACTTGCAGAGCGCTATCAAAAAGCTGGCAAAACACTCCACTTAATGCATCTGAGTGAGGAGTGCCGATTACTCCTTAAGACAGCGCAGCATTTGGTTGAAGTAAATGTACTCGAAGACCCTCAGTACCATGTGGCTATCGACAAAGCAAAGGCTCGAATGGAAGGAAATTTTTAACCTTAAATCTTATTATTGAAAATTAACGTAAATTATAGGATTAATTTCGCTATAGACGCTTCCAGAAGTGCCCTTAAACACTATTTCAGCCTCATCTCTTCGCTCTAATATTTTAGAAAAATAGAGATATGGTTTTTCAGAAACGAACACAGCAGTTGCATCAACTTGAACATTATTTCTGTTGTCACTTATAACTCTAAAATTAGTAGCATCACCTGGCAATTCAAAACCAAGCATAAAGTTTATATCACTTAATTCACTGTTGAGCGCATCTGCGTAATCAGTTGAGTTTAAGCTGACTTCAATCTCACCATTATTCTCAACAAGAAGAACAGCTACTCTATTATTGTTAGCTAGATAATTTTGAAGATTATCAAGTGTTCCAATTGGAATTGTTGTTTCGATAACAAGCGTTTCGCCCCAATCACCAGATGACTGAGAGAAGACAGAGTCTGGTGCAAGATATTTTTCAGCAATAGTACTAGCACTCTCTAACTCGCCATCATCGTCACTATACATCGTAAAAGATGCTCTGACAGGCACCTCAAAGACTTCGCCTTCATTTGCAGCTTCAATGTCTGTTGTATATAAAGTTACATCAAGAACGCTAGGAGAACAAGAGGATAAAAATAAAATTAATAAAAAAGAACCTAATACATTGGCTAATTTAATTTTCATAAAGGCAGTTATTTTGTTAAATAAAACTCAATATTATCACAAAAAGATTTGTCTATCTGCCCTTTTGATCACCCCAGAGAAGCTTATGGAGCTGCACTTGAAGTCTTACATTAAGTTTTTTTTCTAGAATCCATTCAGCCAATTCAACAGGTTTTAAGCTTTCATAGACAGGTGAGAATAAGATCTCAGACTCTACTTCATGATTATCTAATATCTCATTACACCAATCAAAATCTGATCTTGATGCTATGACAAACTTGAGTTGGTCTTTACTTTTTAAAATTGGAAGATTTTCATATCTGTTTTGATGCTCTTCAGTTGAGGACGGCGTTTTAATATCCATCACAATTGACACTCTACTATTAACTGGAGTTATATCAATACTTCCACTAGTCTCCATGGATACGCTGTAGCCGCTATCAATCAACGAGTCAAGGAGCTTCAAACAGTTGCTTTGAGCCATTGGTTCTCCTCCAGTAACACAAACATATTGAGCATTATATTGAGCAACTTCATCCAAAATATGCTGAATGGAAAGCGGATTATTTCCTTTAAAAGCATAGGCAGTGTCACAATAATTACACCTCAATGGACAGCCCGTTAATCGAACAAAGACCGTTGGAATTCCAACCTCCTTTGCCTCTCCCTGTAGTGAGTAAAAGATTTCTGTAATATTGAGAGTTGTGTTATTTAAATTGTCCATCTTTCAAAAATTTTATTTGGTTTCTGATATCTGCTGCCTGCTCAAATTTTAATTCTTCTGCAAATTTATACATCTCTTTTTCAAGCCTTTTTAATTCTTTTGAAAGCTGAACAGGTGAGAGTTTAACTTGAACATTATCTGACACCGCCTCCTCAATATCTTCTGCAGAAAGATCGGTATCTAAAATATCAACAATCGGTTTTACAACTCCTTTTGGAGTTATCCCATGTTTTTCATTAAAGGATTGCTGTTTATCTCTTCTCGATGAGGTGACATCCATCGCCCTTTGCATGGAATTTGTGACTCTATCAGCATAGAGAATGACGCTGCCATTAATGTTTCTTGCCGCCCTTCCCATAGTCTGGATGAGAGATCTCTCAGACCTTAAAAACCCCTCTTTGTCAGCATCTAATATGGCTACTAATGAGACCTCAGGGATATCAAGTCCTTCCCTTAAGAGATTAATTCCAACCAAAACATCAAATACTCCTAGTCTCAGATCTCGAATAATTTCTACCCGCTCAACGGTATCAACATCAGAGTGAAGATACCTCACTTTGATATTATGATCATTCAAATACTCACTGAGCTGTTCCGACATTCTTTTAGTTAGGGTTGTAACAAGAACTCTTTCCTTAATTGCTACTCTCTTATTGATTTCAGATAATAGATCGTCAACTTGAGTCTCTACAGGCCTGACATCAATTTCAGGATCTAAAAGACCAGTTGGTCTTACGACCTGCTCAGCAACAACAGTTGAAACATCGAGCTCATAGTTTGCTGGAGTAGCAGAGACCAATATGCATTGATTTAACCGGTCTGAAAACTCTTCAAACTTTAGCGGCCTGTTATCTAGGGCAGAGGGTAAACGAAAACCAAAATCAACGAGTGTTGTCTTCCTGGCTCTGTCTCCGTTATACATGGCGCCGATTTGACTGACGGTAACGTGCGACTCATCCAGAATAACTAATGCATCATCTGGCAAATAATCAAAAAGTGTAGGCGGTGCCTCTCCAGGTTTTCTCCCAGAGAGGTAACGTGAATAGTTTTCAATGCCAGAGCAGTATCCGAGCTCTCTCATCATCTCCATATCCTGAACTACTCTTTGAGAGAGCCTCTGATCTTCCACTAATTTGTTTTGAGAGAGGAGCTCTTTTTTTCTAACTCCGAGCTCAACCTTAATATCATCAAGCATATTTTGGATTGTGGATTCGGGAGTGACATAGTGGGTCTTTGGATAGATGGTTATCCTCTGGAGAGATTTAAGCTTTTCTCCAGTTAAGGGGTCGAACCAAGAAAGACTCTCAACCTCGTCATCAAACATCTCAATTCTAACAGCCCTCTCGTCTGAGTCGGCGGGGAATATATCAATCACCTCACCCTTAACTCTAAAATGTCCCCTAATAAGTGTCAGATCATTTCGGGTGTATTGCATCTTGGAGAGCGTCGCTAGAATTTCTCTTTGGTTAGTAAGTTCACCAACTGTTAAATGAAGCAGCATTTTCATATAGCTCTTAGGATCGCCAAGACCGTAGATTGCTGAGACACTGGCAATAATGATGACGTCTTTTCTCTCTAAAAGTGACTTGGTAGCCGAGAGTCTCATCTGCTCAATCTGCTCATTAATTGAAGCATCTTTTTCAATGTATGTATCTGAGGCTGGGACATATGCCTCAGGCTGATAGTAATCGTAATAGGAGACAAAGTATTCAACAGCATTTTCGGGAAAAAACTCCTTCATTTCACTATAAAGTTGAGCTGCTAAAGTCTTATTAGGCGCCATGATAAGGCTCGGCCTTTGGCTCTTCTCTATGACATTTGCTAAAGTAAAAGTTTTGCCTGAGCCCGTCACCC
Organism: uncultured Gammaproteobacteria bacterium; assembly: GCA_902510115.1. Classification (GTDB taxonomy): domain Bacteria; phylum Pseudomonadota; class Gammaproteobacteria; order PS1; family Pseudothioglobaceae; genus Pseudothioglobus. Next base: position 15,114 of record CABWZU010000020.1, on the reverse strand, counting down.
CAACAAGGGTTTGGTATTTCTCGCCTGACTCAATTCCATCTAGTAATTTCTGAATTGCAGAAGGCTGATCACCCTTGGGTGAAAAATTTGATTTGAGCTGAAATTTTCTAGCCATGATTGGCAGTTTTTCATTAAAATTAAACCCTCAATTTTAAACCATTTAAAGAGTACAGTAAATGTCAACAATCTTATCAAACCGAGTTCAAAAAGTTAAACCATCTGCTACTATGGCAGTAAGCGACAAAGCTAAAGAATTAAAATCGCAAGGTATCCAAATTGTCTCTATGGGTTCTGGAGAACCTGACTTTGATACCCCAACGAATATTCAAAAAGCTGCTATTAAAGCCATTGGTAATGGTGAAACTCGATACACAGCTGCTGACGGTACTCCAGAGCTTAAAAAAGCTATTTGTGAAAAATTTAAAAGAGAAAATGGTTTGGACTATTCTCTTAATGAAGTGATGGTTTCTTGTGGTGGAAAACAGGTCTTTTATAATCTATGTCAAGCTATATTAAACTCTGGTGATGAAGTAATCATTCCTACTCCATACTGGGTCTCTTATCCTGACATGGCCATTCTAGCCGATGCTACTCCTGTCTTTATTGAGACCGGAATAGATCAAGACTTTAAAATTTCACCTGAACAGCTTGAAGCAAGTATTAACGCTAAGACTAAGCTCTTGGTATTAAATAGCCCGTCAAACCCTACTGGCTCTGTCTACTCAAAGTCAGAGATTGAGGCGCTTGGTTCGGTTTTAGAGAGGTATCCTCATGTACTCACTATCAGTGATGATATTTATGAGCATATCCGATGGGGTGATGATGACTTTGTAAACATTGCGATGGCTTGTCCAAATCTAAAAGATCGCGTTATTATATTAAATGGAGTCTCTAAGGCCTATGCAATGACTGGATGGAGAATTGGTTATGCAGCGGGTCCAGAGTCAGTCATTAAAGCCATGAAGAAAATTCAAGGCCAGTCGACTTCAAACCCAAGCTCAATCTCTCAAGCGGCGGCACTAGAAGCTATTACTGGGGATCAGTCATTTATCACCATGATGGTTGAGGCTTTTGAGCGTCGCCATGACTTTCTGGTCGATAGTCTTAACGCAATAGATGGAATTGAGTGTCCCAGATCTGGAGGTGCTTTCTATTCCTTCCCTAAGGTAGATGGCTTAATTAAAAGGTTAGGGCTAAAGGATGATGTCGAGTTCTCAACATACTGCCTTGAGAAATTAAGCTTAGCAGTGGTTCCCGGGTCTGCCTTTGGGTCTCCTGGATATGTGAGATTATCTTTTGCTACAAGTATGGATAATATTAAATTATCTGTTGAAAAATTAGCAAGCGTATAAACAGTCATTTGATTAATTTTTTTTCTTGACATCTAAAATTTCTTAATATAACCTCTACTTTTTGATAAGGAGAAATACAATGCTTGATAAAAGAAAATTCTATATTAATGGTCACTGGGTTGATCCTTCTAAAAAAAATGACTTTGAGGTCATCAATCCCTCAGATGAATCGGTATGCGCAATAATTTCTTTAGGTTCTCAAGCAGATACAGATGCAGCAGTTTCTGCCGCAAGATCAGCACTTCCTATGTGGTCAAACTCCTCTAAAGAAGACAGGGTTGCCTTATTGGAAAGACTTTATGCGATCTATCAAAGAAGAATGGATGAGATGGCTGAGGTTATCTCGATTGAAATGGGAGCACCAATAGACTTTTCTAAAGCTGCTCAGGCGCCCTCTGGAACTAATGCAATTGAGGACTTTCTCAATCAACTCAAAAAGTTTGAATTTGAAGAGCAGCTTGATGATTCTGACAACCAACTCATCTATCAACCTAAAGGCGTTTGTGCACTCATTACTCCATGGAACTGGCCAATAAGCCAGGTTGCGCTGAAGGTAATTCCTGCTATTGCAGCTGGCTGCACTATGGTACTAAAACCATCAGAAATTGCCCCTCTAGATTCAATGTTGTTTGCTGAGATGCTGGAAGAGGCTGGATGCCCTTCTGGTGTTTTCAATCTTGTTAATGGTGATGGTGCTGGAGTTGGAAGTCAGCTAACCTCTCATCCTGATATTGACATGGTCTCTTTTACGGGCTCAACGAGAGCTGGCGCTCTGATCTCGCACAACGCGGCTGACGACTTTAAGAGGATTGGTTTAGAGCTGGGCGGAAAAGGTGCAAACATTATCTTTGCTGATGCTGATGAAAAAGCGGTAAAGCGGGGAGTAAGGCACTGCTTCAATAACACAGGTCAATCCTGTAACGCACCAACTAGAATGCTAGTAGAGAGGTCTATTTATGACCAAGCTGTTGAAATCGCCAAAGAAACAGCTCTTTCCACTAAAACGGATATAGCCTCTAAAGAAGGCAAGCATCTTGGACCTGTTGTCTCAAAACTTCAGTTCGATAAGATTCAAGCCTTAATTCAAGCTGGAATAGATGAGAATGCCACTTTGATAACTGGAGGAACTGGAAAACCTGAGGGACTCGAGACTGGTTATTTCATTAAGCCTACAATTTTTGCAGATGTCAATAATCAAATGACGATTGCACAAACTGAAATTTTTGGACCCGTTCTCTCAATCATTCCTTTTGATACTGAAGAAGAAGCTATTGAGATCGCTAATGATACGCCCTATGGATTAACCAACTACGTTCAAACACAGGACCAGGCGAGAGCAAAAAGAATGTCAAAGAGACTCCTCTCAGGAACCGTAGAGCTCAATGGAAAAGGGGCTGCAAGTGGAGCTCCATTTGGGGGGTTCAAGCACTCTGGAATTGGAAGGGAAGGTGGTGAACATGGCTTTACTGAGTTTGTAGAGGTCAAGGTAGTCACTGGCTGGAACTAGTATCAAGGTGAGCGATGGCTAAAAAAAATATAGCCATTGGTGGAATCAGCACTGAATGCAGTAGTTATTCTCCGTTATTTCAAAACAAAGAAGACTTTAGAACCCTTCGTGGACAAGAACTTCTTGATCTCGTTGACTTTCCATTTTCAAAATACAACATCAACGTCTCTTCATTATTTTTCAATAGATCGGTTCCCGGAGGTCCAATTGATCGAGAGTATTTTGATGAAATAAAAAATCTATTCATTACTGAGATAAATGATCACGAAAAGCTTGATGGTATTCTGCTCTTAATGCACGGGGCTATGTATGTTGAAGGTATAGACGATCCCGAAGGTGAATGGATAAGAGCAGTTAGAGAGGCAGTTGGTTTAGACTGCATTATTTCAGTTAGCTTTGATCTTCATGGCCAAGTCACTGACAAAATCATCAAAAACATTGATGCTTTTGCCGCCTTTAAAACTGCACCTCATATTGATGTCAAGGATACATATAGTCGCTCTGCTTCGATGCTGGTTAGTGCAATCAATGAGAACTATCGCCCTGATGTGATATGGTCTTCAATTCCTGTTTTGGTTTCTGGAGAGATGTCGTCAACTTTTGTAGAGCCGTGTAAAACAATTTATAAAAGTCTTGAACAATACAACGAAAAAAGAGAAATTCTTGATTGCAATCTTTTGGTAGGCTACGTTTGGGCTGATACTCAGAGGGCAACTGCCTCGTCAGTTGTCACTTGCACTAACAAAAAAATTGGAGCGAGGGCCTGCAAAACAATTGCTGAAACCTATTGGAACTCTAGAAAAGATTTAAAGTCTGACATGCAGACAGGCAGTATTGGTGAAGCTTTACTTTGGCTAAATAGTAGGTTTTCAATCATTGCTGACAGCGGTGATAACCCTACAGCAGGAGGTGTAGGTGATAGGGCTGATGTATTGCAAGCAATTCTTAAACATAATCATGATGATTCATTATTTGCTGGAATAGCCTCAAAATCTGCCTATGATGAGCTCAAGAAAGGGAATGAGTTTAGTATAGGTGGCACCTTTGGCGGTGGCGGCCCAGTATTAGAACTTAAAGCTGACAGTGTTTATTTTAAGAATCATTGCGCGGTAGTTAGCGTCTCTAAAACTATCATAGTGATCTCGAAAACCAGAAGGCCTTTTCATAATCTCAAAGACTTCACTGAATTAAATCTAGATCTAAGTAACTTTAAAATTTTAGTGGTTAAGTCAGGATACCTCTCTCCCGAATTGCAATCGCTCTCTTCAAGATCATTTTTAGCCCTTACTGAGGGTGCTGTAAATCAAAACTTAGTGGGCATTGAAAATAAAAAACGTCACAAGAAAATATACCCTTTTCAAGATTTTGATAATTTTATCCCTCGTGTCAGTGACGGCGAATCTGTAGTCAGTTAATTGCTTTTAAAATCTGACGAACAAAAAGCTGTTCATTCCACTGATTCGGACCTGACCCTACTCTAACAACAACAAGCTCTTTTGAAGGTATCACATAACATCTATTTGAGTTGTAACCCTCAAGTGAAAACATATCTTTTGGAAGACCTGGCCATCTCGTTTCATGAGTATTCACCCAAAACGTGAAGCCATATTCTGGGTTTAATGTTTGTGAAGGCTTGGTTGCCTTATCAACCCACATGCTAGGGATAATTTGATCGTCACCCCACTTACCATTTTGCATCAACAAGTAGCCAAACCTAGCAAGCTCTCTTGCCGAAATATGAAGACCAACGTGGGCACTTGTATGAGGACCTATGAATGGACCTCCTCCATGAACGTCCCAACTTGCATTCTCTATACCAACCCTAGAGAAAACTTTATCTTGCATGTATTCATGCATCTCTCTTCTCATGATGATTTTAAAAAGAATCGATAAATGAGCTATCGCAGGATCGCTATAGTCCCAAAAAGTGCCTGGCTCTGAAACAAGCTTGTCGGTTTTGTAGCCATATCGATTCTCTTGATACCCAAGTGCATGCTCAAATGACCCATTATTATCTCTAGGCGGGATTCCAAATATCAATTGATTTTCTCCTGGAATGCCAGAAGTCATACTAAGAAGATGGCCGATTGTAATTTTTTCTTTTTGCTTATCAGTTATCTTAAAAGAATCAGGCAGAAATGAATACGCAAAGCTATCTAAATTAACTTTAATATTATCGGGAAGTGTTCCATTTTTGCTTTCTTCTAACAGCAGGCCCCAAGCAATACCGGTAAATGACTTTGTACAGGACCATACATCAAATCGACTTCCTGGGAGTGTCATGAAGCTGTAATGCTCTTTCACCAAAAGACCATCTTTAATAACAATGACCCCAGAGGCCACATTTTCAAAGAAAAGCTTGTACTCTTCGATTGCCTGGTTTAGCTGCTCATAATTAATGTTGGATGCAACTGATTTATCTATTTCTTTATCTAATAACCGCCATCCACCCTCTGATTCTGGCAAAGGAAAATGCTGACTCATTTTAGAATTTAAATTTTTCATCAAGCAATTGTACTTGGAAAAAAATATCTAGTCTTAAGATAATTATTGAAGTTTATGGTAAGATTTAATTTATAGTAATTCCACAAAATAACTGTGTCTAAAAAAACTAGTTAATTCAATATTATAGGAGAGATATTATGACTTTAACTTTAGTATATAGATTGAATGGATTGGTGGGTCTTTTATGGGCTGCATCAATGTGGTTTGGTAGTGAGATGATGGCAGACTCTTACGGCTGGGAGGTTACCCCTCCAATGATTACAATGTCTGAATTTTTAGCGATGTCTTTCTTATTTATTGCTGTGATTTTTATTATGCTACCTAACTGGACTTCAGAGGAGCAACTAAAGAAAGCAACTATCACTCTGATACTTCTTCAAATTATTGCAATTGCACTTCAGGTCTTTCATCTTACATCAGGCGCCATTCCATCTGGAGGAATGCAGTACTTTGGTATCGGCTTAGGTATTTTATTCATTATTCTTTTCTACTGGAAATCAAGATAGCAATTCTATCCAGTTGATATAGGGGTCTATTATGACCCCTTTTTTTTGGTTAAAATATTCAGGGTATAATTTATTAACGCCACAATTTTATAGGTGTCGTTATTTTTTAACATAGGAGAGTTAACATGAGTTTATCTTTAATCTTTAGACTTCAAGCTGCTTTTGCTGCAATTTGGGCACTTCAATTAATCTTTGTTCCAGGCATGGTATTTGCTCAATACCAATGGGGATATTCCGCAGAGCTAGTTGCTATCGCCCAGGCAACTGGAACAGCTATGGCGGGGCTCGCTATTCTTGCATATGGTATACCTAACTGGACTAGTGAAGATCAACTAAAAGCAGCGGCAAAATCTTTGGGCACCATCGCAATTTTATTCTTAATTATGCAGCTGTATCAAATCTTGATCTCAGGGATGGCTCCGGGTGGCGCTATGGACTGGGTTAGCACAATAGTCACAGCGCTATTTGCTGTTGGATTTTTCATGAAATCCAAATAACAGATAAATTTTTTTTTACCCTAAAGGAGGTCATAATTGACCTCCTTTTTGTTTATATTATTCTTTAGCTATGAATTCTAAGCAAATTCTTTTAGCTTTAATTGTTCCAATTACGTGGGGCTTAGGGTTTACTCTTGCTAAGATTGGTATGGAGCAGTTTTCAGCACTACTGATTATGTCAATACGTTTTGGTATTGCCGGACTCGTTCTTGTATGGTTTACAAAACCACCATGGGGTCATATGAGAGAAATATTTCTTGTAGCCCTTATAGGATCAACCATTCAATATGGTCTCACTTACAATGGATTAAAGGGTATTGATGCCTCGACTGCAGCAATTCTAGTTCAGCTTGAGGGTCCTATTCTGGCTCTAATGGGCGCCCTACTGTTGAAAGAAAAACTTGGATTAACAAGGACCTTAGGTATGGCGCTTGCATTTATAGGTGTACTTATAATTGCTGGTGAACCAAGGCTTGATGGGCATCTGAATAGTGTTGTTCTTTTGGTAGCAGGATCAGTTGTCTGGGCTATTGCTCAAATTATGATTAGCAGACTCAAAAACCTATCTGGAATAACTATTCTGGCCTGGGTTGCAATTATGGCAACTCCACAAATGCTTCTAGGTTCATTAATTATTGAGGATGGGCAATGGCAAGCGATTACATCTGCGAGTCTAGTAGATTGGTCGATTATTCTTTATCTTGCCCTCATTATGACCGTGGTTGGATATAGCGCTTGGTATCACCTATTGAGCAGTGTGGATGTGAGTGTAGTTTCTCCATTTCTGATGCTACTGCCAATCACCTCAATTGTTGCTGGAATAACTCTTCTTGATGAAAAACTCACTTTACCTATGATTATTGGTGGGCTCTTGATTATGGCTGGAGTTGCCAGCACGCTAATCAATTGGCGCTGGCCAAAAAAACCAATCAATATTTAGAGATATCCCTATTTATAAAAAGGATCTACCGACTCAAATTGAGAGGTAATTTTTCTAACCCATTTGGAGATTGCAATCCCTTTACTGAGCTGCATGGAATTGTTTTCAGATTGAATATTCCTTTCTTTATTTCCATTAAGGGGAAGCTCCATCTGTTGTTGTAAAAAATTTGTTTCCTTATCTAAGTCCTTTCTTAACTCTTTAATCTTACTTACGACACTCGTGTCTGACATTGATCTAACTCCTAAATGACAAAAAAATCTTAATCTGAAATTAAGACTTACCCTTTGGAACTTTCTTTGAAGTTTTGTATTTACTCTCCCACTTCTTATCAAGGTCCGATTTCGCTATATCCTTATAATCAATTCCACTGATTTCCTTGAACTCGGATATTGCATCTTCCATGGCAGTCTCAAAGACAACAGAAAGAGACATGCTGTAGCCAAAATCCTTAGCAGCAATCGAAGCGCCCTTAAACGCTTCAAAAACTGGCCTCCGAATCCTGACACTCACAACGCGTTTTTCATCTGCTTTCTGATTCTTTGTAACGTATTTACCCATCAAAAAATTATGTAAGTGAACTGCTGAAATCAGTATACACTTTTTGTAAACATAATGTAATTATATTTGTATTCTTTTTGTATACATAATAATATTCATTTTAAAAAAGATAAAGCTATAATTAATCTCGTTAAAAATTTAAAAAAGTAAAAAAGAGAAATGCTTAATATCAGTTCTATTGAAAAATACATTGCATTAAGTGAAGCTAAGATCCACAAACTTCGACCTAACATTGAAAAGAAAATTTTATGGGCTCATAAGGCTGATCAAAAAACGCCTATAAGCCTAGTTTTTATCCATGGATTTTCAGCCACTAGAGCTGAACTAAGTCCAGTCATCGAACAGGTTGGACTGACTTTAAAGGCAAATGTATTCTTTACAAGATTAACTGGCCATGGTCAAGACGGAGTAGAGCTGAGTAATGCTACATTTGAGAACTGGATTTCAGACACCAAAGAGGCCATTAGTGTCGGTGAATTGATTGGTGATGAAGTTGTTCTTATTGGCTCATCCACAGGCTGTTCGCTGATTCATGCCCTCATAGAAGATCAGGTAAAGGTCAGGTCAGTTATTTATATTTCACCCAATTTTGGACCAAGCTCGTTCAGAGGTCACTTTCTTAGGGCGCCAGGTGCTAAATGGTTTATACCTCTCATCTTAGGCAAAGAACATTCCTTTGTTGCAAAAAATTCTGAGCATGAAAGATGCTGGACTACTCACTATCCTACAAAAGCTCTTTTTGCAGTTAAGGACTCTGTGGTGGCTGCTAGCTTAGCCAATCATAAAAATATTAAGCTGCCCATGCTCTTCTGGTTTTCGGATAATGATAAAGTCGTCTCAGCGAAAGACACTCGAAAAATCATTTCTAAAATGGGGCGAAACGTTGAAGTGTTTAATCCAATACTCTCACCAAATGATGATCCTTCAAAACACGGTGTTCTTGGTGACATTTTGAGCCCGACGAAAACCGCTCAGGGTATCAGAAAAATCATTGAGTGGATAAAAAGAAATAACTAGTAGTTGCGTTTTTCTTTTGCCCCTTTATAGAGTATTTCAGATAAGTTTTCATTTGCAATCTTTCTTTGTGCAACGGTTCTTGGATCCATATTAAACCTGGGTCGATCTAGGAATATACCATCACCATCCTGTCTTTTTTGGCCTCTGACGTGAGTCCAAAGATTTCTGCCAACAATCTGTTTAATATTATTTGGCATATAAGATTGAAGAGAAAAGCCAATTCTTCTTTGATTGCTATTATTAGGCTGGGAACCATGAATAACTGCGCCATGATGTATTGACATTTCTCCAGGATTTAAAATAAGATCTACAGCCTTACTTTCATCAACATCTTGAATCACTTGGCCTCGGGTCAAGATATTATTTTCAGCAAACGTATCTTCATGAGTCTGAATATTTGTTTTATGACTTCCAGCAATCATTGTCATGCATCCAGTTTCTTTATTGCTTGGACTGAGCGCAATCCAAGGAGTTGGAAAGTCTAAGCTATCCAGGCCCATATAGGTTGCATCCTGGTGCCAACTTACGTATTGCTTGGAAGATGGCTCCTTAATAAACATGACAGATGCCCAAAGTGAGATGTTAGGCCCAATCAAATCTTCAATTGCATCAACAATAATTGTGTTGTGAGCGAGCGCATCTAAAAAAGCAAATGAAAGATGAAGATTGTTTCTGCTTTCAGAATTTATCTCATGTGGAAACTCTTTTTCAACTTGCTCTAACTCATCCTTAATAGATAAGGCTTCTTTCTTAGAAATGACCCTAATCGGAGAAATAAAACCCTGGTCATGGTATTGCTCAATCTGTTCATTAGTAAGGACTCTAGGCATTAATAGATCCAACTCCATAAAATTGTCATTTTATTATAATAATAAATTAATAACCATATTTTTTATATGAGTATATACTGGGCTTAAACTTTAATCATTTAAAGAGAATATTGTAATGACCAATTTATTTAACAAGCATCCTAATGAAGTTGGTGAAACTTATCTTCAACACCTCATAATTGCATGGAAGTATGGCTTAAGTTTATTTCAACTATTTATGATTGCATTGATCCATGGATTATTCCCATTCATTTTTAAAAAAACAGTCAGTGATAAGATTATCAAGATGGGAGACGAATTAAAGAATAGAAACTAAATTCGCTTAAAATTCATGAATACTTCATTTTTTTAGTAAAAAGGTTATCTAAAATTTTAAATATGAAATTCTTACTTACTGCAATATTAATTTTTATTTACAGTTCAACAACACTAGCTGCAATGTCTCCTCGTTTTTACGAAACTGAGATCCTTGGTAATTGGGTATGCAAAGATGTATGGCCCGGATACTCAGCCTTTGAGATGATTCGATATAAGAAAGATGGAACCTGGAATAGCTTTGGTGAGCTTATTGTTGATTTCCCCGTGGAAGAAAATAAGGTTAAGGTTTTTTATAGCGCCTTAGGGTCTGGTGTTTGGGAAATCGAAGGTCAAAATTTAATAAGCATGATTAATGCCATTGAAGTTAGAAACAGAAATCATCCATGGCTTGAAGAGTATTTTAGTTTGCAAGATGAATTTAAACTTAATGAAAAAAATTCTGAGGAAATTATCGTTCTTGCTGACGATTATATTAACCTTCAGCCCTCATCAGGAAAGCCATATGAATGCTATAAGGTTGAGCTATAGTTAATTGTCTCTCTGGTTGTATTTTTTTGCGCTTCCCTTAGACAATTCAACAGGATATTTACTGCCATTTTGAATCAATTTCTCTTCGATTGCCCTCTCTAAATCAATCTCTAAAACACCACAAAAGCGAATGAGGTACATGGCAATATCAGCCACTTCACTTCGAATTGAATCGAGCTGTCTTTGATCTGGAGAATTTGTCTCTTCAGGAGTAAGCCACTGAAAAATTTCAACAAGCTCAGAAGCCTCTACACTCAAAGCCATTGATAGATTTTTTGGAGTATGGAACTGCTCCCAATCCCTTGCTGATGCGAAATCTCTGAGCTGATTTTGTATTTTAGTTATATCCATAATTTCTAAATGATTATTACATCTATTTTATAAATAAAATTTAGTATACTTAATCTGCTTGTTACTTTTAACAAGTAATTAATTCACTAGGAGGTTTTATGAGTATTCCAGTTCTTTGTCATGCTTTTTTAATTCTGTTTGGTGGTTTTTTTGCCATCCAGTTAGCGTTTAATTCACAAAAATTTGCAGAGTCATCTCTTCGAATGGATTCACCACAAGCGGGTTATGCATTGAAACCTGCTGGATTTATAATGTGCGGAGTTGTTTTGATGCTTATTGCCACATTATTTGGAATAGGTGGGTTTACTGGCACAAAAGAATTATTAGCTGTAATGGCTGTTTTCTGCACGATGTCAGTTATCTTTAATGGAGGACAAGTTTTAAAGGTATTTCCAACCTTTGATGGAGCTGATCATGATGTAAAAAATGCGATCAGACCATTGATACCCCTTGTAGTAATTATTATTTATTTTGTAACATCTTAACTTAATTTAAGGAGACATTATGTCAGTATATGGAGCACAAGAAGCAGCAAGAGAAGCAAATGATATGGAGGCTTATGCAGCCACCCTTCATGATGATTATCAATTTATTATGCACCTGGATAACTCAAAAAAGAACAAAGAAGAGGCAATGGAAATGTTTACATTCATGATGAGTAGTGATGACTTTGTTACACATGAATCTAGATGCCTTTATGAAAGCAGCGAAGCTATGGTGACTCATGGTGTTATGAGCTTTCCAGATGGAACTCGCGAGGCAGTTCTTGCTTTTCATGAAATAAAAGATGGGCAAGTCATACGCATGGAAACTGGTGCAACACTTCTTCCATAAAAAAGAGATAAATCTATGAAAAAGACGCTTTAAAGCGTCTTTTTTATTTGTTAGTTTAAATTGTTACGAGACATACACTAATGAAGCAAAATAATCTTTGGAAAGAGACATCAGAAGAAAAGGTAGCCTTTAACTTGCTTAAAGACTCCGTAGAATCTGATATAGCGATTATTGGTGGAGGCTATACAGGATGCTCAGCTGCATTGACTGCCGCAGAAAATGGTCTTTCAGTATCCCTTATTGATCAACAAATTGGGTATGGAGGCTCCGGTCGAAATGTTGGCTTAGTTAATGCAGGTCTGTGGTTACCTCCAGAAAAGGTCGAAGAAACTCTAGGAAAAAATGAGGGAATAATGTTAAATGAAGCCCTTTCTTCTGCACCAGACCTTGTATTCAACCTAATCAATAAAAATAACATTAGCTGCAATGCGACGCGCACTGGTACGCTCCATTGTGCGCACTCGCAAAACGGTTTGAAAGACATTAAAATTCGTCATCGCCAGCTTTCCGATCGAGGCGCTGAACTAAAATTGTTAGACGAAAATGAAACTGAATTAGCAACTGGTTCATCCTCATTTCATGGATCTCTTCTAAATGAAAATGCGGGAACCATTAATCCACTAAGTTATTGCTTAGGCCTTGCAAGGGTCGCGCAATCCAAGGGGGCTCATATTTTTGAATCATCACTTGCAACCAAAATTGAATTTCAAAACGATTCTTGGATCACTTATACTGACAAAGGATCAATTAAATCGAAGAAACTTTTAATTGCCACAAATGCTTATCTTAGTAATATTTCAGGAATACCATCCTCAAAATATACACCTGTTTATTATTTTCAAGCTGCAACCCAGGCTCTTTCAAAAGAAATCATAAAAGGAATTTTGCCAAAAAGTCATGGATGCTGGGATACAGCAACTGTGATGTCATCTTTTCGAATTGATAAGCATAACCGCTTTATTATTGGAGGAATTGGGAATCTTGGCCAAAATATATCTAAAATTCATTCAAATTGGGCAAGAAGAAAGGCTTCCTCCTTGTACCCTTCTCTTAAAAATATTCCTTTTGATTATTTTTGGGGTGGTGAAATTTCAATGACAGATGACCATATTCCAAAAATATATCGTTTTGGAAAAAATGCCTATTCTATCTTTGGCTACTCAGGAAGAGGAATAGGCCCTGGAACTTACTTCGGAAAATCCATAGCTGAGGCTTTTGCAAATGAAAATGAAGACTCTCTCCCCTTAAAACCAACTAGTAACAATAATCAGAAGTTTTGCACAATTAAAGGCAGTTTTATTGAGCTTGGAGCTAAAATAAACCATCTGGTTTGATGCCTGAAATTATCTATCCTTGCCAACGCCTTTAAATCTTTGTTTGGTGACATACCATGCACCTAAATCCAATATCGGCTTTGGTGGGAGCCATTTAGCCTCTTCTATTGAAAGACAGTCATGGACCAGCCCTTCATCGTTTCCACAAGCATAATCAGCCATAGCAAGGCCAAAAGCAGTACCCTTAGTGATACCTGAGCCATTGTAACATCCAGCATAATACAAATTATTTGATAACTTTTTAAAGATATTAGTTTTGTTTGCAGTTACGCCCTCTACACCAGAGTATAGATGCTCAAAATTTACATGGCTTAACTTAGGAAATCTATTGATAAATGCTTGACGATGAATCTCTTGCCTATTCTTAAGCTGCTTATCATTTAATAGATGATGATTATTGTATTCGGCGGTATTTCTTATTGAAATTCTTTTATCCTGAGTAAGTCTGACAGTTGCACCGCCACTATGAAGTGACAAGACCCCCCAAGATGACTCAGTACCAAGCAGTTCAACCTCGTCCTGGTTTAAAACTCGAGTAATACTTCCTGACAGGGTAACACCAACCACTCTTTGTTTGGGCTTGCCATTAGCAATAGGCTCATAGTTACAAGCCATAATAATATTCTCAGCCATTAAGATTGAACTTGGAGTTTTGATTGTGTTGACTCTACCCTTATCAATCTGCAAAACAGGTGAATTTTCATAGAGCTCCACATTACTTGGAAGGCTATCAGCTAGTCCGAAAACTAATTTAGCAGGCTGAACTAGAGCTCCATTTTTAACTTTTACGCCCTTAAGGTACCAATTTGTTCCAAGCTCCATATTGATCTGATCTTTTGAAAGCTTTGTATGCTCAATTTCTCTCTTTTGAAGATAATCTTCAAACTGCTCACACTCCTCCGATGAGTTTTTATCGGCAGCCATGTGATAGATGCCTGAGTCTTTATAGTCGCATTCAATTTGACTATTCTCAATAATAGATTTAAGAGAGTTAAGGCCAGTCTGATTAATACGATCAATCCTTTGATAATGCTCTAGCTGATTTTTTTGATAACCTCCAGAAAAGTGACTATGGGCCACAGCATATCCTGAATTTCTTCCAGATGCACTTTGACCAATCTCTCTTGCTTCTAACAAAATAATTTTTTCATTAGGATTTAGCTCTGCTAGTCTTCTAGCGCATGAGAGGCCTGTAAATCCAGCACCAATAATGACCCACCTAGCATCTAAATCAGTAGTCAGCCTCTTAGTTGGCTCTCTAGGATGAATTAAGTCAACCCAACCCTTAGTTTCTTGATCAAAATTATGATGAGTCTGGTTCACAAAGTGATTAATTCAAATGATCAATTAAAACAAAGTGATCGCTAATATCTTCAGCCTGATCTAACCATCGAGTCACTAGCTTATTCTGATGAGGTGCAGCAGTTACTCCCGATGAAATTTCACTGCCAAGAACTGCCTCAACTGCAAGTGCAACTGAACATGAAACCAGCTGCGCCATAGCGCTTCCATTGTCATTTCCAAGAGTATCCATAAGGTATTGCTTGTGCCAAACCACCTCAGTGTCATTTTCAACTTTTAACTCAACGGTTAGAATAACGCGATCAACCTCTCCATCCTTATATGAATATCTATCCCATAAATCATCACTGATTTCTTTTAAGCGAGCCTCTGCAATAGAAGCATCCAAAGTATCAACTTCTGAAAATATGTCTCCCCATGCATTTTTCCAACCCTTATATCTAAGAGTTCCTCTTACAAATTGCTTGATCTGGAGTCCGTCATCCATTTGGTATTGCTCTATAAATGGAAGAGAATCACGATTAGGATAAACCTCAAATTCATCCTCTCCCCACGGCATTGGGAGAGGATAAAGCTCTACTGACTCCCAGGGCTTGGTCACTGTGAAAACATCTCCATTTCGAATACTTACAGAGGTTGACATCAAGGCCTTCAAAACTCCCAGAGGAGACCAGCTAAACTTATAGCAAAAGTCATTTGGTATATCACTTAGACCTCCACAATAACTCAGAA
>CABWZU010000019.1:0-21686 GCA_902510115.1 uncultured Gammaproteobacteria bacterium | reverse complement strand
CCTGAAGTCAGTTGCTCTACATAAGAAGGGATTCTTGATAGCCCATGTCCTGACTGCCCATCAAACTCAGCGCTGATAAGTGCATCAGCCACCTCTTTTGCATTATCTACAGTCGTCTTATTTTTGACTAGGGCATTAAAAGCCAAATCCCAGGCTTCTTTTTCAGAAATTTGAACCGTTTTAATCATCGATAGTTCCTATAAATTTAGAAGGTAAATTATAGTTATGTTAGGCCTTATAAAGTATATTTATTCGTTATGTTTAAGTTCTCTTTAAAAACAAGAATCAGTTTTTATTTAAGTTGTGGTTGGCTTTTATTTTCGTTCTTTATTGCAACAACCTATTCAAAACTAAATAATCAAATTGTTCTTGGATGGTTTGATTTCTTAAATGTTTATTGGCATATCTTTTATATTGTCAGCGCCCCAGTATGGTTATACTGGATTGTATTGAAACCATATATATGGATTAAAAAAATTCGTAGTCACGGAAAGAAAAATGAAACTTAGTCTGGGTATATTCCAATCTGAAATGAGGGACGAAACCCCATTAGAAAAAATTAGTCGACTTGAGACGCATTTATCTAAGACTGGTAATTTAGATTTGGTTGTCTGTCCTGAACTCTTTATTTCTGGATATGGAAGCCATGAAAAAATCAATGAATACAGCGAGAATCATGATGGTGAATACTCAAAAAAAATAAGTAGTCTAGCCAAGAAATATTCTACAGCTATTATTTATGGATATCCTGAAATAGATAATAATCAACTTTTTAATTCTGCTCAACTCTTCAGTAATGATGGTCTTTCCATAGCAAATCATCAAAAAAAACTTTTGCCGCCAACAGCCGAAGAGTCGAAAATTTTTACACCCGGTAAAGAGAGCTCAATCTTCTCAATAAAAGGAATTAATTCAGCCATCGTTATTTGCTATGAACTAGAGTTTCCAGAGCTCATTAGAGAATTAGCTCTTCAGGGCGTTGAATTAATTATTGCACCAACTGGACAGTCATCTCTCTGGCCAGCAGCAGCGCTTCACAATTGCAGAACGAGGGCCTTTGAGAATGGAATATTTGTAGCGTATGCGAACTCAACAGGTGATTTAAATGGCATTAGCTTTATGGGTGAAAGCAAAATTATTGGCCCTGACGGTTTAGATCTTGTGAACGCAGGTATCGGTGAAAAAATGATCACCGTAGAGATTGATACTAACCAAATCAGCTTGGTGCGAGAAAAACTTCCTTACCTAAATGATTCTCAATCTCTGCAATAGGTTCAATAAACTTTTACTGGCACGAAGAGTTGTCAATACCCCAAGGCATTAATGTGTTGCATAGAAAAGCGCCACTTAAAATTGCATTACTCAAGTTTGCACCTCTCAAATTAGCATTAGTCAGATTAGCTTGAGCAAAATTAACACCACTTAAATTTGCAAGGCTCAAATCCGCTTCTGTTAGATTTGCACCCGAAAGATTTGCGCCATGTAAATTAACTGCAAATAGATTAGAGCCGAAAAGATTAGCATTTTCTAGATTTGATCCATTCATTTCGGCGCCAAAAAAACTGGAGCCCTCCAAATCTGCATTATAAAAATTAGAATTCGAAAGGTTGGCCGTTATAAAGTCAGCACCCGAAAGCACAGCATTATTAAAGTCTGCTCCAATAAAATTTGCGTCTCTTAAAAGACACCCTTGGCAAGCGTTTAATGAGTTTATTTTGATAATGTTCTCATCAATTTTCTGCCAATCATTATTTCCATCAGCAAAACTTAGTCCTGAAACTGAGAGAATAATTAAAGCTAATATTTTTTTCATATTGTCTTTGTTATGTTAAAGTTATGAATAGTATATGATAAAAAAAAGGAGGCAATATGGCAAACTTAGTAAAAAAATCATTTGATAAACCTGACGACTTGGTAGCACCAGACAAAACTCGAGCAGAAATACTTGAGTTTGGAACGATTAAAGCAGTTAGGGTAACTGCTCAGCCTGGGTGGACTTGGTCTGAATGCATCAAACCTCATGTTGGAGGTGAAAGCTGTCAAGCGGGTCATTTAGGAGCTTGCATCCAAGGCAGTATGAGAGTGACTCACGATGACGGAACAGAAATGACCATTAGCGCTGGTGATGTATACTCTATTTCACCCGGACATGATGGAGAGGTCATTAGTGATGATGCGTTTATTGGTTATGAATTTAATAATCAAGGCAAGTCATTTGCTGTTTGGGATAGTTAAAACTTTTTCTTTGTAAACTTATATTCTGTCTTATTGACAGAGATTTCTTTCATGATACAATTTTTTCATGAAGATAGAGCCTGGACTAAATACACACACCAATGCACCTCTTGATGCCTCTCTCAAGATGCTTAAAGAGCGCTCATCTAAATCATTTGAACTAGCATCTCCAATTCCTCCTGTTATTAATCACTCGATTCATTTCTATAACCATGAGCAGGATCGAATTTTCAATCAGGAATGGATTTGCATTGGTCGATGTGATGAGATCCAATCTGCTGGCGACTTCCTTACCCACGAGATTGCTGGGACTTCTGTGCTTGTTGTTAGGCAAGATTCTGGTGAAATCATAAGTTTTATTAATGCCTGTGCCCATCGCTTTACCTGCCTATCAAAAGAAAGATCAGGCCATGCATTTGCGTTTACCTGTCCAAATCATGCTTGGACCTATGGACTAGATGGTCAATTAAAACATGCCCCATTTATGGAAATGAAATCAAACTTTATTACGAATGATCATAAATTGGAAAGGCTTCATACCGAAATCTGGGAGGGATTTATTTATGTAACTCTCTCAAAAAAACCAAAAAAGAGTATAGCTAAATCGCTAGATGGGCTGAGAAAAAATATTGTTGGCCAATACGATATGGCTCACTATAAAACAGTTATTAGAGAGAGCATGGTCTGGAAGGCGAATTGGAAAAATCTTATCGAAAACTTTACTGAAAGCTATCATGTACCGATTGCTCATCCAAAGACGTTTGCGGGCCATAAAAAACAAATCAAAGATTATGAGTGCGGTGAGGATAGTGATGATTATTGCTATCACTTTGCGCCTCAAGAATCAGACAAGGGTTCAGGTGCAGCTCACGCGCTCAACACAAATCTCAAAGGCAAGTGGCGTCGCACAATGGTTGATTTTTGCATCTTTCCAAATCACTTAGTAACTCTTATGCCAGATTACCTCTGGTGGGTTTCAGTTATGCCAAGCGGAGTTGGTGGCTTTGAGGCAACATGGGGAGTGGCTGTCCCACAAGAAATACTTAATGATATTGCTGAGGAAAATTACGGTAAATGGGTTAAGGAAAAAATAGATTATATGAACACGGCCAATGAAGAGGATAGGTCTCTCGTTGAGAGACTCTACCAGGGGAGCCAGTCCAATCGATTACCCCAAGGGACTTTCCACCCTATTGAAAAAAATCTTTGGCAGTTCATAAAGTATTTAACAAAAATAACTGCTTAATTTGAAATGGAGCCACTAAAGCATCTATTTTTAGCTCTAGCAGAAATATTTGATTCAGAGGGCCGTGAAGGTGGAGTACAAGCGGCACAAGAACTGATTAATGCTAGTCATAAAATAAAGCAGCCTAAAAAATATACCAATCCATTTTTACATGAAGTTAACTCTAGTCTCACCTATCAAAGCCACATCTTAAACGACCTTGTTTCAAAAGCATCTCCATATATCAAGTGGGGTGGCTCAGATCTTAGGGAGGGAAGAATACCCGATGATTTAGCAAATCGAATGCCGATGGCTGAACTAGTTGGACCTGACGGCATGTTTTTTAATGAGACTGTTCGTGTTGGGCTATGGCTTCAGAATAAAGGAATAGTCTACGGCCCTAGACAGCATGAAGCTGAGGAAACTTTTTTTATTTTTAATGGAGAGGCTTCATGGGAAACTGAATCGAGTGAACCAAAAATACTAGGGCCAAATACATACGTCTTTCATCACTCCAATATTCTTCATACATCTATAACCACTAGCTCGTTCGTCTTCACTGCATGGCGCTGGTCTGGTGACATAGGCTTTGAAAAATACACCCTTCACAACAAATAAAATGAATAGCTATATTGAGTTGGGGACATGGTAGTTATATTCCCCAGTTGAGGGCTCATCGTAAGCATAGGTTAGTCTTTTCCACTCCTGAACTTTAGCTATGTTACTAATCTCATTATATAAACTGGTAAGCCTTCTAAAAGTCTTTGGTAGATTACTAGGTATGTCATCAAGAACCCCTTGTGCAATCCACCCAAGCATACTCCAAACAGCGATATCAGCAACGGTCATCTCATCACCCACACACCATCCCGAATCATTTGCCTCTAAAATTTTCTCTAGATAACCAAAATATTTTGGCAAGGCATCATTACTCAGATCATGTCGCATTTGTTTTTTAATGGCTGGATCACTCTCATGCATAGAAGGGTTTATGAGTACATTGATATCCGTTACCGTATCAATGACTTGATCCACCTTTCCAGCTTCAATGATATCTTTGGGGTACATATCGGCTATCTTTCCACAAATTCTTGCTATAGCTCCAGTTTGTGCAATACTTTGGCCTTCAATTACGAGAACCGGTAACTGCCTAAAAGGGATGACGGTCCCATCACTTAACTCTCCATTTTCTTTTATATCATTAAGATCTTCGCTCTTAATTCTATAATCCTCAAACTCAATATCTGAGATAAATAGGCATAGTCTTACTATCTCGGCACGCCAGAAAGGCTGATCAAAATAAATTAGTTTTAGTTGCATTTTAAGACTCCAAATTTAATATTTCTATTAATTTCAATTACTTATTAGAAATAAATTATACGCAGGAAATTAAATATCTTTTAATTGAATAAATTCCAATAAAAACCATAGTTTTAGTAAGTATTTTTATATTAGTTTTTTGTAGGTATAATTCGAAATTGTAGAAAAAGGGGCTACATGTAATATTTAATTTTATATCTTTTTAGTTAAGGAGTTATACATGGAATATTTTTTACAAGACGGCGACTTTGTCGGCGTATCTTTCTGGATTGTCTCAGTAGCAATGGTTGCTGCAACTGTATTCTTTTTTTATGAAGGAATGGCAGTAAAGAAAGAATGGAGACTTTCAATGACTGTTGCTGGACTAGTGACGTTAGTTGCGGGTGTTCATTATCTCTACATGAGAGACTACTGGGTTGCTTCGCTTATCGCTGGTGAGGCTCAGTCTCCAATTGTCTACAGATATATCGACTGGTTAATTACAGTGCCTCTATTGATGATTGAATTCTTTATTATTCTTAAGGCGGTTGGTGCCGCAGTCTCTTCAAGTTCATTCTGGAGACTACTCATAGGTACCCTAGTTATGCTAATTGGTGGTTACCTTGGTGAAGCAGGCGTCATGTCAGCTAGCCTAGGATTCATTATAGGTATGATTGGTTGGGCTGTTATCATCTGGGAAATCTTTGGTGGAGAGGCAAGTAAAGCCGCAGAAGCTAATGCAGGTGTAAAAGCAGCTTTCAATGCGCTTAGACTAATCGTCCTCGTTGGCTGGGCAATCTATCCATTAGGATACATTTTCGGCTACATGATGGGCTCCGTAGACAACGGTACTCTAAATATCGTATACAACCTTGCAGATTTTGTTAACAAAATCCTGTTTGGTTTGATCATTTGGAATGTTGCTGTTAAAGAATCAGAAGCCTAAAAATTTCCTGATTTAAAGTTATTAAAAGCCCTCTTTATTGAGGGCTTTTTTATTACAATTAAAAATTTTTTGAGTCCTAACTTCCAACAAACGCATTATCTTTAAATAATCCTTTTAATCTTCGCCCATCACTTAAATAAATCATCTCGCCATTGCCATGTCGCATGTCATTTAACCATTCTCCTTCATAACGACTTCCTTCCTGGTATTTAGCTCCATCCTGATAAACCATGACTCCATAGCCATTACGCTGATTATTGAGAAACTCGCCCTCATATCTCCTTCCATCAGGAAAGATCATGATTCCCTGACCTGACATAATGCCGTTTTCAAAATTTCCAGTATAGGTCTGGCCATTAATATAACTAAAAAAACCGTAGCCATTCGCTCGGTCGTTCTTCCATAGGCCTTCATACCGACTATTTTTTTGATACATGCCAGCATCTTTGAATGTCATAACACCAAAGCCATCACGCTTATTCTTTTTATAGCTGCCCTCGTACCTTATACCATTTGGATAGACCATGACTCCATAGCCTTCAATGAACCCATCTTGAAAGTCTCCCTCATAGCTTTGACCATCAGCATGTCTAAATAACCCTTTACCACTAGGTTTATTATTTAAAAAATCGCCCATATATTTTGAGCCAGCCTTAAGGATATAAATTCCTTTTCCATGCATGCAAGATGTCACATCAAGATCAATAACACAATCTCCTACCTGTCCCCTATATAAACTCCCATCAGAAAACTCCATTAGAATAACGTCATTAATATTGTCAAGAAATGCATCATTAAAACTAGCGCTGGACATACCAGAAACTAAAATAATGGATAGGAGAACAATGAATTTTCTTTTCATAGTAGAATTATATTTCAAACTTTTTAGGATATAAGATGAAACCTGAAAAAATGTGCAAAACTTGCGGGAAGCCATTCACCTGGAGAAAGAAATGGCGAAAAGACTGGGAGAATGTACTATATTGCAGTGAGAAATGTAAACGAAACAAAAAGTAAAGAGTTCTTAAATTAAGCTCATTATGACATTTAAATTTAGTATACTAAACATTATGGCAGGGGCAAATTTAAAAATTACTTTCTCCTAAAGCAATGATTAAATGTTCTTTTTTTGGCAACAATTCCCTGCCATTTAAAGTTTTAATTAACCATAAGTTGGTTCCTGATCAGAGAATTTACAACAAGACTTTCTCATTCAGTTTTGCCACGCATCTTAGCTTTCTCTAAACTGAGTTTTTCTTTGTAACTCATAATATATGCCGCACCTGCCAATACTGCAATAGCACCTGCTTCTGCAACAAGCATCAAGGGATCTGCTTCTTTTGAATGCAGTACAATTAATCTACAAAGTGCCGTCATAGCAATGATGATAGGGAGAGTAACAGGTATTCTATTACTAATATAAAACGCTCCCACCATTCCTATAATCTCTGCATAAATGAAAAGCAAGAACAAGTCACCTAGTTCTACTTTCATATTGATTAGCATTTCATAAACATCTGAACAAGCCGCAAAAATTGTTAGCAATCCAATTACTGCTAATAATAGTTTTTCACTGTAAAGTGTCGTCCAATGCAACCTACTATTAATCTTAGTTAAATCTAATTTAATTTTCATGAATGTATCTTAACCTTAAATAAACTACTTACACTTTCTACATTATTAACTCGTCTAATTACTTCTACTAACAATCTTTGTCTGAGAGGTTACAACAAGATTTTTCAAAGCCGACGCGTCTTAATAGCTTTGATGAGAGAAATCTTGTTGCAGGTCTTTCTTACCAATCTCTCTTTGGCACAGGTTAGTTATTTATATCTTATCTAATTCGTTAAGTATGAATAGCTCTCTAGCAACCTCGCTATATTTTTCATAAGTGCTGTCCATAGCCTTTTCTAACCATTTTTTTGCTTCACCAAGATCCCTATTCACAACAATACCGCCAATGTAAGAGGCACCAATCGAGAACTGTGCAGGGGCATATCCAAGATTTGCGGATTTCAACCACCAATCAAACCCCACCTCATCACTCTGAACTACCCACATACCTTCTTTCATGTACATAGTACCAAATTCGTACATCGCTCTAGGATGGCCCCTAGTTGCGAGTTGACTTATTTTATAAAGCTCTTTAGCAGATTTTTCATACTCACCAGCTTGATCGAAGGCAATAGCTCTTTTAAGATCTGCGTTAGCACAAAGTGAAAATAACATAAGTGCAACTACAAATATATTTTTAACTCTCATACGTAAGCATTCTAAAGATATGGTGTGAAGATTAAATGTAGATTATGAGTTATTTAGATAAAGAATTTTTATTTCAAAGTAGGGGCTAACCACACGTACCTCCAAAACGACTTCGAATAATAATTTCCTTAGCTACTGAAGAGCTAATATTAAATTTGCGTGCCAAATATTCTAAACTTTTATGTTGATAGGTGTAAAGCATCATCATTAACAGGTGATTTATTTAAATGCTGAAATGATTTTTGACCCCTTGCCATAATGGGAATAGTTTACTGTTAATTATTTATAAAGTCTAATTGACTAAAATGTAGTTGTTTAAAACGCCCTATCAATTGTGATTGATTTTTCATCACCAAAAGTATCAATTTTTAGATTAGTGCCTGAGCGTGTGGAGTAAATTGGTCCCTTTCCTCTTAGCGCCTTATTCCACTTTTTAAATTTAAGTGCCCGAGTAGAGTTTTTATTAATTGATATTTCTGATTGATTAACTACAATTCCATCGTTACAGCTAATTTTCCTTTTATTTATTTCATAAGTCACTTGCGCAGAAAGTGGTAGGCTCTTTGCCATCATACAAATCTGATCATGGCTAAAACTGCTAACCTCAAGAGAGGCAACAGCAGTTTTTAAGGTTATGGCGAGAGAGAGAGAAAGAAATATTTTCATTACAAAATAATTATATGTCACTAGGAACTATATCTAAATATATTTCAAAAAGTTGAAAACAATGTATATTTTTTTTTACATTAAGTTAATTATTAATTACATTATGTATGGTATACTTTACATATAAAAGAATTATTTAAATCGCCTAATGAATATAAAAATAAGAAACACTTTGGCAGAGATTACTGGAGCATTGGTTGCGATAACTTGGATGTGGCTAAACTTAATTGATGCCTTAACAATGTCAATACAGTCAGTTTCAAAAGTACTGGCTCAGGGAATTGGAATCAGTATTATTTTAATTATTGTTCTTCAAATCGTTTTCAATATTTTCTCGTCAATTATCACTGGACAATATGAGGAAAATATTGAGGATGAAAGAGATAAAATTTACGAACTTTATGCTTTGCAAATGAGTAGTGCTATTTTTGGCATATCAATTGTAGCTACTTTTATCTTATTGGGCTGGTTTAATCTAAATATCACTACAGGCCTTATTGCTATAACTTTTTCAGGATTTATTGCGAGTATTTTTAGTCTTTTATTAAAGATTTATCTCTATAGATAGCAATGTTTAAGAAAAAGATTCATATAGAAAATATGGTGAGAAAACTCAGGTTCAATAACGATGAGATGACTCAGCAGCAGCTTGCAGAAGAAGTTGGTGTTTCTAGACAGACCATCGTTGCAATTGAAAAATATAAATACACACCATCATTAGATCTAGCTTTTAGAATTGCGCTGGCATTTGAGATGGAGATACAAGATGTTTTTTTTATACACCAGTAATTTTTATCAGGAGGAAGTAATGGAAATATCAGAGCTAGATCCAAAAATAAAAGATACTCAAGAGGAGCTTATCAAACATCAAGAAAAAACTCGAAAATTCAAGGAGTACGTGCAGGGATTATTTATAGATCTCTATACTCAAGATGAATTTAATAGACGGGTGGATGCCATATTCAACGAAACATTTAAGAGAAATCAAAATGACGAATGAAAATAATCAGTTGTTAGGTGAAGTGAGTATTATTGATAAAAGCTTTGAAAAAATTGAGCAAAACTCTAAGAAAGTTAATAATCAATTAGGTTTAATATGGTTAACCATATTGGGCTATATCATCTATTTGGAGTTTTTTAAATAAAAGGATTAAATAAACATGAAAGAATACCCAGTAAAGCTAAAAATTGACTACACAGAATCCTCTAATCGTCTAACCGCAATCTTTAGGCTGATTCTCGTTATTCCAATTGTCATAATTCTGGCTCTTATATCAACCTATGCTGAAGCTCTGTCATTAGCTATTGCAATGATGATACTCTTCCAAGAAAAATACCCAAGATGGTGGTTCGAGTGGAATGTTGGCATCACGAAATTTGCCTACAGAATTGCGGCTTATGTTTTTCTCATGAGAGATGAGTATCCTTCAACAGATCATGATCAGTCAGTTCAGATAAATATCCCTTATCCTGATGTGAAGAATGATTTAAATAGGTGGATGCCACTTGTTAAATGGATACTTGTAATCCCTCATATCATTATCCTTATCTTTCTTTTTATTGGTGTTGTGCTCTCAACGATTGTTACATTATTTGCCATCTTGTTTACAGGCAAATACCCAAAAGGAATATTTCACTTCGTTGAAGGCTTTTTAAGATGGACGCTGAGAGTAAGTACATTCGCACTTTTATTAACTACGGATGAGTATCCACCATTTAGACTCAGAGAATAGTTTTATAAAATTAATACTATTTAAAAATCTTTAATCTAATAGCCGCCCATTTTCGACTTAGGTCCTAGCTTATGCATAGAATTCAGCTTCTCAATTAAATTAGGGTCTGGTGAAGGAAAACTAGTCCCATATTTTCCTATATTAGATTTAACAATTGGCAATTCATTAACCTCGAAACCTGCATAACACAACAACCCTCTATTAGATACCTCTGTTTGAATATTTTGTGGGACAGATGAGGAGTTCATCCACCCACAAAGGTCATTATTGGACCAATCATCAAAATATCCTGCGTATGAAGGTGTTATTAAACTAGAAACAAAAAAAATTAAATATATCTTTTTCATAAGAATTGAATATTGATAAAAAAAACACCAAATATATGTTATTTTTTTGAGTTTTATATGTAAATTTAGTGTTGTTTATATGAACAGTTTATTTCATGATTGATATATCACGCAAAAAGTTTAATGGTGAAATGAAACTAACCGTTACTCGTGCACCTACTCATGCAACCATAAATGAGCTTAGGGATGAACTTAAGCTCGTTAAAAATATTGCTGATTACTGGGAAGAGAAATCAAATAAGAGAGCATTTGGTGAAATTCAAAAGAATAATATATCTTTTGAAAAGTGGAGAGAAATCTACTTGCAACATGGATGGATTGAAATTTCAGAATATCATTGTTTTTATAATCCTAAGAGCCTATCGATTCAAGATGAGTCGATAACATCTCTTCCATCAATAGAAGGAAATAGTGATAATGAGCAGAGTGGAACTTGGGCATCGTATGAGCTGGACAAATCATTTTCAGTTTTTTCTAAAGTCTGTGATAAATACTATCAAACATGGCAATTTAGGCTCAATAAGTTAGAGAGAGAACGCTTTGATATGAGGAGAGTCTCTCAAACACAAATGACTAGAATAGAGGAGGCGCTCTTTGTACTGCTTGGGCTAAGCCCATCGGTACAAGGCACGACAGGCTTTGAAAACTTTAGTCTTAGTGAGAGATTATTTGAGACAGATAGCATCGAGTATCAAGACTATCAAGGAAATAATCTCATTATCAATAGCAACTTATATTCCAATGATGATTATGGGCATCTTGAATGGTTTTTAAAACAGAAAGAGGAATATGTCCTTATTGAAAGGCTTGCCACAAGAGGTCAGCCTTCAGATTTTAGTGATAGACTCTCATCAATAAAATTTAATGAATGGGCTTATAAAAATCACTATTTAGAGGACAGGGTACCGATCATTAGAAACAGTAAAGAGAGCCCTTATGGCGAGGGATTTGCCTATAAACTTTTCAGCGCATTATTGGAAGTTGGATACATCAAAGGCACATTTGATTATACTTGGGAGCTCGCAGATGGCATGTCTTGGACCTCGCTGCATTACCTGGCTTCAGAGCTTTCAAAAAGAAATCTTATTAAAACAACTAGACCCTTTGAAGACATAAAAAAATACATTCATTATGCCTCATCATATCCTCTAAAGGATCAACTCATCTTAACATCGCCTGATTTACTCAGTCACACCAATGATGATAAGATTTTTACACAAGAATGCGATTTAATTGATTCTGCTCTAAAAAATATTGAGCCAGATCAAGCAATAGAAAATAAAACATTTGAGGAGAAGCAATGAAAATATTAGAGTTATTGGACGCTGAGTTAGTATTAGTCGATCTTGAGGTCAATCTTGGAGACAACAAACACAATAGCCCCACTCTTTGTGCAAAATACAATGGACAAATTATCCCCTTGAATACACCAGATGGAAGACCAATACTAATGAATACAGATAATGCAATATGATTAATATAAACGAAGTCATAGAGATGGCCTGGAGCGATGATGTCACTTTCTCAGATATTGAAAGAGAGATAGGAATCAAAGAGCCTGAAGTTAAACGCATTATGCAGGCAAACCTCAAACCGAGTTCTTATAAGCTTTGGCGAAAAAGGGTCCGCTGGATCAAAGAAAAGAAGAAGAAATCTAATAATTTCCCTTGAGCTTGGTGAGTAATTTTTTGCCAAACTTGTGATTAATAAAAACTAATTTCAGAGACTGAAACATCAGACTGAAAATCTCGACCATAGGCAACTACAGCAAAGTCTCTTATTTGATCAACTTCTATACCTCGATCTCTGTATTTTGAACTCTTAAATTTTTTGAACGGCAAATCCACTTGCTGCCAGTTGGGGCTTGTGTCAAATGTGTGGTAATAATAGTCACTCGGTGACCAAGTGAAATAAGTTCGAATCATGACATGGTAGGTCTCACCATTACCCCTGACATTTAACCTAACCCCCTCAAGACCTTCACCGTCTTTATCAGCTTTATGGATCAACTGGAACATCTCTGGTTTATTGAATAGTGATATTTTTGATCTAAATTGTACAAACCCTCCATTATTCCTTGTGCTGACGTCCCCAGTTAGTCTTAAATAATACAGATCTCCATCTTGCAGTAATGAGGTACCCCCCTCAGAAACACCGCCCATCACCTGATCACTAAGATATTTCCATTCTTTTGCCATAGTTGGCTCAATTGGAAACTGAAGATTGTCTTGGGCATAAGTAGCTAATGAAGCAAGAACTACAAAAAACAAAATTACTATTTTTTTCATTCGTTTACCACCACGATAGCACTCTGCCATTTCCAGCGATAATAAGCAGGCATGTAACGACATGCAGAACAATCCAAAACGTTCTAAAGAGGAGCGCTTTCTTCACATCTGTCTGGGCAATTGGTAAAAACTCAGGCTTATCCTCATCATTGAGGCCGATTGGCATCCCAACTGTTCTTGCCCAAACCTTTAAAAATCTTCTTTGACCACTCATGGCTTTATTTAAAGTTTGAACTTGTAATTGAAAATAAATCTTATGCCGCTTCCTGTATTTTTATGAGAGTTGTTTTGAGAAGAAGGTGAAGGAAACAATGTTCCGTGTTCTGAAGAAACAGGCTCCTTAATTGAGACTTCGATGATTTCAGGATTAGCTAGGCATACTAAATCTCTGATTTCAATTTCCAATAAAATTGGATCTGGGACTTGGACAGCATCTAACCATCTGCATAGATCTTCATTCGACCAGCCATCCAAGCTTTTTGCAACTACATTTGCGCTGAGGCTGAACAAAGTTATGAATACTGTTAGACTTTTCATTTAGAAATTTTAGTTGCAAGATAAATGAAGCTCTGTGAAGATTTGGAGTTAATTTAATAAATGAATAAACAATAAAATACGTGATTAGATCAATTTGACTTTGTAAATTAATTTGTCCAGAATTATTTAAACCGTTAAACAAAAATTAGAAGGTTCAAACTAGATTTTATTCTGGCTTTAAATCAAAAGAAATAATAATTCGCTCCCCATCAGAACTAAATGGAATGGTTTGATGATGGAGTGAGGATGGGAAAAAAATAATATCACCCATTTTTGGTTGGTATAACAATGTTGGTGAGTCCGGATGTGAATAGTGTTTTCCATTCAAACCAAACTCAATTGCTCCTTCATTTTTGTGACGACCTTGAACTACCTTTAAATAGATTACCCCACTAAGCCAACCAGAAGGATGAATATGAACGTTTTGATGTCCATGCTGTTTTAATACAACATGCCAACCAACTAATTTTTTTTCGGATGGCCACTTTTGAATATAAGTACATTCCTCATTTTCAAATTTATTGAAGTATGAATCTAGTTCATCATATATTATGGACTCAAGCAAGCTTATTTGCCTAGAAGCATTATCAAATAAATTTTGAGTTGACTGAAATCCTTTACTTGTGGATCTATTAAATGGCTCCCAAGTGGCATTTACTTTAAGAATCTCATCAATAAGATTGTGAACAAATTCATCTGAATCATTTTGATGTAATGAGATACTTGAAAAATAGAGAAAATCCAAAGGATTTTTACAAAAATTATTGGGATATTCTTTTTTATCTCTTTCTTCCAAAAAAGATGCGATTGCAGCAATTCGCAAATTTTCTCTATCATTCTTAGATTCGCACTCTATTCTGTTATAGATTTCCTGATTTAAGCCCAATGCATTTAAAGCATATAATGCCCGCGCCCTAGATCTTTCATTATCACACAAATCAAAATCTATTAAAGCCTTGTTAAATTCGCCTTTTTCAAAGAATAATTGGCCACGGTTAACATAAGCTGCATTGAAGCTTGGATTCATTTTAATTGCAAAACTATATGCCTCCTCTGCCTCCTCCAGCCGACCTTGGCCTTTGAGAACGATGCCTAAGTTATTGTAAGCTTCAATATAATTTGGCCTCAAAGCTATTGCCTCCTTATAAGATATCTCTGATTGCTCTAAATTCCCTCTCTTTCCAAGAGCTTGGCCTAGATTGTAATGAGCTAAGGCGTTTTTAGGGTCTATCTCAATAGACTTCCTATAACTTGACTCGGCCTCTTCTAATCTGTCCAACTTATAGAGTGTATGTCCAAGATTATTATGAGCCTCTGCATTATTTTTATCCAGTAAAACTGATTTTTGGCATGCTATTAATGCCTCTGAAACTCTTCCAGTTTGGTTCAGTAGTGCGCCCAAAAGCTTCCAAGCAAATGGATGTTCAGGAAACTGCTCAGTGATAAGAGACGCTGACTTTTCAGCATCGTCAAATCTCTTGTTTTGATAATCATCAAGGAGTTTTACAAGTAAGGAATATTCAGGTTCAGATGACGCCTTGCTATTTTCTTTCATGATTGTAATCAATTTTTTTCACCATAGTAACACTACCCTGCCTTTTCTTGTGAGGCTCAACAATATCAAAAACTTCTAACTCTCCTTGTAAATTTTTATCAATTATCTCGTGTATCTTGTTTGGACTGCCATTATAGTAAGTAAAGTGAAAAAAAATGAAGTGTGAGCATATATGCCAATATTTCTCTAGAAAAACCTCATATTCTTTTGGCCCTCCGCAATCAAACCAAACAAAATCAAAATATCCATATTTTTCAAATAAAATTTTCGACTTATCTTCAAATTTTCCATGAATAAACTCAACATATTTTGATGAGATGATATCATTCATACCAGGCTTTTTTGACAACTCCCCAAGAGACATGTCATCAATTACAACCAGTTTTGGGTCATATGAATAACTTTCAAAATAAGATTCTTGAAGATTTCCATCATCAAATATCCTACTATTATCAACAAGGGCTTGAAGTAAAAAAGGAGTGGTATATCCTGCACCAATCTCTAAAACTCTATTTGGACGTAACATATGCGCCATTGATCTAAGAAACCCTCCAACATTTTCAGTGCCCATTCCTCTCCTGTAAAGATTAGAATACTCTAGAGGCTTAGGGTTCTGAAAAATAGATGAAGAATCAATTTCATCAGATTTTTTATTGCTGACTTTATTCAGATTTATCTCATGCCTCGATAACCCTTCTGCCTCCTCCAGCCGACCTTGGCCTTTGAGAACGATGCCTAAGTTATTGTAAGCTTCAATATAATTTGGCCTCAAAGCTATTGCCTCCTTATAAGATATCTCTGATTGCTCTAAATTCCCTCTCTTTCCAAGAGCTTGGCCTAGATTGTAATGAGCTAAGGCGTTTTTAGGGTCTATCTCAATAGACTTCCTATAACTTGACTCGGCCTCTTCTAATCTGTCCAACTTATAGAGTGTATGTCCAAGATTATTATGAGCCTCTGCATTATTTTTATCCAGTAAAACTGATTTTTGGCATGCTATTAATGCCTCTGAAACTCTTCCAGTTTGGTTCAGTAGTGCGCCCAAAAGCTTCCAAGCAAATGGATGTTCAGGAAACTGCTCAGTGATAAGAGACGCTGACTTTTCAGCATCGTCAAATCTCTTGTTTTGATAATCATCAAGGAGTTTTACAAGTAAGGAATATTCAGGTTCAGCTGCTGAGACAGTATTTTTATTCATATGTCAATTATATTTTATTCAAATAAAACATTTTAAACATAGTGTATATTTATTTTAGATTAGTCAGTTATGACTATTTGAATTCAATAGGAATAGAGGCTATGAGTATAGATATTGGTAACCAAAAAAATAAATCTATCCTGTATTTTGCACTAGGGTCGACTCTAGCATTTATCCTGTACATATCCCTTGTGTTAAATCCATTATCTGGGTGCTTTAGGCTTGATAATGGCTCAAATTCCCTTGGCCTGTCTTTTTCTTACACCTTGGCGATGGTTCAAGATTTCTTTGCTGCTAGAAATCAGGAGCAGCTGCTTTGCTACAGCCAGTTTCTCAAAGTCTGGGATATCATTTTTGCTATGATTTATACGTGGATGTATGGCTCTTGGATTTTGTATCTGCTTAATAAGAAAATTTATTTAGTGATTCCAATACTTGGAATGATTGCAGATTGGTCCGAGAACTTTTCTGAACTTTTGATGATACAAAGCTATGTGGCTTCCGGCTCAATAACCCAATCATTAGTCTCCGTTGGCTCTGGGATAAACTCCTTCAAATGGGTTATGTCCAGCCTAACCTATCTGCTAGTCATCATTGGGATAATCGTTGCGATAAAATCATTTTTAATAAAAAGATCTAATTAAATATTTGTAACAGCGACATACATAAAAACTGTCAAGAACAAATAGCCGACAACCGTCAACAAGTTTTTAAATAATCTCATTTCCTCTTAGCCCGTCTTTTAAAAAGGAAAGATTATCAAGGTAGGCATCTTTAAGATGGTTGTCCATCATTAACTCCATGTTTCTAAGCTCTTTAAATTCTGTTTTTAATGCTCTTTTAGACTTTCGCCTATGATTTGGAGAGCCATTTTTTGTATTGTATTTTGCAAGTGTCATTGTTTAAATCCTTAAATTTAATATTGTACAAACCTAGCAATAAAGCTAACGGTCACGTACATAAAACTGAGCATAAATGCCATACATGCAGTTATCCAGAGGACTAGTTTAGTTTCCATAAATCTTTTTTTTTAACTGTTAATCATTTGAAAAATAGAATTTTAATTAGGCAGAAATAAAGTTAGATGAAGATTAGAAGTAGTTTAGATAAAGAATCTCAATTTCGTTTTATTCGCCAAGAGGTCAATTGTTCTGAGCTATAATAAAAGTGTCATAACTAGTTAAAAAGGGGTAAATATGAAATCAATAGTAGATAACCAAATCGAAGCTGCTGAAAAAGAGTGGTTAGATCTTTGGAAAAAAGGACCAACACGCCTTCGATGGGATAAAGTGCCGCTCCAAGTTGGGGACTTGGCCCCTGATTTTGAATTGCAAGATACATCCGGAAAATCAGTTCATTTGTGCGATTTTTGGAGTAATGGCCCAGCCTTAATTATGTTCTGGAGGCACTATGGTTGTAGTTGTGGGGTTGATCGCGCTAATAGTCTAAAAAATGAATATGCCGATTACATTAAGTTAGGTGCTTCTGTCGTAGTAATTGGTCAAGGCGAGCCTGAGCGTTCAAAAGAATACAGCCAAAGAAACAGCATACCTTGTTCTGTCTTATGTGACCCAACATATAGTGTCTATGAAGCCTATGACCTATTAGAAGGCAAGCCTTCTCAAATAGTCTATGACGCACCTGATGAGTATCTTCATATCGATTATGAGACTGGAGCAGAATTGCAGAAGTCACGTCATGGTACAGATGGCGGATTAGTAGATAGTCCATGGCAGCTGCCTGGTGAATTTGTCGTTGATCAATCAGGCATAATTCACCTCGCTCATCGTTATCAACATTGTGAAGATTGGCCTACACCTTCGATTCTGATTCCTGCCATTAAGGAAGCTATCTGGGCAACCAAATAACTTATTTCCTATCAGGCTGAAATAAGTTATTTAGAAACTAACGTTTCTTAAATAACTATCCAACCCATATACATGCCGACCATTACGAATACGAATGTAAGCAGAATCATTTTGAC
Organism: uncultured Gammaproteobacteria bacterium; assembly: GCA_902510115.1. GTDB lineage: Bacteria > Pseudomonadota > Gammaproteobacteria > PS1 > Pseudothioglobaceae > Pseudothioglobus. Next base: position 3,411 of record CABWZU010000019.1, on the reverse strand, counting down.
TAGGTATACCATAATTTCAGTATAAGGTAGTTTTAACTCAGGTCCAAAGCTCTTATATTATTTTATTGGCATACCATTTTGAAAAAGTTGCAACATTTGCCTCCATTAATGTTGAGAATTGCCCCTGAAGAGAAGTGGACTTATTGAGGCCCTTCTGTTGATTTTCAAGTGCGGCAATATCTTCGTCTAACGCATCATCAAGTCGCTGATAATATGCTTGGGACTTTTCTTTGAAACCAGGAAGTGTTGTTGTATTTTTTGGAAAACAAATACTTTGTCTAACACAACAACTCGTTGAAGTAATCGGGGTTGCTTCATAGACCCAAATTGCTTCTTGACTTGCTGCAAAAGTCATATTTGGAAAGATCCAGCTGTATCTTGCTCCAAGGCTCCAGGGGGCCTCCAAATTTTCCATTATCGGTAAAGCATTAATTTGATCTGCCTCTAGAAGTGCCCCTGTGCCTGTGGTAAATCCAAATTGACTTGCAAAATCTCCCGTTGTTTTATCTGCTTCTTCAGGTTTGTTATAAAGATTATCGATGCTAGTTGGATGTATATTATTCAAATGGTAGTATTCATTAAAGACATCTAAAAATGCTTTCCAATTACACTGAACCTCAAACGTTGCACGCCTAGTTGTAACTAATTCATTCATAGACCAAGGCTGATGTAACTCAGCAAAATTACCAAGTTCATTAGATAAATCTGTTGGCTTATTTCCTATAAAAACAAATAGAAACCCCTGAAATTCTTTTAATTTGTACTCTATTAAAGAGTGCTCTGCAAAATCAAAACTGGGGTTTTCTGCCATTGTTTTAGCGTACTTTAAATTACCATCTAGTGAGTAAGTCCATCCATGGAAAGGGCAGCTGATAGCTTGACATTGGCCACTTCCATCCAATAGTTTTGCGCCTCTATGGCGACAAGTATTTGCATAAAGTTTCAATTCTTTGTCTTGATCACGTATCAAAATTAAGGCTTGGCCACAAAGCTCAAATACCTCATATTCTCCTGGATTTTCTAGCCTATCGGACCTGCCCAACCCAAGCCACTGATTAGAAAAAATACGCTCTTGTTCCTGGGTCAAGATTGAGTCCTCCCAGTAGCATTCGAAAGGCAGACTCCGTCTTTGAGGAGGTGGCAACTTACAAAACTCTAGACGTTCAAGTAGTTTTTTCATATCATTTACTTTCAATTGATTTGCTTATAGCATCTTCCCATATAAACTCAAATGAGGCTTAATAATCTCACTACATAATAGAATGAAAAGTGTGAAAGTAATCCTATAATAAACCTTAATTACATTTTTCTTTTTGGTCAGTCATTTCACTTTTTCTTATTGGCATTGTATCAATAATGTTGTGAATTACTTTTAGTAATGAGGCGTCATTTGAATATGATTTATCTCCGCCATCATAACCAATTAACCAAATGCCATATTTATTCTTATATCTATCTGGAATATTATATTTATCTATCTCATCTCCCACAATTCTAATATACTTCAAATTTCTTTCTTCATTTTCACAGCTATTTGTTTTAAAAAAATCGTCGGTCTCATTAATAAAATCAATATCTTTTGCAATAAAGAGAACTATTCTTTTGACCCATGAAAATGAATTAATATAATCTTCTAAATCTATTTTCACGCTTGAATTACTCATGACTGGAAACATTAACAAAGTTATCAATAGACAAAATACTTTTATCCTATTCATCGTTTTTAATCACTTATAGAAGTAGGAGTAGATTTTTCATACTCCCATCCACCATAATTGAATAAGTGTTGCTAAAAGAAATCCTGTTAGTACTAAAGTGAGCGACCTCATAAATGGATTATAAGTCAAATAAAACTAAAGTCCAAACTTCATTTTTTGTATGGGGGATGGTGAATCTGGCTGAGGATTTAAAGGGGGCTCCTTGGCACCCTGGAAGTTTAAAAAAATGTGCCTTAATAAATTAAGGCACAGTTATCATATTATTTATGTATTAGACATCCAACAATCTTAAAGCACCATTAAGTAAGTCTTCTGACAAGCCATGATCACCAGAGTCATGCGCTTTGACACCTTGCTCGTGAAGCATAAGAGCAAAACTAATTAAAGTTGCATGCTTTGTTTGGTCTAGCATTGCAATTTTATCTTCAACTTCTGACTTTAGCATTGGACATGACCCAGCATAAGCCATAGAAGGCAAGAGTAAAATCATAAAAGCTATAGAGAGTAATTTTTTCATTTTGTCATTCCCAAGTTAATTAAAGAAATGCAATTCTAGAATAAATAAAAATCTATTAAGTGGAGTTTAGACGTTCTTTACAAAAAGATTACGTGAAGTTAATTTTGAACTAAAGTCCAAATTTCGCTTTTGTTATCATTTTTTTTCTAATAGTAAAACTCTATTGTTGAGACTGAAACATCAGATATGAAATCACGGCCATAAGCTGCAATAGCAAAGCTTCTTATATTTTTAGCATCTAACTTTGAAGAATTGTAACGCTTACGTTTAAATGTATTAAAAGGTAAGTCAATCATTTTCCATTCAGAATTAGCTTGGAAGGTTGCAGAATAAAAATCTCCATAATAAGCCATATCATTTGTTAATATATGGATATCATAAGTTTCACCATTACCTCTTACATTGAGACGAACGCCCTGAATATTTTTTCCATCTTTTTCAGAATTTGTAAATGAAATTCCTGTGCGTAATTGGATAACACCCCCATAATTCCTTGTACTTACATTACCTGTAAGTCTTGCATAATACATTTCTCCATCTTGCTCAAGAGTAACTTCACCATCAGAAATACCACCCATAACTTGGTCACTAATATATTGCCAGTACCTTCCACTATCTGAATTAAAAGGAAATGAAAGGTCTTCAACAGCAAGCGCTTTTGAGTTAATAGAAATCATAACTATTAAGGATAAAAAATAACTTATTTTTGAAATTTTAAACATATAAGATTATTGTTACACCATTCAAAAGCTCTATTATATTTGGGCTTAATACTTGAAAGTCCAAATTTCGTTTGATGTGTGAAGTAATATTCTTTCTTTATTTAAAATGGGAAAAATGGACAACAGAAATACAACAATAAAAAAAAATAAAATTTGGTCTATCTCAATAGTATTTTTACTTTCGGTGATTGGGTTTAATGCTCTTGCAAATGAAGTTAACAAGACAACAAAACGTGTTCCAGCTGAATGGGAGACTCAAGAAGCAATTTGGATTCAATGGCCTGGATATTGGGAAAAAGAATACGAATCAACCTTTGCGAAGATATCTGCGATTATTTCTCGTTATGAAAAACTGCACATTTTATATAACTCTGAAAAAATTTATGCAGAGGCACGTAAAGCGATAAATAACATAGGAGCAGAACCTCAAAATAATAATATCCAATGGCACGCA